>CALVMV010000004.1 GCA_944349375.1 uncultured Clostridia bacterium
AAGTTAGAAGAATTGAGATATCAAAATTTAATAGAACAATACCAAAGCCACAATGAAATGTAAAATATTGCTAAATAGATACAGATATTAAAGAAAACAGGATAAGCGAGAAACAAATTGCTTTTGATACCTACAAATTGCCCTATAATAAAGGACTTTTGTAGAATCAAGCAATTTTTTGTTTTCTCGTCATTTTTCTGAAAGCTGTTAGGATACCTAACACTTTTTATTTTATTGCAAGGAGGTTAAAATGCTTAATATAAGTGAAATGAATTCTTATAACACATTCACAAACGAAGAGGCAAAGCAATTTTTAAAAGTAATTAAGGGGCATAAATATGAATGCTTTTTCAAGTTAATTATGACATATCAAATTTCAAGAATAGAACTTGTTTGTCTTGAGTGGAAAGACATTGATTTTGAAAATAATACTATAACAATTTATTCAATAGAACAAGAAAGAATAAACAAAGTTTATTACAAATGGAAGTTAAATAAAAAAGAAAATTTATGCAGAACTTATCCACTTTTGCCACATATAAAAAACTTACTTTTAGATTTAAAATTCAAAAATGAAAACGATAGTTTAACAAATGAAAATTATGAATTTTCAAACCAAAATTATATTTGTCTTAAAGAAGATGGAACAAGATTAAATTATAATACACTTAGTAGAAATTTAAGATATATTGGTAGAGATAATAATTTGCCACAAATATATCTTGACGGCTTAAGAATATGTCTTGATGATTTTATTCGTAATAATTGTAATAGTTATGAATATTACAGAGCATGGATTCGTTTTGACTTGCATAAGAAAAATGCAATCAATATATTTGAAAACGTAAGGTTGGATAGAAATAAGAAATTTATAAATAAACTAGATAATTTGATTTCTTCTTGTGAGCATAGAAGAAAATTAGATTTTGAGATGTGAGGTGAAAATGCAAGAAATTAACGAATTAAATAATGTCATGTTTAAAGAATTTCCAGATTGTGTTGGTGTGCAAGAATTACAAAAAATGCTTGGAATTAAACGGACAAAAACTTATGAACTCTTAAAGAATGGTGAGATAAAATCTATCAAAATTGGTAAAGATTACAAAATTTCAAAACTTAATGTTATTGCATATTTGATGGGAGGAAAGCAAGTATGAAAGGAAGTGTAAGAGTAAGAAATGGCACACTTTATGCAGTTATAAGTTATAAAGATAATCTTGGACAATATAAACAGAAATGGATATCAACAGGTCTTAAAGAAAGAGGTAATAAAAAACAAGCACAAAAAATATTAGAAACTGAACTTGAAAAATTTACTTTACACCCTATTGAAGAAAATCCACAACCGGCACAAAAGAATGATATAATCTTCATTGATTACATTTATGACTATATAAAATCAAAAGAAAAAGAATTATCGCCAAATGTATATCAATCTTATATGGAATGTTGGAAAATAATGAAAAAGCATTTTGGTAATAAGTTGAAACTTAAAGATATAACTTATCATCATATTGAAGATTATTATGATTATTTAAAAAACACACGAAAAAATAAAAATATAACAATTAAACATCATGCTGTTATTTTATCGCCAGCACTTAGACTTGCATATAGAGATGATTTAATTGCTAAAAATCCATATGAATTTATGCCTAAAATAAAAAAAGAAAAATCAAAAATGGAATATTATAACAAAGAAGAACTTGAAAAACTATTTGAAGTAACAGACAAATCTCCATTAAAACTAATTGTGAGAGTTGCTGCCTATTATGGATTTAGAAGAAGTGAACTTGTCGGACTAAAATGGGACGCAATAGATTTTAAAAATAAAATGATAACAATAAAGCATAAAGTTCTTCATGTTGATAATCAATTTTATTTATCTGACACTTTAAAAACTACTGCAAGTCATAGGACATTGCCACTGCTTCCAGAAATAGAAAGTCTATTGATTGAAAGAAAGGAAGAAATAGAAAAGAATAAAGAACTTTTTAAAAAGAGTTACAATCATAAATATGATGAATATGTTTTTGTTGATGATATTGGGGATTTAATAAACCCCGATATCATTTCTAATAGATTTAGAACACTATTAAGAAAAAATCATCTTAAACATATTCGTTTTCACGATTTAAGACATAGTTGTGCTAGTTTGTTAGTTGCAAGCAAAGTCCCTATGAAAAACATTCAAGAATGGTTAGGACATTCCAATTTTAACACAACTGCCGATGTATATTCACATTTAGATTATTCTTCTAAATATGAAAGTGCAAATGCTTTAAGCAAGGCTTTGTCTTTTGATAAAACCGAAGAAAAGCAAAGTAAAGAAGAAATAGATGATGATATTGAAAAATTAGAAAAATTATTAGAAGAGAAGAAAAAGTTAAAGCAAAAAAAGAAAGATTTTGAAATGTAAAACAATTATAAATAAAAATTTTATATTTTTAAAAACAAATTCTTATGTTGTATGATATAATAAGGTTGAAAATCTTATTAAGAAGGGAATTTTATGTTTAATTATAGAAAGGCAACTATTAGTGATTTAGAAAGTATTTGGAATAAAGATATAGAACAAAACAAAGATGACCAAAGGTATTTAAAATGGAAGCAACAATACATTGAAAACAATAAAAATGGTGATTGTGTAACATTTGTTGTTTTAGATAATGAAGACCCAATAGGGCAAGTTACTATCTTGTTTTCACCAAATTGTTCGGCAGTTAAAAACCGACCTGAATTATGCAACGGAACTGATACTGCGAATATGAATGCTTTTAGAATCGAAAAAAAATATGAAAATCAAGGCCATATCTCCAAACTTGTTAAAATGGCAGAAGAATTTGCAAGATCCAAAGGCATAAAATTCTTGACTATTGGTAGTGAAGCAAAAGAAAGCAGAAATCTTGCAATTTACTTGCATTTTGGCTACACTGAGTTTGTAACAAGTATGATAGAAGACAATGATTTAATTCTATATTATAAAAAAACATTATAGAAAAAACAGAAATTATGGTGTAATGAAACTGAAAAAGATTCCTACTTTTTGCAAAAATGTTGCAAAAAATCACTATACGACACTATGCGTTTTTATGCGATAAATAAAGGTTTTCTTGCATGAATTTGTGAAAAATTTGTTACAAATTTGTAGCAATCGACCATTTTTTAGCATTTTCACAAAAAAAGATATCATTTTAAGCACTTAAAATTCGAACCCCCAAATTAAGATTTTTATCTTTTTTTAGGGGTTATTTTTTTGCTAACAATAAAAATTCAGCGACTTACAAAAGTGACTGAATCCCTTTATTTATGAGGGTTTTATGGTGCTCCCAGAAGGATTCGAACCCTCGAAAATCGATCCGAAGTCGATTGTGATATCCATTTCACCATGGGAGCAAAATGATAATTTTTTTATGGGGATTATCGAACCCCAAAATATGTGTTCCGAAGATTTATGTGATATCCATTTCACCATGGACGCATAAATGATATTTTTTTACTTAATATCTAATCCTTTCTAAAAGTTCTTAAGTCTATTGTGACAACTATTTTATCATAAAAACAATTTTTTTAACAATGTATTCGTTATTCGTATAATATAGCTTTATATAAAAAAAATCAACTGTTTTAATATTTTTTTTCATAAGTTTCTGTTAAGTTATATAAATTAATCAAATTTAAATTTATATGTTAATAAATATGTTTGATTTTTTAATTAAAAAATGATATCCTAAACTTAAGGAGTTATGATGAAAAAGTTTAGATTTACTTTAATTCTTTCTTTAATTTTAGCAATAGTAGGCTATGGAATTGGTGTCGCATTAGGTTACTTTTTAGGCGAAGGAATTACTCAGATAACTGAAGCATTAAATTCTTCTTTTGCTTTCGCTTTAGCCGCCGCTGGTTTTTTAATCGGAATGATGTTAGGCTTAACTACAAAAAAGAAAAAAACAGACTACAATAATAAAGGGAAAACCACAACTGGTGAGGAATTTGAAATAGCTCATGATTCAAAATTTATGACAGAAGAAGACTTAAAGAATAGCAAAAATTTAATTTTTACTACTTGGAATAATTTGCCCTCGTTAAAAGAAACAGGGTTTGTCTTTTATAACAAAGAAGATAATGGAACTTACAAAATTTGCATGAAAAAAGAAAACCATGCTCTTGTATTAGGAACTACAGGAACTGGTAAAACTCAAATTTTGGCCGATCCAACTATAAGGATTTTAGCTCACAGCGGACAAAAACCAAGTTTGGTTATAACTGACCCTAAAAAAGAACTTTTTGAAGACAATGCAAACATCTTAAAAAAAGAAGGTTATAGAATTATGGTTTTGGACCTAGATTCTCCATTCTCTTCTTCTAGATGGAATCCTATGGAACGAGCTTTTGACACTTATCAAAAAGCAGGCAACCTTGCTTCAGAAGTTAAAAAATTTACAAATGTAACTCCTGAAGAAGCCGGTTATAAGCGATTTGACAAACAAGATATCGATGGTGCAGAATACGGCGATGTATGGTATGGATTTGAAGGAAAAGCTTTCCCTAATAATGACCTTATGAAAAAAGAACTTATAGCACGAAAAGCACAACTTGAAGATGTGGCGAAAAGCGATCTAAGAAACATAGCCATGGCTATATCGCCAGTAGATGAAGGAGCTAAAGATCCTTCTTGGTCAAGAGGATGTCAAGATTTTGTTTTAGGTATAATGCAAGCTATGCTAGAAGATTCCAGAGATCCTAGGCTTGGAATGACAAGAGAAAAATTTAATTTCTATAACTTAACTCAAATAGCAAACATCAGAGATGCTGTAATGTCAGAAAGAGAGAGCACATTAAAAACTCTTTCTGCATACTCAGAAGGCAGAGATCCAATTAACTCACATGTTCACTCGTTAATGAATACCATTTGTGGAACAAGTTCAGTAACTCAAAGATCTTTCCTTGGTCAATTAGGAACAACTTTAGGCGCATTGGAAGATGAAGGTATTCTATATATGACAAGTGCCACAGATTTGAAATTCGAAGACCTTGTAAAAGAGCCAACAGCCTTTTTCCTAAGAATTCCAGATCACAAACCTGAAAGATACAGTCTTGCAGTTTTATGCGTTAGTCAGTTGTATAAAATTTTAGTTGATGTTGCAGTTAATAATATTAACCCAAAAACAGGAAAATCAGGTTCATTGCCTAGACCAGTCTACTTTATACTAGACGAATTTGGAAATATGCCTAAGTTTCCTAACTTTGGTAGCATGGTTACTATCGCAAGATCAAGAAAAATATTCTTTGAAATCATTTTGCAATCTTATAAACAACTAGATATTAAATACGGACCTGATGAAGCAACAAATATACGAGGAAACTTTCAAACTGAAATATTCTTAGGTTCAGAAGATCCTTCTACTATTCAAGCTTTCTCCGAAGCCTGTGGTGAAACTACAGTTTTCCATGAAGAAGAAAGCACTTCAAAATCTGACAAAGGTGATGCTGGCACAACACGAAATAAAAGTATTCAAAGATCAAGAAGACCTTTGGTTGACAAAAGCGAACTTAGAACACTTCCTAAATGGACTGTTGTTGCAAAAGTCTTCGGACAAGATATTGTTAAGGCAAAAATGACTCCTTTCTATGAGACCAAATGTATGGAAAAAAGTCCTGCTCAAAGACCTATTGCCTTATCTAAAAAACTTAATACAGAAGAAATTTACTATGATGTTACAAAAAGAAATAGCTTAGTTTTAAAGCAAAGAAATCCTTTTGACAGATTTTAGAAATAACTAATCACAAAATTATAGCCCTCCGAATAAATAAATTCAGAGGGTTTTTATGTTGTATGAAGATGATAAAATTCTTACAATAGATGAATATCAAAAACTTGCACAAGAGTATTTGAAAGCTTTAGATGAAAATAATTTTAAACTTATTAGCGCTGAAGATGATATGCCTCTTGTGAAGGAATTGTTTGAAAATTATTCACAAGTAAGTAGATGTCTTTTTTGCTTAGGTGGATTTTTAAACACATCAAGATTGTATTCTCTCACTTGCAAACAAATCAAAACATTGCAAGAAATATACAATCTTAAAATGCCTAAAGCTCTAACTATTTCTCATGATAAAACAAAAATATTCCTACATTATTTAGGATGTGAAAGTTCCTTAATATTATCACTAATAAAATTATCTAAAACAAGCAAAAATATAGATATATTAGAAAGAATGCTCATTGATCGCCTTGTTTTAACAAAAAACATTTTTCAAAAAAAATAAAGCTTTTGGCTTTATTTTAATTTTTCTATTATTTCTGGCAAAGCATCGTTTAAAACTTTTTTAAATTCCAAAAGGTATTCATTTCTAAAAGGTTTAAATTCTTCTGGCATTTTTCTTAAGTTTTCAACATTGATTTCTAGTTTTTTTACTAAAGTTTTTGAGATTTCTTTCCCTAAAAAGTAAATAAAGTTTTCTTCTGTTAAATTATTCAAATATGCAATTACATCAAAATCTTCATTATCTAATATTTCTTCATAAGCATTATTGTATATAAATTGCATTTTTTCTATCGCAAAATTATTCCCCTTTGCACAAGCTAGTGTTTCCCAATATAAATATTTAATATAATTTTCTTTTAAGTAGTTTACAATCCCTGATTTATAATAATACGCTATAATATCCATTGCTACAGCATCATGTTTTTCAGCTTTTTCTAAAAGCTGATCAAAAACATCTCCTATCTTTCCTTGTTCAATAGCAGTGTTTATTTCTTTTCTACCAGCGACGAATTTGTCAAAGGCTTCTTGATACTCTATAACTTTGGGCCTTAAGCCGTTTCTCATAAACTTTCTCCTTATATAGTGGTAGTATAACACAAAAAATAAAAATATAAAACTATTTTCGTTCTAGGTAAGCAAAAATTTCAAAATTAGCGGTTCTAGGAAACATATCATATAATTCAATTTCTATAATCTTAAAATCTTTTAAATAACTTATATCTCTTGCAAAAGTAACATTGTTACAAGATATATAAATTAAATTTTTTGCTTTTGAATCTAAAATAGATTGAATTACAGACTGCGAACATCCCCCTCTAGGTGGATCAACTATAATTAAATCAATCTCACGAGAGATTTTTGGCAACAAATCTGCACAATCACCCTTCATATTAATTAAATTTTTTAAATTATTTTCTCTTTTAAGCTCTTCAGCTTCTTGATGTTCATTTTCTCCTAATTCTAATCCATAAACATTTAATGCGCCATTATCAATAAGCAATTTGCTTAAAAGTCCTGCACCACTATAACAATTTGCTACTGATTTGTTTTTGGCATAAGTTATAACTTTTTTATAAAGTTTTTCAGCTATTTTATTATTAACCTGTTTAAAAGCGCAAGGATTTACTTTTTCACCATTTAAACTGTTACTATAACAACAAAAAGATTTACCATTAACGGTTAGATAAATTTGACATTTGTTACTTAATCTTTCAGCCAAACTTTTAAAATCAAAATTAACTTTTTTCTTAACAAAGAAATTTATACATATCAAGTCATCAAAACATCTAAGTTCTACATAAATTAAACCTAAAATGTTCTTGTTTTCAAAAACAAATTCTGATATTTGCTTTATATTTTTGTCTATTATTTGAGTTGCCAATTTGCAATTCTCGATAGAAACCATTCCTTCTATGCCATGATATCCCAGTCCCAAGTCTGTAGGATATAAACGAATTTTGTTTCGATAAAAATAATCATTTGCAAAAATACTATTTATTTTTAAATTTTTTATTCCTATTTTGTCTAACTGTTTTTCTAAAATTTGCTTTTTTATTTCAATCTCTTTTTCATATTTTATATGTTGAAAATCGCATCCTCCACATTTTCCAAAATATGGACATAAAGGCATTATTCTGTATGGACTACTCTTAATTATTTTTTCTGGTAAAGCCCAACAATATTTAGAATTGCTTTTTATTATTTTTGCTTGTACGACTTCATTCGGTAAAACATATTTTACAAAACAAACCTTTCCATTTATGTGAGAAACACCTTCTCCATTATATCCTAATTCTTCTATAGTCAATTCTTGCATTACGAATTTACCTCAACGCAACTTTCTATGTACTTTAAAATTTCATTTAATCCCTGTTTTGATTGAATACTTACGGCTTTAATAATATCTTCCCTAACATTTAATTGATTTGCCATAGCCCTAAGATAATTTTTTATTTTTGATTTTGCTATTTTATCAGATTTAGTAGCAATTATTTTGAAAGATATTTGATTTAATATTAAATATTTTATCATCATTTTATCATTTTCACTTGGTTCATGCCTTATATCCAAAAGAACAAATACTGTAGCCAAATTAGACGAATTTTCAAAATAATCTTCAATAACTTTTGCCCACACCTTCTTCGTTTTGTGTGCAGTTTTTGCAAAACCATATCCAGGCAAATCAACAAAATAAAAACTATCATTTATTAAAAAATAATTGACCATTTTTGTCAAACCTGGAGTAGAAGATGTTTTTGCTAAATTTTTTTTGCCCGATAAAGCGTTTATTAAAGAGCTTTTGCCAACATTACTCCTACCTACAAAAGCAAACTGAGGCTTCTCATCTTTTAATAACCCTAATAACTCTACCGCACTTGTTACATATTCAGCCTTTATAATTTTCATGTTAACATTTTATCAAAATTTTAATTTATATGCAACAAAAAACAGACTGTAGTAAAACTACAGTCTGAACTATCATAAAATTTCTAGTTTTTTAAAATCAAGGAGTTCCTCCACCTACTTTCTTGATGAAGCTATCCATTGTTTCTATTAATTTTTCTAGTTTTGTATTGGTTGTTTCTTGTTGTTCAAGTTGTTTTTGTCCAAGTTTATCTCCAGTAGCTTTAACACCTGCAGAAGATTTGTTTGCTCCAGGAGTATAATTCATAAACAATGTTCCTAGGCCTTTTAACATTCCCTTTGCCACTGCTATTGCTACATTTTCTTCCAATTTTAATCTGAACTCTCCGAAAGCATCTTTCATTCCGTCTTTAACAAACTTTTTAGCATCATCTCCCGTAAGCCCTAATCTTGTAGCTTTTTCTTGAAGTTCCTTTCTCTTTTCAGATCTAGCTTGCCATGAACCTTCGGAAGCAAATTCTTTCTTCTTCACAACATCATTTCCTGAAGAATCTTTACCTCTTGCTGTATATGTCAATTCTTGCATAGATTTCGCTAATTTATCAATGTTTAAACCTGCTGTTACTTGTGAAGCAAATATCTTTAAAGGTCCAGTTATCCAAGTTGAAGTATTCCAAAGCATTTGTCCAACACCTTTTGCAGACATAGATCCATCTTGTTTTAAATAATTTCTCTTTGTGCTTCTTTCAAGTTTCCCTTCAATTTTGTCAAACTCTTTCTGTTGGTCGGTCACTTTCTCCTGCTGAGAACGAAGTGCTGATCCAGCAGTTTGTACTGCACGATCTCCTGAAATATTCGATTTTTTAGCAGCAGCCCATGTTGCATCACTTTTTTCAAGTTCTTTGTCAACAGCAGCGTAAGCCTCTTTTTCTGCTACTGATGCTGTTTTCCCTGCCGCAATGGCATCTGCTCGTGTTTTTGTCCACAAATTATCTAAAGAACTATCGCTTGCTCTTGCTGTATCCATACCGGCTCTGTTATTAAATTGCCACCGAGCTTCAGCTAAACCTACTTCTTTATCATAATCACTTTGTTTAGAGTCTAAAATTCTTTTTTCTTTGTTTAAATCAAACTGCCTAGACTCCAAATCAGTTACTTTCTTCTTATTTCTACGTGAAGCTACTCCCATTACTCCAAATCGTGTAGCCAAAACCGGTGCCGCTGCAATCATAGCAGCAGGAACTGCCCCTGCCGCAACTGTTGCCATTGCTCCCTTTTTGATAGCTCCTGCAACATTTGCTTTGTTGCTTTCGCCTGTAGAGAAAACATCTCCTCCACCAACGAAACCTGCAACCATACTTATAAAATCTTTTACCATTATCAGTCCAGTAACTAAGAACACTAAATTCACTATGCTATTCAAAAGATCAAATTCAAAGAAAGATATGGATTGAACAAAAGGTAAAATTAAGAACAATAAATTAATTCCTATTATCGCACCAAAAGCAGAAAGAATTTGTTTTATAAACTCTTTAGACCAGTTTTTAAATGCACCAAAATCGTCCATTGGCGACAAACCCAAAAGTGGTGGATAAATTAAAAACATTGCAGCGCTTTTAATCAATCTCATCATTAGCCCAATAATTATGGACACCATAATGCCAAACACTGACAAGGCTCCAGCAAACCCAACAATAAAATTAAAATTCCAAAGATTATAATATATCCAAATCAAAGAAGTGTTATATTTTGAGAAATAATTTATATTAGTAAGTCTTGCAAAGTCTAACATCTGAACCCAAACGCCCGCATCATTAGCTGCATCTTTTAAATCTTCATAACGTACAGAACTATTAAGTTGCAGATTATTTATAAAGGCATAATCTATTTGATAAGCTAAATATTCCTGTTTGCTTTCTGCACTATCATAAGAAGGTCCTTGCCCAAAAATTCCAAAATTTAATGTGCTATTTCCTTTAACATAATCTACAGAATAGTTGCCGTTTCTTACCCTGTTGCATTCATAAGCTGCAGCCCTAAAAAGTTGTCCTGAAATTGTAGTGCCAGTAGCCAATTCTCCTTGTCCAAACAATTCATATGAAGTATAATATTTCTCTCCATCCCTTTCTCCACTAGGTTTAAATGTGGTCAAAGCATTAGAACCATAAATCCCCACCAATGATTCATCAGTACTTGCGGCAGCAGTTATATTATCGAGAGTCCTTAATAAAACACCAGAAAGTTGAAGACCCAAGATTACAACTATAGGCACAATTGCAAAAGTTACTATAGATTTAAAAGCATTGTATATGATTTTTACTGGATTTGTTTTTCCTGTATCTTCGTTGTAATGAGATTTTATTAAAGCAATAATTGATGTTAAAGCAAGCAAAATTAAAGCAAATATAGATAAAGAAACAAAAGTTGTATTTAGCGCTTGCATGGTACCTGCAGAATCGCCTATGCCTAAAATTCCAGTTATAAACTCTGTTAGAGGATCTTGCATTTCTACAGTTTGCCCATTTGCATAATACAAATCAAGTCCACACATTCTGCGCACTAAAAGTTGCATTGCATCAGCGGCACTAGCAATACATGCAAACAACAAATAAATGACTTTAGGGATCACATCAAATATAGTCCCTACTTTATCCCAAAAACTAATATCGTTTAAAAGTGAAAGCGAATTCACAAAATCCCCCTTGATATCTTATTGTCTTCATTATAACAAAAAAAATAACAAATATCAACAATATTTCACAAATTCAGACTTTAAATTGTTTAAACATTTTTAAAAAATCTTCGAGAGAAAGTGTTTCTGCTCTTTTGTTTGACATTTCTTCTCCTAATTTATTAACAATATCTTCTTTTGACATATTATTATAGCCAATTAAATTATTTAGTAAGGTTTTTCTTCTCATTGAAAAACACTTTTTTACAAAATGTTCAAATTGGTAAATATTAATATCTTTTGGCATTTCTTTCTTTTTCATAGTTACAATAGCCGAATCAACATTTGGGATTGGATAAAACATTTGTCTTTTGACTATTCGAGTGATTTTAGGTAATGAATAAAATTGACACATTACCGAAAGAACCCCATAATCCTTGCTTCCTTCTTTTGCTACGATTCTATCTGCAACTTCTTTTTGAACCATTATAGTTAAACTAGTAACTTTATTAGTTTCTGTTAAAAACTTAAAAATCAAAGGAGTTGTTATGTAATAAGGTAAGTTTGCGACAATTTTGTATGTGCCACTAAACTCTTTTTCAATTTCTTTAATAGGCTCTTTTAGTGCATCTTTATATATAAATTTTACATTATTTAATTCCAACGATTCAAGTGTAGGTTGTAAGTCCTTATCTATTTCATAGGCAACAACTTTTTTTGCTTGCTCTGATAACTGTTTTGTCAAAGAACCTGCCCCAGCCCCTATTTCTAACACTTCATCTTCGTTATTTATTTCACCATCAGAAACAATTGCTTTAAGCAAATTTGTGTCTGTGATAAAATTTTGTCCAAATTTCTTTTTAAAGTTATGCATGCTCTCCTCCGATTTTAAACAATTTCAAAGCATTCTTAGTTGTTTGATCAGCAATTTCTCTTATTGAAACCTTTTTAATATCTGCCAAATTTTCAGCAATAGTTGGTATAAAAAATGGAGCATTCCTTTTCCCTCTATGTGGGTGAGGTGTAAGGTATGGGCAATCTGTTTCAAGCATTAATCTTTCTAATGGAATCTTGGATAAAACATTTTTTAAATTTTGTGCGTTTTTAAAAGTTGAAACTCCTCCTACTGAAATATTAAGCCCTAAATTCATAAATCTTTCAGCACTTTCATAGCTACCAGAAAAACAATGTAGAGTGCCACCATTAATAATTAAATGCTTGTTTTCTTCAAGCACTTGAATTAATTTGCCCATCGCCTCTCTACAGTGAATTATTATCGGTTTTTGTGCCTCATAAGCTAATTGCAATTGTTTAATAAAAGCCCTTTTTTGAACTTCCTCGCTTGGCATACCTTCTGTAAATTGCAAACCTATTTCTCCTATTGCAACTACCTTTTCGTCCTCCGCAATACTTTTAAGTAACATTAAATTCTTTTCTGTTGCCTCATCTGCATATTCAGGATATATTCCAACTGAGACATATATATTTTTATATTTTTTTGCAAAATCTATCGCTTTTAAAGAAGAATCAATATTGAATCCAGAAGTAATTATATAATCTACCCCATACTCTTGGGACTTAATTATAATGTCATCTATATCATCTTGGAATTGCTTATCTGTTAAATGCGCATGAGTACCTATAAACATTATTTCTCTCCATTACAATTCTATCCTTTTTTCCATAAAAAGTCAAATTTTCTTTTTAATCAATAAAACGATTATATTTAAAGTCTTACTAGAATATATAATTACATGAACAAGATTTGGTTTTGTATGGTTTTAGCATCTATTTGCTTTTTGTTTTGGACAGACCCGTCTTCTGTTTTAAGCCAAATGCTTGGTGCGTCAAAAGAAGCTTTAACCTTATCCATCGAATTATGTGCTGTTTATGCGGTATGGCTCGGAATTTTAGAACTTGTAGAAGCAAGTGGTCTGAACCGAAAACTAGCAAAAATTTTAAGCCCTGTTATTAGGAAAATTTTTAATGTTAAAGATTCAGAAACAGAATCTCTTATAGCCATGAATATTTCTGCAAATATGTTAGGACTCGGAAATGCTTCAACACCTTTAGCAATCAAAGCAATAAAAAAAATGGATACAGGCTCGGAAGTTGCATCTTTTCCAATTATAATGCTGATAGTTATAAACGCAACCTCAATTCAATTACTCCCAACTACTGTTATAAGTTTAAGACAAGCTGCTGGCTCGCTTTCTCCAGCAGATATAATACTGCCAACTTTAATTACAACATTTTGCACTACATTATTAGCAATCTTCTTAGTTAAATTGTTATCTAAAAAATTTTGCGGAGGTAAAAAATGAGTATATATATTTTGCCTTTGTTATTCATTTTTATTTTGGTATTTTGTTTATACAAAAAAGTTAATTGCTATGACACTTTTGTTATCGGTGCTAAAAAATCTATACCGCTAGTTGTAGATATCTTTCCTTATATTACAGCGATTATGATTGCAGTCAGTTTGTTAAGGTATAGTGGAATTACAAATATTTTAGCTGAATTTGTTTCTCCTGTTTTTAATCTGTTAGGCATCCCAAGCGAACTTATTGAACTTGTTCTACTTCGTCCATTTACGGGTTCTGGTAGCTATGCAATATTAAACAATGTTCTTCTTCAATATGGAGCAGACAGCTATATATCAAGATGTGCTTGCGTAATATTGGGCTGTAGCGAAACAATTTTTTATGTAACAACAATATATATATCACAAACTAAAATTAAAAGACTTTTATACGCAATACCTGTTGCTCTATTTTGTTCTATATTTGGTTCGGTTTTAGCTTGTGCACTATGTAAAATATTATAATCAAATATTTTCACACAATTTTAATTTTATAAATAATAAACTAAGATTTCAAATGCGACAAAACATGATATTATTCTATAAAAAATATCTTTTTACGAAAAAACAAAGTTTAATAAAAATGTTAAAATTAAAGTGTGAAAAATAGAATATTCATTTTGATTGCAATTATTCTTTTTTGTCTTTGTGTTTGGATTATCACTATTTTATCTATAAAATATGCTTCCTCTTTGAACACATATTCTTTGTTAAGTTTTCAAACAAAGTCTATTCTTTTAAATTTTTTATTTGCAAATTGCTTTTTTTACTAAAATGTGATAAAATCACCTTATGAGAATTGTAAATATAAGTTCTGGCAGTGATGGGAATATAACTTTTTTACAAACAGAAAAAATTAATATACTAATTGATGATGGTTTGAATGCTACGCAAACAATTGAAAAACTTAAATCGTTGAACATTTCTCCAGCCTCTCTAAACGCAATAATTATTACGCACGAACATAGCGACCACATAAAAGGCGTAGATTTGTTATCATCGAAATATAACATTCCTGTTTTTGCTCACCAACAAGTTTGGGTTGGATTAGACGAAAAATTAAAAAAGGTTTCCTTAAAAAATCGCAAAGTCTTTTGTGATGCTTTTGAAATCAATGATTTAAAAATCAATCCGATAAATCTACCTCATGATGTCCCTTGTTATGGCTTTGCTATTGAAAACGAAAATAAGAAAATGGGAATTATTACCGATTTAGGACATTTTAATGACCGAATATTGTCTTCTTTAAGCGGAAGTAGAATAATATACATAGAATCTAATTATGATAAAGATATGTTGTATAAAGGGACAAAGTATCCATTATCTTTAAAACGAAGAATTGATGGACCCAATGGGCATTTATCAAATGTAGATAGCGCTGAAGCTTTAGAAAGATTGGCACTAGGAGGGACTAGACAATTTGTGTTAGCTCATCTTAGCAAAGAGAACAATTCTCCTCTGCTTGCATATAATACTACTTGCAAATACTTGCAAAAAGATGGAATTGAAGAAGGGAAAGATATAAAAATTGATGTTGCAACTACAAATATAGGAACAATTTTTAAAATTAAGTAAAAAACAAATAAATAATAAAAAAGAAGGATTTTTTGCGTATTTTTTGTTTTTAGGTATTGAAAAATCAAATATTTTGTGATAAAATAAAATAAATCAATTAATATTTAAATGATTGAGGAGGGAAAAATGAACGAAAATTTAAAAAAAATATTAACTTCTGTATATTCTAACAAAGGAAACTTGGGATCAATTGCAAAAGAAATTTTTTACCCAGACATAAAAAGCAATGGTTCCTCATTAGATATTTTTGCTTTTTTAGATGACGGTGAATATACATCATCTTTTAGAAGTTTTGTTTCTGCTATAAAACCAACCAATAATTCATCGGATTGGCCAAAGTTAAAAGATTTTTCAGAAGAACAAAAAAACAAGGTTAAAACTGCAAAAACTGCTATTGAACTAATTACAACCATAAAAGACCTTTGTTTAGAAAAAGGCATTTCTATGCCTGAAAATTTTGAAGACAATTATAATAAGCTAGCAACTGGCACTAATTCAAGAACTGCAATATTAATTGCTTGTTTATTGATTTATAGATCTACTTCAAAAATTAATCCTTTGTTTGTAGACTTTGTTGTAGATGTTATTGGAGAAATTGAGGAAAAGGGTTCTTCAGATATTGGGAAAAGCAATATTTTAAAATTAGTTAATGATGTAGATCCTTCTTTGGTTGATGATGCAAAAAAAATACTGCGACAATATAGTATGATGACAGAACTTGCTTACACACCAAACTTAGCATCATATATTAAGACATCAACTAACAATTCTAGCAGTAACAACCTACAATATTTTGACGATATTGGGGAAAATCAAAATTTAATAGTAAATGACACCGAAATTATAGGTTCTCCAACAATAATAGAAGCTATTTCAAATTTTGATATGAAAGAAAAATCAAATTTGATCAGATATGCTTTGTACAAAATAGAAGAAAAAGTAAGTGCATCAAAACTTTTTGCTAAGAAAGAGATTCAACCTGCAAAAATGTTAATCTTCTTAACTCTTTGTGATCAACTCGGAAAAGAAGTTGATGAAAATTTACTTTTTGCTTTTACTAATCCAATTTATGAAAGTATAATGACTAACTCTATTCCATCTTCGTTAGATAACGTAAAAAATATTATAAACGAAATTTCAGGAAAAGAAGTAGAATATGTTTCTGAAGAAGATGAGGCAAAAAATTTAAAAGAAAAAGCAGAAGAATTGAAAGAACTAGAAAACAATCTTAATGAATTATCCAAAAACCTTGAAAAAGAAAAAAATGCTCTTTTAGACGAGTTAAATGCATTAGACGAAAATAAAAGATCTGTATCTGAAAGAGAAAGTGACCTTGTAAATAAAGAAAATGATATAAGAAAATCTTTAGAAAAGATTGCCGAACAACAAAGAAAACTCGAAGAAAAACAAGCAGAATTAGAAAGATTAGAAAGAGAGCTTGAAGAAAAAAAATCTATTCTTACTGAACAAGAAAAACAATTAAAACAACAGAAAAAAGATCTTGAAGAAAGAGAGAAAAAATCAAAAAAAGCTGAAGAAAAATCTGACGATGTATCTGATGATAAATCTGATGATAGATCTGATGATGGATCTGATGATGAAAAAGATTTGGGAAAAATTGATAATACACTGAAAAATCCTCAATTTTTAAAACTTGCTGATATTTGGAATTGTGCCACAAAGGTTCTTGCCGGCCATTGTGTATATGTCGAAAAAGGAAAAACTACACCTGAACAAACAAAGATTGTTTCAGTGTTAACAGGAATAAGCATACGGTCTAGGGAAGAAATTATCGATGAAATAGACAAAGCTATGAAATCCAAAAAACATGAAATTAAGAATTTCTCAGAAACTGATTCAGTAAACACAATGATGCAAAATTTAACAAGTGTTGTCAAAGACATTATGACAAACTTAAAAAACATCAAAGCAGAGTTAACAAAACTAAAAAATCAATACAATAAAGAAACAGATGAAGATAAAAAAGCTGAAATTGCAGACAAGTTTAATGACAAAAAAGAAAAATATGAAAACATTAAAAATGATTTATTTGATACTTTAACTCCTTTAATAAGAGATAAAGTATTTAGAGGAATCACTGAATTTGATGCTACAAATTATGCAAATGATGCAGAACGCGATGGGTTTTAAAAAAGAAGGCTCTTGCCTTCTTTTTTTATTATACTTAAATTAATGACTTAATTTTTAAAATCTACAAATATGGTCGAGGTGGTGGGATTTGAACCCACGGCCTTATGGTCCCGAACCATATGCGCTACCACTGCGCTACGCCTCGAGGATGTACGGTCCTTCCTCCCTTTTATTTAAATTCAGTATCTTATTAATTTCATATACAATAAATATAAACAGCTTTGCTGATTAAAATTAAATTGGAGCAGGCAACGGGAATCGGACCCGCGAATTATGCTTGGGAAGCACACATTTTACCACTAAATTATGCCTGCATACTTTTTCCTATTTTACCACAAATATTTGCTTTTGTAAAACATTATGAAAAAAAATAACTAAGCCTTTTGATAAAAGCTTAGTTTCTATTTTTACAAACAGTATCAGTAAATTCTATAGTTGATAAATTTGAAGCAACAGCCTGAAAAAAAGTTCGCATAAGACATAACTCTTTAGGAGTCATTTTTTTTGCAATACATAAAGAAAAGCTAGTCGCGAGTGCTACCATTTCTTCCCCTGTAAGATTCAAGCATTTTTCTTCATTTGCCATACTCTTTATATATGCAAAATTGACTTACTATGTCAAATTTTACTTGCGCTTTCCAATCTTTCACGCACTTCACTTTCACCTAAAGCATCTATAATATAATATAATGAAGGACCACTTTTTTGTCCAGTCAATGCTATTCTTGCAAACTCGCAAGCTTTTGCAATGTTGCCTTTGTAAGCCTCAGGATTCTGTTTATAAAGTTTATTATCTATCGCAAACCCGTTTTGTCCAGCAATATCTTTTATATGGTCAAACCATTCTTGATTAGAATTTGGCATGATAAAACTATTTTTGTAATTTGTTATAAAATCTTTAAAAATATCTTTTTCTTCAACAACAACTTTAGGCTTTTTAAACGCATAAGAAAAATATTCTTTTAACATTTTGTAATTATAAATATCTTTTCTTGGCTTTGCCGTATCATCTCTTTCCATTTTGCATAATTTGACAAACTTTTCTTTATTGATAACAAGTTCTTCTGCTAGTTCGCCATCATATTCTTTTGCCCATTTAACCCAGTTGTCAAATAATTTTTCACCACTTATTTGAACAACTATATTCTTGGCGATATCGTTTAATTTTACTATATCAAATACAGGCGCTACAGTTGTTATATCTTTTATTCCAAATTTATACTCTTCCCATGAGAGAGTAGGATTGTTTTTTCTCCAAATTTCAAAACCTGAATTTATTAAATTTAATAAATATTCAAGAATACTTTCTTTAGGATAGCCCTCGGAAAAATAAAATCTCATATCAGCTTCTGGATCTTTTCTTTTTGAAATTTTCCTTTTTTTACCATTTTCATCTATTTTCCAAATTAAAGGATTGTGGCAATAACTAGTAGGCTTAAAACCTAACGCTTCAAATAATTCTATGTGCATTGGAGTTGATGAGATATATTCCTCTCCTCTAACAACAATAGTTGTTCCCATTAATGTATCATCGATCGCATGAGCAAAGGCATATGGAGGAATTCCATCATTTTTCAACAAAATAAAATCTTTACTATTTGCTTTTGCTTCTATTTCACCTTTGATTAAATCATAAAATTTAACTCTTTGTGAGCCGTCATTTTTAGTTTTAAGCCTAATGGCAAACTTTTCGCCTTTGTCTAAGTGCTCTTTTACTTCTTGGTAAGACAAATTTCTACAAGGGTCATACTCTTTTTCATTATCTTCAATAAATTTATTTTCTCTTAATTTTAAAACATCTTCTTTTCCTTCTGTCTTTTTGCAAAAGCAAGGGAAGGCTTTGCCTTCTTCTACCAATTTTTTAGCAAATGCGTTATATATATTTACTCTTTGGCTCTGAACATAAGGCCCATATTTCCCTATATCCTTTCCTTCAAGAGTCTGATATTCAGTAGGAAAAACATTAAATTTTTCAAGAATCTGATAAATTATTTCTTTTGCTTCTTTTACTTCTCTCTTGGAATCGGTATCTTCTAACCTTAAGTAAAAAACTCCATCACTTTGCCTAGCAATATTGTAGCTTATAAAAGCTTGAAAAAAATTGCCTATATGCATAAAGCCTGTAGGACTTGGTGCAAATCTCGTAACTTGCTCCCCATTGTTTAAATCCCTTGATGGATATCTTTTTAATATCTCATCTGTTTTTTCAATATTTGGGAAAAGTAATTCTGCTATAAGTTTATAGTCGTTCATAAATCTCCTTACTTATACAAACTGGTCAATTGTTCAATTAATTTATTTAAGTAACTTTGATTTTCTCCTGCTCCAACATAATATTTTTCAATTTGAGCATAAAATCTTGTTGCATCAGGAACAATTGCTTCATAAGAAGCCAAATCTCCATATTGTCCACTAGTAACATAGTTATAAATTGAAAAGTTTTCTAGCGCTTTATTCACATTTGCTCTTTCTTTTGATAATTTTGTGATTATGCTATTTATAAATACAAACTGCTCTCCCTTTTGATATGTGAGTGTTATATCGTTTATTGCATAAATATTATTTAAAATTGTGCCACAACTTGTCCATATTGAATTATCTACAAATTTAACACCTTTGCAATCATTTATTAATATTTTTTTGCAATCATTAGCTATATCCAACCTAACAAAATCCAAATAAGTGTTGGCTTCATCTACCGAAATTTTCGTAAAATTTATGTCCATTAATTTTAAATCGCTAATTAAAGAATCTTTAATAGAAAAAGCTAAATCATAAACTTTATTTATAAAATCAATGCAAGCACTTTGATAATGCAAAGCAAATCCGTTGTAAATTAATTGAGAACTATTGTCCTTAACAGCTAATAAATTATTGTAATTTTCTAAGCATTCATCATAAGATTGTTCTACTTGAGATAAATTTTCTACAATAACAGAATAATTATAATTTTCATTAATTAAACCATATTTGATATAATATTCTTCAACAAAATCAAGTGCTATTTTTATTGTTGTTTGATAATTTGAATCAATTTCTTCTAGAGTCCCTTCTTCATTGTATTTATTAAATTCTTTAAACCTATTATATTGCAAGAAACCATCATCTGCATTTATTTTTACTACGAAATTGTCTAATCTTTCAAATAACTGAGCTGTTGTGACTGAATCTCCACACCCAAACATAATAAAAGCACTCGCAAACAAAATCATTGAGAATAATATGACCAATAAACTTTTTCTAACTTTAAGCATTTTTACCCCCTAAAAACTCTTTGAGTGCAAGATAAATACCTTCGTTGTCTGTAATCCCTTCAAATACTTTTACAAATGTGATAGTATCAATATTTAAATAAGCTGAAGATATAACTTGATATAAGTTTTTTTGGTTATAAACTGAATAAAAGCTGTTAATTTTTTCATATTTTTGTGAAATTGTTTCATCGAAATAATAATTATTTATATCGCCAGAAATTTCTTGATCTGTTTTTGTTACAAATGTATCAAATGCTATAGTAATCACTCTATTGGAGTAAGAATAATCGGTGAAATTTTTATCAGCAGTATCTTTTTTTGCCAAATCTTTAAAATCATCTCTTATAACTGATAAATAATCAGATACTGCATTCACTGTTAAACTAGAAGCTAAGTTTTGTTCTAAACCAAAATAGCTATTTAAAAATATATCTCTATAAGTTGAAAATGCTGTACAATACTTATCAAGCATATTTACAAAATTTTCTCTTACATTTATCCATGATTTTCTTAAGAAATCAGAAGAGTCTTTGTTATATTCATTCTTTACTGTTTCTAGCTCTGAAACTATTTCCGATTTATAATTTTGTATTTCATTTAAAGAATTTGTCAGTGGCTTATAATTATCATAAAAATATTCATTTTCTTCAAAGAAAATTGCATAATCGGTGTATTTATCAACAATGACTTCTATATTTAACAAAATTGTTTCAACATCTTGCATTTCTTGACTATATGAACTTATAGAACTTTCTGCTACAACTTGTTCAAAGTTGTCATATAGACTTTGGGTTGTTGAATTTTGTAAAAGCCCACTTTTTTCCTCTTTTTTTAATGCTTCAACTGCACTCTTTGGATTACCAGGAATACAAAGAATTATAGTTACGACTATGATTGCTATAAGAACAAGAATTGCAATAACTATTAACCACTTTTTGTTAAATTTCTTTTTTTCCTCTTCCACCATTCCTCCTTATTCATCAAATACATCAATATCAACATTATCAACTGGTGTTTCAGATATATCTGCCACATCAACTTTGTTTGATTTTGGGACAAACACTTTGTCTTTAAGATTAACAAATGTTGTATATTGCCCAATCCATCTAAGTTTTATTGTACCTGTTCCACCGTTTCTATGCTTTGCAATAATTAATTCTACAGTGCCTGGTTCATCTTCTTGCGGAACATCGTTATATTTTTCTGGATTATATATAAACAAAACAATATCTGCATCTTGTTCTATCGCCCCTGAATCTCTAAGGTCTGACAATAATGGTCTATGATCTTGACGACTTTCAACTCCACGAGATAATTGAGATAAAACTATAATTGGAACATTAAGCTCTTTTGCTGCAATTTTTAAAGTTCTAGAAATATCACTAATTTCTAGTTGTCTGTTGTCAGCTTTTCTTGCAGAAGTCATCAGTTGAATATAGTCAACCATGATTAAATCTAAGCCTTCTTGCATTTTCAACCGCCTACATTTTGATAGCAAATCTGCTGGCGTTGTCATAGAGCTATCATCAACAAAAAGTCCACTTTGCTCAAGTTTTTTGCTTGCAGCCCAAATTCTTTTCCATTCTTCTGCATCCATTTCGCCTTTTAGAGCCCTTTCCATGCTCACTTTTGCCAACGAACAAATTGCTCTTTGCATAAGCTGTTCTTTACTCATTTCAAGAGAAAAGACTGCACACTTTTTGTTTAATTCTGTTGCTGCTCTAACAACAATGTTCATAGCAAACGAAGTTTTTCCTACACCAGGACGGGCTGCAAGCAAAATTAAATCGCTGTTTTGGAGTCCATTTGTTATTTTATCAAACTCATCAAATCCTGTTGGAATACCTTTTAATATAGTAGGATCTTTTGCAATTTCACTAAACTTATCAACAACTTTTTTTACTGCTCCATCATTTCTTCCAACATGCTCTAGGCTCGATCTTCCTTCTTTTTCTGCAATTTCAAAAATTACTTGTTCAGCAAATTGCAAAGATTTGTCTTTGTCTTGATTATCAAAAGCATCTTCTATAATTTCTTGGCCTGAGTGAATTAACTTTCTCCTTATTGAATCAGCTTTTACAATATCACAATAATGTTTAAAGTTTGCGGCAGAAGGAACTGTATTTGTCAATGTCATTATGTAATCAATTCCACCAACCTTTTCTAGCAAACCTTCTTTTTCTAATTGGTCAGTAAGAGTAACAAAATCTACAGGAATAGATTTTGCATAAATTTTGCTCATAGACTTATAAATCTGACTGTGAGCTTCTGAATAAAAATCTTTTTCATTCATTATTGCTAAAATATCAATCTGAGCTTGATTGTCAATTAATATACAGCCTAAGACCGCTTGCTCAGCTTCTAAATTATGTGGTTGTATTTTATAATCTTTGGCCATTTGCCTGCCTCCTATTTTTTAGAAAATGGATCTTTATATTTTTCTCTTTCTTGCTCTATTTTCTTTCTTTTATCTATTTTATCACATATTAGATAAAAACACAAATAGACTATTGATGTAAAGACAATTATTATAAACCCAGACAAGACAGGGCTTAAATTAGCATAATTGATTAATAAAAAGACAATAAACGCATCAACTAAAAATATACATAACAAAAACCACATCAATCTTTTATAGGCTTTTCTTAAATCCCTTCCATCCTCAGGTTTCATTAAATTTCCCCTCTTAAAATCTTTCCTTTTTCTCTTAATCTCATATTGTGATCAAGAATAATTTTTCTAATTCTCATACTCTTTGGTGTAACTTCCAAAATTTCATCATCAGCAAGAAATTCTATTGCATCTTCAAGCGACATCTTTCTTGGTGGTGTTAGTCTTAAAGCATCATCGGAACCTGATGACCTACAGTTTGAAAGATGTTTTTTCTTACAAACATTTACAACTATATCATCTCCTTTAGGATTCTGACCTACAACCATACCTGCATACACTGGTGTCCCTGGATTAATAAACAAATCTCCTCTTTCTTGAGCATTGAAAAGTCCATATACAACAGCTTCCCCACTTTCGTGAGCAATCAAAGAGCCATATTCTCTTCTTTTAATTTCTCCTTTCCATGGTTGATATTCCAAGAAAATTGAATTGATTATACCTTCCCCTCTAGTGTCTGTTAATAACTCACTTTTAAATCCAAACAGTCCTCTAGAAGGTATAGTGAATTCCATTTTCATCCTTTTACCATGAGGAGTCATTCCTACAAGTTCGCCTTTCCTTACTCCCATTTTTTGCATAACTACACCTGTGCAATCTTCTGGAACATCAAGGAAAAGTCTGTCTATAGGTTCACACTTAACTCCGTCAATTGTTTTAATCAAAACTTTTGGCATTGAAACTTGGAATTCGTATCCATCACGCCTCATGTTTTCAATTAAAATAGACAAATGCATTTCTCCTCTACCGCAGACTTTAAATCTTTCGGCAGTTTCTCCATCGCTAACACGCAAAGACAAGTCTTTTACAGCTTCTTTATAAAGTCTATCTCTTAAATGTCTTGATGTAACAAACTTGCCTTCTTTACCTGCAAAAGGGCTATCATTAACCATGAAGGTCATTTCTACACTTGGCTCTGCAATTTTAACAAATTCAATAGGTTCGATTGAACTTACATCACAAATAGTATCACCTATTTGCACATCTTCAAGTCCTGCCACACAAGCTATATCTCCCATTTTAACTTCTTGAACTGGGACTTTTTTCAAGCCTTCAAAAACAAACAAACTAACAATTTTAGAACGAACATTTTTCTTGTTGTCGTGATAATTACATAAAGCAACATTTTGACCAACAACGAGATTTCCTCTACTTATTTTCCCAACTGCAAG
This sequence comes from uncultured Clostridia bacterium, assembly GCA_944349375.1. Lineage (GTDB taxonomy): Bacteria > Bacillota > Clostridia > Christensenellales > UBA1242 > Caccovivens. The sequence continues at coordinate 24,489 of CALVMV010000004.1, forward strand.
TTTCCCTACATAATCGTTATGTTCAGCAGATGAAATCAACATTTGGGCAGGAGCCTTATCATCTCCTTCAGGAGCAGGGATATGTTTTAATATTGTTTCAAAAAGTGGAACCATATCTTTTCCTGCTTGTTGAGGATCTAAAGAAGAAACTCCATTTCTAGCTGAAGCAAAAACAAAAGGAGAATCTAGTTGTTCTTCATTTGCATCTAAATCTATAAGTAGCTCTAAAACTTCATCAACTACTTCGTTAATTCTTGCATCTGGTCTATCGCATTTATTAACAACAACAACAACTTTGAGTTGTAGCGCTAAAGCTCTTTCTAAAACAAATCTAGTCTGAGGCATAGGTCCTTCATATGCATCTACTACGAGCAACACGCCATCAACCATTTTTAAAACTCTTTCTACTTCTCCACCAAAGTCTGCGTGTCCTGGAGTGTCTATAATATTTATCTTAACTCCATTATAAACACAAGAGCAATTTTTTGACAAAATTGTTATTCCTCTTTCTCTTTCTAAATCATTTGAATCCATCACCCTATCTTCTACAGTTTGGTTATCTCTAAAAACCATTCCTTGCTTTAAAAGAGCATCTACCAAAGATGTTTTACCATGGTCAACATGGGCTATAATTGCAATATTTCTTATTTTGTCGTTTGTCATAAGTTTGTTCCTTTTAATTTATCTTTTAATCTTAAAAATTTTAGCATAAACAAAATCAAAAAACAAGTATAAATATAATTTTAATTATTATTAATAGTAAATTTATTGCTAAAAATTTTTTTAATAGTATTTATATTTGTAAATCATACTATTTGTAAATCATACAAAGATGAGAAACAAAAGAACTTTCATAAGAAAGTTCCTTTTGTTATTTTTTGTTATTTAAGATTGAAATTTCTTTTATTAATTCTTCTAATCTAGCGTTTATATTTGCAAGCTCGTCTTCAGATTTCTCTGTTTTTTTAACATTCTCAGCCTTAGCTTTTAAGTCTTCAACAGCTTTAGCAATTTCATCTTTTTCCTTATTGATTTCTTCTTTTTCGTTTGCATTCATAACATCATCGATTTCTGAATTAATAAAAGCTTTCATTTTATTTAATTTGTCTTCCTCTTCCGAAATCAACTTACTAATTTGTGATAGTGTAGGTGCTTTTTGTGTTTTTGTTGTTTTCTTCTTAGGTTTTCTGCCTGCAGACTTTTTATATGGGCTCCTCTTTTTTGTTGTTTTTTCTTCTTGAGTTAATTCTGTTGAAATCGTTTCATTCTGCTTACTATCCTTTCTTGGTCTTCCTCTCTTTTTAGGAACCTTTGGCTCAGGATTTTCTATTACAGGCTTTCTTGGTCTTCCTCTTTTCCTTTTTTCTGGTTCTGCAGGTTTTTCTTCTTCTAAAGGGTTTTCATTTGCAATCTGAATAGTATTATCTCCAAATTGTTCAACAGTTGCTACATCTAAATCTGCATCATCTTCCACATTTTGACTTGAATTATCTTCTTTGCTAGAAAATGCTGTTTCTCTATAATCTAAAAGATTTCCATTTGCATCATATACATTTCCTTCTTTGTCATGGAAATTGCCATCTGGATCATGGTAAGAACCATCTTCATAAACATAATTTCCATTATCGTCATACTTACCTAATACAATTTCTTCTCCGCACTTAGCACCGCATTTAATAAGTTCTTCTCTTAGAGTTTCATTTTCATCTTGTAATCTCTTTATCTGAGTTTGAACTATTGTTAATTGTTTGTCGCTTTCAGCAGCTTTATCACGAAGTTGTGTGATCTCGTTTTTAACTTTTCTCTCTGCTCTTTCAGAAGATATCTTTGAAACTTTTTCATAAAAAGATTGATATTCTGCCATCATTGCTTTTTGAACTTCTTCTTTAGAATCTTCAAGTTGTGATTGAAGGTCTTGAAGAGATTTTTTCAATTCATCACTAGAGATAGCATATCTTGTTTCTTCTTGGTCATACTCTTGTTGTAATTGTTCTTGTTTTGACCTTTCTTGGTCTTGTTGTTTTCTTAAAAAGCTTACTTCCATACGGCTGGTAGTTGCTTCTTGTTGTTGCAAATATTTTGCGATGTTTTCTTTTGTGGCTTGAATTTTCTTTTGCAATTCTTTCTGCGTGTTTTCGTAATTTCTTTTTAATGCTTCGCTTTGCATATCAATATCAGCAATTTTGGTTAAAATGCTTTGTTTTTTGTTTAAATATGCTTCGCTTTCTTTCATGGCTCTTTCAAGAACTAATGAACCATCAATTCCTGCTTTCTCAAAATTGTATTCAACATATTCAATTTCGTTTTGTTTAGCATTTTCAAATTCTTCTTTAGCTTTTCTAGCTCTCGCTTCATAAAATTCTCTTAATTGAGGATTTCCTCTAGAAATCTCTTTTTGAGTGAACAATAAATCATAATCAATAAATCCAGGCAAATCAACGCAAGCATTTGTAATAAATCTAGCAAATATATGGTAGTTGTGATAAATATCATCAAGATTTAAAACTCTTTTTGCTTTTAAAACAATTATTGTTATCATTCCTAAAAGCAAAACAAGAACAGGACTAACAAAGGCTATAGCAAAAAGGTTTAGTGAAAATGCACTTCCAGCTTGAGAAGCAAAACCAAAAAGCAAACTAATAACAGCCCAAACAGAAGTAACTAATGTAAGATTTTTAATATTGCTACTCCAACTACTTGTTTTTAAAGGTTTATCAATTAAGTTTTCTTCTGACATATAGTGAGTAGGACCTTTTTCTCTATATAATATAAATTGTTGCCAAAAATAAATAAATCTCTTAGGACCCTTTTTTACTAAATTATTAAAATCTTTAATATTTTTTGTGTCAATTTTCTTTTGAGTAAATAGCCAACTATTAAATTTATCTAAACTCCTCTTCAATCTTGCTTCATAAGAAAAAGCAGACTTTAAAAGAAAAAGTAAAATAAAAAATACTTCAACTCCTAAAGCGATACCTAAATATCCCCCAAATCCAATAGCGGCTGTGAGTTGAGTAAAAAATGAAACTATTGCACTGCTTATATCAGCTGTTAATGAATAAAACATAGCACAACTCCTTTTTTTCAAGCTTAGTATAACACATAAAAAAATATTTACAAACAATTTCGTCAAAATTCTTTAAAATATTTTATATTTTTAATTTAAAATGTTCTATTTGGCTTTAAAATAAAGGCAAAAAAATCGTTTTATTTTTATCAAAAATAAGAAAAAAAGGACTAAAATAACATTTAATCCTTTAAAAAGCTATTAGCTTTCCATATTTTAAAGATAGCAAATATTTTGAAACTTTTTTCTCAGGAAAAGCTTTTATTAGAGCCTTGCTGTATAAGTCTATTTGTTTATTATATCTTTGCTTTAATTCTTCTGAATTTGTTGTATTTGTGTATTTATAATCCACTAAAACAATTTCATCTTTTTTTATAACAAAATAATCAATTATGCCTTGAATAATTATCCTGTCTTCACATTCATTGTCTTTTATTTCTTTTATTGGGACAGACATTACAAATTCTTTTTCTTTAAAAGTTTTCCCTTCTTGAGAAAATTCTTTCAAAATTAAAATGTTTTTAAATAAAATGTCTAAATCTAAACTTCCTTCTTGCAATTCTTTATAAAGATATATTTGCTCTTTAATATCATTTATTGATTTGACTTTATCAAAATCAATTAACTGCAACGCTAAATGAATTAAAATTCCTTGTTTTAAAGCAGCTTCCCTTTCAACTCCTATTTTAGAAAAACTAATATCTTTAACTTCTTGTTCATTTAACATTGATACAGAATTTTTTAGTTCATAATTTATATGATTGTAATTAAAATTTAATGCGCTCTTAATTTTTTCAATATCAAAATCAGTCTTTTTTTCAATAGCTTTTTCCGTCTTCTCATCAATTTTTTCTTCTTGAACAACTTTTAGTTCAAATAGACCATTGCTAAATTTATTGTAATTTTCTATCCTGTCTATTGCCCCATTTCCAAGAACATAAAATAATAAATCGAAATAACTACTACAATCTTCTAAATTTTGTTTGAAATAAATTTCATCAAGTTCTCCACACAATACCAAATGATTTTTCGCTCTAGTTAGAGCTACATAAAAAATCATTATTTCATCTATCCAACTTCGTTTTTTGTTTTGCAATTTTATTGCATTCAACACAGGAGTTGGACTTTTAGTCAAAGAAATGTTATCAAAAACATTAGTTCCAAGTCCAAATTCTTTAGAAATTGCAAAAGAATCTGTGTTATTTTTTTCAAAATTATCTCCACAACCTGCCAAAATAACAATAGGATACTCTAGCCCTTTTGTTGCGTGTATTGTAGTCAAAGAAACAGCATTGTTTGATTGAGAAACAATATTGTTGTTTATTGATAATTTTTCAAAGCTTTCAATTATAAAAGGGACATTAAATTCGGCATCATTGGTATAAATAAATTTGTAAAAATTATCTAAATTTATTTTTTCAATTTTCTCATCAATATTTTTAGAAAGTTTTTCAAATAAGTTGACTTTCGCAACATCTTCTCTTAAAGATTCTACAACCCCTTTCAATCCACACCTAAATTTAAAATCTTCTAGATACTCATAAAAGCCCCTAACTTTAGCATCTTTTTCTTTTAAAGCTTCTACTTTCTGCGCAAAAGTATTCATGTTTTCAGTAAATGAAATTTGTGCTAGTTCTGTCATCTCGAATCCTCCAAAAGGAGAAAGCATTACACTTGCTAATGCAATATCATCATCTTTTGAAAGAGTGAGTTTTAACAAATTGCAAATTATTTGTATTGTTATACTGTCGAACAATTTTTCTTTTGAATCTGTTACAGCATTAATCCCTAACTGAAGCAATTTCTGATAACATTGGTTCATAGTTTGACTTCTCTTTCTGAACAAAACCGCAATATCTTTGGGTTCAGCTCTTCTCATTGATTTTAATGACAAATCATAAATTTCGCTATTTAAGAACTCTTTAACCTTTTTTACAATTATTGCAGCTTCATTATTATCACTATCTAATCTCAATTCATCTTCTTCAACGCTATAAACATCTTTGCTTGGAGTTTCTTCATTTTCTCTTTTCTTGGCGATATAAATTTGGACAGGTTTTTCTTTGCCTGCAAGAAATTCTTGCTCTCCCCTTAACATTGAAGTTTTTAAATAATCAACACCTGTAGAATCTTTTGTCATCACTTTTTCAAAAATGAAATTAACAAAATCTAAAATATTTTTATCACTTCTAAAGTTGGATTTTAAGAAAAGCGATTCGCTATCTTTATCATTAGAAAAGTTTTGAATATCTTGCAACATTATTTCCATACTAGCATTTCTGAACCCATAAATCCCTTGCTTTAAATCTCCTACGGCTACAAACATACCTTTTTGAGCAATAGGTTTTATAATTGATTCTTGCAACTTATTTGTATCTTGGTATTCATCAACAAAAATATAATCATAACTATTTTGTAAATTTTGCAAAATTTCATTATCTTGAAGAAGAGAATAAGCGATTTTTTCTGCATCTGCAAAATCTATAAAATCTCTGTCCTTTTTTATTTTTTCGTAGTTAGATAAAAATATTTTTTCAAGTTTTAAAATTGCATTGCTTAGTACCCCCATTTGTTGCTTTTTTAACATAACAGATGAAAAATCATATTTTTTACAAGTAGAAATAATCTTCTTTAATTTCCCAGCTACGCTTTTTAAAATGGTTTTTGCCTCACTCTCTCCTCTTTTACTAGGAAATCTGTTGATTTCAATTTGGCTTAAATAATTTACATTGGAAACAAAATCTTCGTTTAACGGTGAAGCAAGAATTGAATGGATATGTTGGAAATAATTCTGCAAATCTTTATCTTCGCTATTAAAATAAAACAGTTCTTCGCTTAGAGATATAAAATCATCTTTAAGTTGTTGGTTCAAATAAGAACAAGCCCTATTAAAAATCTTTTCGGCATTATTTAAATAATATTCGATAAGATATTCTTCATCTTGTTGGCAATCAAAAAAGTCTTTGATTTTGCACAAGCAGTCAAAAATATTTTTTCTGTTTTGTTTAAAAGATAAAAATATTTCAGCAAATTCTGCAGGAAAATCTAGAGAAAATTGTTCAATCGCCCTATCAAATGCCTTATATTTAAGAGCCAAGTTTTGTTTTTCATCTATAAGGACAAAGTTCTCATCTAATTGTGTTTTTGATATATATTGCTTGATAACTTTTTCGCAAAAAGAGTCAATCGTTCTAATATCACAAGATGGAATTTCATCTATTTGTTCATATAAAAAATCCGACCTTTTAGCTCCCAAAAAAGATTTTAACAATCTTTCTTTCATTTCATTAGCTGCAGCTTTAGTAAAAGTTAGAACTAAAAATCTTGAAAGAGGAACTTTTTTAGTTAAAATTAAATCTGTTATATACTTTATCAATATAAAAGTCTTTCCACTTCCAGCGGAGGCTGACACAATAAGGTTCTGCTTTTGAAACTGCAAAACTTGTTGTTGCTCTTCTGTTAATCCCATTATTGCCTTTCCTCCTTAAACATACTTTCTTTAAAAGATTTATTGCGCACACCCTCATTTTTGTTGTAACAACATATCGCACCAAAAATACAATGCTCACAGGAGTTATTATCTGGAGATGGTTTTATAAATCCCTGTTTTATTTCTTCGATTGCTTTATTTGCAACTGCAATAGCATATTTCATATAAAAACTTAAAGGCTTTTTTGAAATTGCACTTCCTGTGTATTTTTGTTTTCCTGATTTTGACAAAGACAATTGCAGAATTTGACTTTTCTCACTAATTTCCAAATTTTTAACAAAAAGTTTTAAATTGGCATCATCATTCTCTGCTAACCCTTTCAATATATATTTGCCGCCGTCTGAATCTTGAAAATCAAATTTACAATCAAAATAAAATACTCCACCGCATATCTTTTGCGATTGATTTTGAATAATACTTGAATATAAAAAGAGTTGTAATTTTTCCCCATAATACAATTCTTTTAAAAGGGATTTAGGTTTCCCTGTTTTATAATCAATAATTCTAAAAAAATTGTCCGAAAAATCTATTCTATCTATTTTGCCAACAAACTTTAACTCTTTAAACAAATTTCCTTCAACTTTTAATTCTAATTGTTTTGGCTTGTAAAAAGACAAGCTTAGTTCTTTACACACTCTTGTTAATATGGTTTTTAATTGTAGTTTTAAAAACTTTTCTACTCCTTCTCTTTCGCATATTAAAGAAAGCTTTTCTTCTAAATGCTCATTTTTCAACATTATATCAAAATTTCTTTCTATAAAATCATCAATTATGCCATATTGAAAATTAAAATCTTTGTTGAGATATTTTTTAACAAAAAGCTCCACTGCTCTATGACAAAGATTTCCGATATCCCTTTGATCGAATACAAAAGTTTCCTTTTCTTTTAATTTTAATCCATATCTGGCAAAATGTTTAAACGGGCAAGAAAAGTATGTCTCTAGCTGAGATGCTGAAACAACTCCATTGTTAAAAAATAGTTGCTCTATGTTTATTGACCTTGAATTTAATTTTTCTTGCAACTGTTTTTTATCGATTGATAAAAAAGCTTCTAAATTTTTCTTGCAACCAAAATAGTTAACAACATCATTGTCGTTTGTTAATTTTTCTAGCGATTTAAAAGAGTTAACAGTTTTCCCTTCAAACAATTTGCTAAGCTGGTCAATATAGGAAGGTAAAGTTATCGGCTTACCTTCTTCATTAAACATTAAAGAAGACAAATATATTTCTTCCCAACCGTTACTTAAAAGATTAAAAAGAGCAAATCTATTTCTCCTGTTTATCATTCTAGTAGTTGGCTCAACTACTTTTTTAGAAATTGGAAACTGTATTTCTTTATCTGTCAAAATACTATTATCGCTTATTGTTTTCGGTAAGTTTTCGCCACCCAAAACAAATAAAAATTTTCTTTTATCAAAAAAACTTTCTGTTGCATCTCCAATCATTATAGCATCTATCAAAGTTGGAACTGATGACAACTCTATTGAAGATAAAATAAGTTCTAGTTTTTTATAAAATTCTTTGAAATCACATTTTTCATCTAAAATTGAATTTTGTATAATAAGTTCTATAGCTTGTCTTAAACAATCAAAACTTTGTCCCTCAATATTGACTTCTTTATATAAACCTCTTTCGTGCAAAACATTTAAATAATTTTCATGCTTTATTTTTAATTGATTTAAAAATTCACTCACCATTTCAAACAATTCTTTATTTGTTGAAATGTTTTCTAGCTTTTTTAAATAAAAAGTTTCTGCATTTTCAAAACTAAAAAACTTAAAAAACTTCCATTTCCCATCAATTTGTTTTTTTATGACTTCTTCAATTATTTCACTTGAACTATTTATTAATGGATTAGTTAAAAAATTAAGCAAGGACTCTTTTGAATAATTATGTATTTTAATATTTAATAGTCCAAACAAACACCTAACTAGAACCGTTTGACTTGCATTAATAGATTTATCTATAAAGTATGAAAAATCATATTTGCTAAAGATTTCTTCTATAAGGGCTGAATAATCATTAATATCACTGACAGCAACTGCAACTGAGTCGAACTTCTCCCCTTCTCTTATTTTTGAAGCTATAATTTTTGCGACACTTCCAACTTCCTGTCTTTTGGTAACAGAATTGATTTGTTTTACGACATCCAAAGGATAAGAATTTTCAACTTGACAAGAATATAAATTTTTCAAAATCAAATCTTGGGCTTTTGATTTTTTTTCAGCCCCAATCTTAACATCTACTTGGCAATTTATATCATTGCAAATATTTATAATTTTGTTTTGAATATCATCTTCGTAAATGTATTTATTTCCTATCCCTTTTGGATTTGCGAAAGAAATGTTTATCTCTTTTGCATTTAAAATCAACAATTTGATAACATCATACATTTGAGATGTAAAGCTATCGAATTCAGCAAAATAAAACTTCTTGTTTTTAACAAAATCCCTTAAATCAATATCTAAAAGCAACTTTTCAAATAATTTTGCACTATCCAATCTATCTCCAAGCAAGTTAAGGTATTCATTATACACTAAAGCAATGTCATGAAATTTTTTTGCATTTATTTTTTTTAAGTTTCCTTCTTTTGACAAATCCTTTGGCAGAACTTGAGAAGACTGCAGAAGAGATATAGTTTTGGAGAGTTGATTGCAAAATGTTATATTAAATTTTTTAAAAAACAAAAAATCTTTCTTTGTATTTTCTACCGCTTTTTGAATTAACAATAGTTGCTCGGCCATAGTCAGGAGTTTATTATCAACACCCATTTGAGTAAAAAGGTTTAAAACAAATTTTGAAAAAGTTGTAACCTTGACATTAAAAAGAATTTGATTGGGTAAAATATCAAGCAATTTTTTTTCTGTTAAGAGCGAAGCTCTATCTGGTACTATCACAATATGCTCGATTTCGTAATCTCTGTTGTCTATGTTTTTATACATATACTCACTAGCTAAGGATATGTTTTCTTCACCCCATAGTTTTACTTTCATGCAAGTATTTTAACATAATAAAAAAAATTAATCAACAAAACAAAAAGAACAACTATTGCTTGACAGCTGTTCTTTTATTATTTTTTGAAGACAAAAGAGACGCTTTTTCACATTTAAGCTTTAACATTTTTTGACTCAACGATTGATTTTCTTTTTTTAAACTTTCAAATTTTTCCTTTAATAAACTTATTTCGTTCTCTTTTTCTCCCAACATAGTAATTGTTTTTCTCAATTTGTCATTTAAACTTTCTTTTTCTGCAATCTCTTTCTTTTCAATTTCATTTGTTAAATTCCTTTTCACAAGCCTGATTAATCCCATAAACAAAGAGTTAATATCATTTTCTGTTAATCCCTGTTTCTGAGATGTAAATCGAATAATATTTGATTGTTCAAAATTTTGCTCTTCTGGTTTTTTGTTGTAGTTTCTATATTTATTTTGATAACGAAGCATTAATACAGGGTCTCCGTTAGAAAGTTCAAAACAAGCAGCTCGCACACTTTTCCCTTTAGCCGTGAGATTTTCTATTTTGTTTATCAAATTTTTCTCTTCTATTTTTGTAAACACCTTGCTTTTACTTTTTTTATGGTTTGCAAGATCAATACTTAACTTTTTTGTCCTTTTTTCATCTTTTATTAGCCTATCCACTTCTTGATAATAATAGTTTCTAACTGAGTTTGCTTTTCTGTTGTACTTCTTTGCGTGCTGTTCAAACGCTTTTCTTAAACAAATACCTTGCTTTTTGTTTTTCTCTACAGTTTCAAAAAGGTCATTTACCTCTTTATTAGCCCATAATCCTTTCATGTTTTTCTCCTTTGCTTAAAATATTGACAATAAAAAAGTTTTTAAACAAAAAATTCATTAAATTAAAATATGCAGAGTAAAATACATTATGTTTAAAATATTTTCTCAATATGAATGTTTAGTCAAATACGAAGAAAATGAAATTCTTTTAACTCAAAATGATAATTTAGAGTTTTCTTCTATGCAGAAGCTAAACATTTATCCAACATCTCCCCAAAAAATATCTTTTGTACTAGACCTAAAAAATCTTACATCATCACAATTTTATAAAGTAAAAAAAATCGATGATTGTATTTATGTGTTTATAGTAGAATCTACTTCCATTAAAACTCATGATAAATTCAATTTTGGAAATCCTTATCCATGTGAAATTGAAGTTTCAAAAACGGAAATTTGTTTCAACACCAAAGATATAAGAAAAACAATTTCCTTAAATTTTGATTTTGTCAATTACTCTTTAAAAAAAATAAAAAATCTTTATTATGTTTTTTTCGAAAATTCAGAAACATCAACAATCATTATCTTCAACCCTAAAAACTATATTATTAAAACATTTAGCGGAAATATAGAAAACAATGCAGATGGTTTTGTAATCCATGAAGATTTTTTTGACTTAATATATAGCTTTGAGCAAGAAGGATTAAAATTAAATTCCTTTGTTGCGAAAAAAAAGATTCCTTCTTCTTTAGTCTCTTTTCAATTTATGAAATCTATAAAATTACAAGCTTATTCTTTTGCCTATTCTTTATTAACAGAAACTTTAAGAAACGAAATTTCCATTACTCAACTTAAAGAATTTATCCCCGATGTCAGTTATTTCAAGTTTGTCGAACAAAATAAATGCTTTGCTTTTTCCTCAAAAAAAGAACTTTTGCTCAGTTTTGAAACAAACGAAAATAGTATAAGTGAAATTAACAACGATTAACATTCTCTTTCATAACAAGTATCACTAAAAGTCACTATCCATTTGTAAAGATTTGTTTCTTGTGGATAATCTTCATTAGTTAAGCAACCTATCAGCTCTGTAAAATCTTTCAACTGGCCATATAGTATTTTTTCTAATATTTTGTCTGGACTAAAAACAAATCTGTTCCCAAATTGGTCGTTTGATTTTAATACTAACTTGAATAATTTATCAGCATCTTTCAAGATGTTTTGGACACCATATTTATTTAATTTCCTTTTTAACAAACAAAAATTTTCTTGTGTAAAGGTTAACAAGCGACTTCTTAACAATATATCAAAAAAATCCAAGAAAAACAATATTATTTTTTCTTGATTTAAAAATTTGTTCGAAAGATTTAAAAGCTCGAATTTATCAATTCTAGAAAAAAAATCAGAAAACGATTTAAAGCTTATTGCATTCCAAACATCTTTTTTTAAAGAACTTTGTAATATAATTCCTTTTTCTTCGACGGAACAATATTTTGTGTTAAAGTTACAGTTCATAAAACCTCCGAGAAAAAAGATGATATACTATTTAGAATAAAAAAAGAAAATCTTTTTTGTCGAAAAAATAATAATTATGTCAATAAAAAAAATAAAAAATTTTGAAAAAACGCTTGAAAAATCTTCGACATATGTGTATAATAGAAATGCAACATATATGGAGAGATGGCTGAGCGGTCGAAAGCGGCGGTCTTGAAAACCGTTGATGTGAAAGCATCCTGGGGTTCGAATCCCTATCTCTCCGCCAAGTTAAACTGATAAAAACGAAAATGTTTTTATCAGTTTGTTGTTTTGAGGGATTATGAGCAAAGCTTTATTAATAGTCGATATGCAAAATGGATTTATAACTAAAAAACCATATTCAGACTTAGTTTCTAAAATAAATTCTTTAATTGAGAAAAACAATTATGAATATTACATTTTTACAAAATTCATCAACAGAAAAAATAGTTTTTATGTCAAAAAATTAGGTTGGGAAAATTTACTAAGTGAGGAATCACAAAAAATTTGTGTTTCAATACCACATAATAATTTTATTTTTGAAAAAAATGGCTATGGTTTGTCACAAAAACAAATAGAAAAAATAAAAGAAATTTTATCAACAGAAAACAATATTGATATATGTGGCTTGCAAACAGATGCTTGTGTCTATGCGATTTCGTTACAGCTTTTTGATAACGACATTTATCCTAATATTTTAATAAATTATACAGCGACTTTAAACAATAATAAAGCAGTAAGAGCTATGCTTATTCATCAGTTTGGCAAGGTCGATGAAAGACCATAAAATAATATTTATCATAACTACAATCCCCAAAAAAGAACCTACATTGAGCAACAAAAAGTTCAATGTAGGTTCTTTTTTTTATTTTAAAAATTCTCCCTGCTAATAAATTATTAAAAACAAATGAAGATAACAAAACAAATTATCAGAATAACAACAGGTTGTTAATTACTAAATCATGATATGAAAGTTTGAAATAAAATTTTCTAATAAATTGCCAACAAAAATGATTTGGCATTTTATATATGCGAAATCTTGAAAGTGTTAGTTTTGAACAGGGTTCTGTTTTGAAAAGATTGGGGACAATACATTTACTGCATGCCAATCTCTAATTCAAATCCACTTACCAACAAGTGTTTCAAATATAGGGACATCTGTTCAATATACATTAAAAGAAATATGTTTTGAAGGAGAACAAACAATTATACAAAACATCGAAGGTTTAACTACTTTTTTACAACACGATACAACTATATTCTATTATTCTGCAAATGAACCTATTACTCAAGGTAATTATTGGTATTATGTTGACAATAAAATAACAAAATGGTAAAATAAAATTTGAGTTTAGGAGTTCATATGATTAGGACAAAAAGATTTATAATACGACCTTTTAAAAGCTTAGATGCTGAAAAAGTTTATGAAGCATGTAATGATTTTGAAATATCAAAAACAACATTAGGTATACCCTTTCCTTATACATTAGAAGATGCAAAAAATTTTATTGAGTACACTAAAAATGCTATCAATGATAAAAAATCATATGAATTAGCAATATGTTTAAAAGAAGATATTAATGAAGTTGTTGGCTGTGTCTCTTTAATGGGGATTAAACGACCTTCTAACAGGGCAGAATTAGCATATTGGGTTGCTAAAAAATATTGGAATAAAGGAATAGCAACTGAAGCGGCAAAGGCAATGATTGAATATGGTTTCAAAACTCTAAACTTAAACAGTATTTTTGCAAGATTCTTAAGTATTAATCTTGCCAGTGGAAAAGTTATGCAAAAAATAGGCATGAAATATGTTGGAGAGATGAGAGAACATGAATTTAAAAACGGCAAATACTACAACGTTAAATATTACGAAATTTTAAGATCAGATCTAAATCTTTAATTTTAAAATATGTAATGATTTATTAAAAAATGGTTTTTATATGGTTAATAAAAAACTCTTTTATAAAAATAAAAACGAAATTTGATTGACACATCTTATGATTCTATAATAAACTATAAATAAGGAGAAAAAATATGAACAAAATGTGGAAGAAGATTTTTATACTTTTAAGTGCTTATTTAAGCATTATTGCTTTTGCCGTTCTTGGTGGCGTGATTTGGTACAAAAAAGATGAAGAAGAAGATGTCAAAAAAACTCTTAAATTAGCTTTGATTATTACTTTAATTTTCACTGCAATTTCTGCCTTTTTAAGTATTTATAATCATATCGGATCCTTGTGTCCTAACTACTATTCTTCTACAGCATATGATTTTTATGATATACTTTCTACTATAGTAGCTTTATCTAAAATAATTGTTTTTGCAATATTAATTATTAAAGAAATTGTATGTGTAATAAAGATTAAAAAACTTAATAATGGCAAGGTTGAAGGAAACTTAACCGAAGAAAATAGTACAAATAAAGAAATTGATGAATCTTTAAAAAAAGATAAAAGATAAAAAAATAAGGAGTAAAAAATGAAAAAATTAAATTTAAAAAAGTTATCACAACCTCCTTATGATAAACGCGGAAGGAAATACAAAATTTACGATTCAAATACAAAAACTTTAAAGTCTCTATATGATTATCCGGACGAAGATAAGAAAGATAAAGAAAAATATTTATATGAAATAATTGATAATGAATTATAATTATAATTTTTAATTATCACATTTAGAAATTGGTTAACCTTTTACGTTTAAGATCCTACATGTTTATATTTTTCACTTTAAAAGAGTTCTTTCCCTATACTATGTATTTTGTTCAAAACATTATCTAAGACCCGTATTTAACAAAAAAGATTTTTTAAAATATGTAGTATAATAAATCAATTTTAACACAAAACTAAAAAAGATGATTATTTTGTTTGGAAATAATTTAATCATGTGATATATTATTTTACGAAAAGGAGATAAAAACATGGAAAAACAAACTTCTATTAAATTAAAAATTGTTTCTTTGGTAATTAGTATGCTAGTTTGCTTTGCTTTAATAGGCATCTCTGTTTGGGCAGCTAAAAGTCAAAATGTATCTATCAATAACAACATTTCTATTACAACCAGTGGGCAAACAAAAGTTGCTGTTAGTGTTTATGAATATATCCACGAAGGTGAAGATGCTGTTGAATCTGCTCCTACAGATGTTGTTGATTGGGGAAAAGCTAAAGTTGAAAAAACTGCAGAAGAAAACACAAAATCTGGTTCTGTTACACCAATAGCTTTCAGCGCTAAGACTACGAAAAATTACTACGCATATAAATTTACTTTTACAAACGCATCAGATGTAGCAGTTTATGCTCATATCACAGCCTCTACAGTCGATAATAGTCAAATAACTGTTTATTATGGTCAAACTTGGGGAGCTTCTATGACAGCATTAAACAACTCAGCTCTTAATGCTGATGTTACTTTACAAGCATCACCTGATGGAAGTGGCGAATTTTATATTGCTGTTGTTTCAAATACTGCACTTGGTAATTTAACAGGAATTGAAGGAACTCTTGAATTTAATATGTCTATACTTTTAGATCAAGATTCCCAATAGACCAAATACAAAAAAAAGACTTTTTAAGTCTTTTTTTTGTTTGTAAATAAATCTAAAAAGTGTATAATAAAACTATGATTTCATATCAAAAACACAAAATTGAAAAAGCTGGAAGAATTGTGAACATAGTATTCAATGTTATTTTTATACCATTATTTATTTTTGTTCTCATAATTGCTTTTTCCGTTTTAATCACAAGATTGCAGAGTGGTGTTCCTTCTGTTTTTGGTTACACACAAGTTGAAATCGCTTCTGCTTCTATGGAAAGTGCTGGTTTTGATGTTGGATCAAAATGCTTTGTCAAAAGCGAGAATCCTCAAAATCTTGCAGAAGGTGATATTATCGCATTTTTTCAATTTGCAGACCCAAATTGCTCTGTTCCAGGCATGGTTACAGAATATAATTATCCACAAGCAAAGGCAGATTCTTCTAAAATTGTTTTTCATCAAATAATTATGGTTGAAACAGATGTTAATGGTAACAAATGGTTTACCACTAAAGGTGTTGACAATGCAGAGCAAGATAGCGTGAAAATTTATCAAAATTATGTTATAGGAAAATATTTGGAAGAAGAGAACTTTTGGTCAAAATTAATAACCTTTATTTCTTCTCCAACAGGTTTAATTTGTTTGGTAGTCGTTCCTTGTTCTTTAATTGTAGCTTCTGATATTTATCAAATTATTATTTTATCCTATAATTTGCGCAAATCAAAATATGAAGGAGATGATTGGTAACATCTCCTTCTTATTTATTATTATATAGCCTTTTAGATTTTATTATTTTCTTTGGATCCCTTTTTATATCAATTTTTTTTGATTGCTTTAAAAATGAATTTGCTTTAGAAATTTTGTTTTTGAACAAACTTTGCTCTTTTAAAAATTTTCCATCACCATATGTTTCTGAAACGATATTTGAAAAAACAAAGGCATTTGGTTCGATACTTTGGACAATTGCTCTTAGCTCCTCTGTTTGCACATCTGGAATTAATGTTAATAAAATAGATTTGTCTTTTTTAGAAAACATTCCTTGCCCATCAATTCTTGTTACCCCTCTATGATATGCATTTAAGATAGCTTCTGATATTTCTTCATCTTTATCGCAGATTATATAAAAAGCTCTAACTCTTTTTATTTTATCTAAAACAAAGTCTGTCCCCCAAGATGAAATAACAGAAACAATTATGGCATACAAACCTGTACTTAATCCTCTTGTTATAACAGTTAAAATTATTACAACCACATTGATAAATAAAATACATATGCCTCTTTTAACACGAGGGAAATATTTATTAATTATAACAGCTAAAATATCACTTCCGCCTGTAGAACCACCATATCTATAGGCAATACCAACTCCAAAGCCATATAATGCACCACCAACTATAGAAAATAAAAGGATATCGCTTGATTGACTTGTTATGGCAGGAATCGATAAAAATTGCATTGAAAGAGTGTAAGTGCTTAACCCTACTAATGTTAAAATTATAAATTTGTATCCAAACATTCTTAACGCAAACACAAATAGAAAAACATTTATGATTAAATAAATAATTGATGTAGCAACAATAATGCCACCTTGTTCAAATAAATTATGTATAATTTGTGCTAAACCACTAAGCCCTGTTGGGATAATACCTGCTGGTTCAAAAAAGGAACAGAATGAAAATCCTCCAATTACACCTGCTAAAGCAACCATTATAATTTGCAAAACAAACCTTAAATTTTTATCTTTTTTTAATCTGTTTGTATCTAACTTTTTCATATTACGAGTTTAACATATTTTTTTAATAAATAAAAACAAAAACATTAATCTTTTTAGTAGTTTTGACTTGAAACTTAAAAAAAGTATATAATAAAGTATGAAATGTTTGTTTATTTATAATCCTAATAGCGGCAAGAAAAAAGTTTTAAAATATTTAGAAGATATTAAAACTAAACTAAATAAAATTTTTGATGAAGTAAAAATTTTTGCAACTTCAAAAAAAGGAGATATAAAAGAATTAATAAAAAAGCATTGTATTGGGATTGATGCAGTTATTGTCGCAGGAGGCGATGGAACAATTAGCGAGGCTGTAAATTCTATAATGCATTTAAATAAAAAATTAGTTTTAGGGATTTTACCTTTTGGCACGGTAAACGATATATCTAGAAATTTAGGGATACCAAAAAATTACAAAAAAGCTCTTTCTCTTTTGGAAAATAAAAGAGTGTTTAAATTAGATGTTATAAAAATTAATAATACATATGGGGTTTATGTTTTAGGCGGAGGTCTGTTTACTGAAACAAGTTATAATACATCTCAAAATTCAAAAAAAGTTTTTGGTAAAATTGCTTATGTTTTTCATGCATTAAAAAAATTTATCAAAACTAAAACTATTGATTTAGAAATTGAGATTGACAAAGATTTACATAAATTTAAGACTTCATTTTTCTTAATTGTTAATTCTAAATATGTTGGAGGTCAAAGACTTTGCAAACAATCTGTCTTGAATGATGGGAAAGCCACTTTAATATTATTTCAAAACAAAAATGCAAAGGCCAAGTTTTCTGACCTTTGCAAAATTGCAAATCTTTTCTTGTTTGGAATTAAAAAGAACTATCCTTCAACAGTTTTTGTTAAAGATATAAACAGTATCAATTTTACTTTTTCTTCTCAATTTGACTTCAATTTAGATGGAGAAAAACTAAGTTGCAAAGAAGCCAAAATAGAAATTATAAAAGAAGGATTGAATGTGTTCTTTTAACAAGCGACAATCTCTACTTCAGCTTCTATAGTTATATCTCCTATCTCTAAGTCCGCTCCGAAGCCATCATAATAAGATTGATATTTGCTATTGCAAAAATATTTACATTCTTCTTTAATTTTTAAAACATTTATTTCTTCTTTGTTCAAAAGCTTTTTCGCTTTTGCTTTGGCATTCTCAATGGCAAGTGTTAATAAATCATTATACTTGGTTTGATAATCACTAAGACTAAATCTTATAGAAGTAACGCTTGCTCCTTTTTCGCAAACATTATCAATAAAGTATTGTAATCTGGACAAATCATCAATTTCAAAATTAAAAGATGTGCAGGTTCTTTCACCCGTAGAACCACAGCCCACCATGTCCTTAGTCGAATAAGTCGAATAATAAGAAATTTCTATTTTATTTTTTGAAATTCCTTCTGCTTTTAGAAAATCTATAACATCTTTCATTATTTGACTATTTTTTTCTTTAGATACTTCTTTATCTATATCTAAAGTTTCAACCATAGCGCTTACCTGTGCTTTATCGGCTTGATATTTTTCTTCGCTTGTTGCTCTTATAACCAATTTTGAGCTAAATGCTCCATCTTCTGTATATTCTACAACTTCTTCTGCTTTTACAATATTATTGGGTATTACCATGTTATTAGAAACTACCCCAACTAAAGCAATTAGCACTAACAATATTGCAGGCAAAATCTTACAAAACTTTTTCATTTTTCTTACCTCCTCTTTTAAAATGGTTATAAAAAAAATATTTATTTAAATTCGACAAAGAAAGACATTTTCTTTTTTTAATTTTTGTTGAAACTTTCTTTTAAATAAAATCACTTTACTTTTTTATTATTTTTTGTTAACATCTTTGCATGGCTGATAAGAAAAAACAAACAAAAAAATTTAAACAAAAATATTTCGAGTTTTATGATGATGTTAAACATCCATCACATAAAGTTGTGGATTGGTGAAATATGTCTATTAATAAATTAAAGATTGGAATTTTTTGCGATTCTTTTTATCCTATGGTCGATGGCGTTGTTCAAGTAGTTGACAATTACGCAAAATACTTGAGCGATTTTTGTGATGTTACTGTTTTTGTACCAAAAGGAAGAAAAAAAATTGAAGACAATTTTCCTTATAAAGTAGTGCGAAGCAAAATCATGAAAGTCTTTTTCTTGGACTACGATTTATCCTTACCAAAACTAGATAAAAATTTTAAAAAACAACTTAAAGAATCCAATTTAGATATCGTACATATCCACTCGCCTTTTACCATGGGCAAAATAGGTTTGGAGTACGCAAAAAAACACAATATACCATGCGTTGCAACCATGCATAGCCAATTTAAAAAAGATTTTAAAAGAAGTGCGAAAACTCCTTTGCTTGCTCCTGTTGTTGCACTATTAATGTCTATAATTCGTAAAGTTTTTAATAACACTACTGAAAACTGGGCAGTTAATGGGGAAGTTGCAAGAATTTTTTATGAGGACTATAAAATTAAAAATAAACCTTTAGTAATGCTTAATGGGACAGACATGCTCCCTTTTGGAGACAAAACTTTTTTAAATGACTTGAGAAAAAAATATTCTATAAAAGATGATGAAAAAGTTTTACTTTTTGTCGGCAGATTGAATATTTTAAAAAACCTTATTTTCTTAGTTCAGAGTTTAAGAGCCTTAAAAGATAAGAACTTTAAATTCAAAATGCTTTTTGTTGGAACGGGACAAGATGAAGAAGTGATAAAAAAAGAGGTTAAAAAGCAACAACTGGAAAATGAAATAATTTTTGTAGGTAAAATAACAGACAGAATTGAGTTAGCAGCACATTATGCCTTAGCTGATTTATTCCTTTTTCCTTCTTTATATGATTGCAGTTCTTTGGTGCAAATTGAAGCTTCAAGTCAAAAAACACCAGCTCTATTTTTAGAGGGAGCTGCTACTGCTGATACGATTACCCCAGAAGTTAATGGCTTTTTATCTAAGAACTCTATTGAATGTTATGCCGATAAAATTATAGATATATTTAAAAGCGAAAAAAAATACTCCCAAGTTTGCCAAAATGCTTTTGAGCAATTATATCTTCCTTGGCCTAAAGTTATTGAAAAAGCATACAATCGTTATTGCGAATTGATAGAAAAATTAAAAAAGGACAAAAATAAAAAGAACACATTATAAAAATATAATGTGTTTTTATTTACAATAAAGTTTACGAACAATAAAGTTTATAACTCTTGTTGGCAACACTTTAGAAAGAAAACTTACAAATTTGTAAGACAATCCAACTGATTTTCTTAAAGGAGGGTTCTTCTTTTTTGCAATTTTTTGCACTACTTTTGCAACACTATCTGCACTCATGCCTGTTTGCTCGTCTTTTTCTACTTTTTTTATACTGTTTTCAATTCTTTCTCGTTTTTCTTTGTCATTAACATCATTTTGTATTATTCGAGAAGTTGTAAAACTAGTTTTTATATCGCCAGGTAAAATCGCTGTTACTTTTATTCCGCTTTCTTTAACTTCATTGGCTAAAGCCCTTGAAAATATCTCTACTCCGGCTTTTGTAGCCGAATAAACTGCCTGATAAGGCAAAGGAATTATTCCCCCAATAGATGAAATGTTAATAATCTTTCCTTTGGTCTTTTTTAAATAAGGGATAAAAATTGAAGATAATGTTATAACAGCCGAAAGGTTTGTGTTGACTAAAGAATAAATGTTTTCAGCAGAACAATTTTCTACTGCTCCCGCTATGCCAAAGCCGGCATTATTAACAAGCAAATCTATTTGCCCTTCTTTTTCAAAAATTTCTTTAGCGATAGATTTGATTTTTTGATAATCGTTAACATCTACTTCATAACTTTTAAAAGGACTCTCTTCGACAGTTCTTGACAAGTTATATATTACATAATCTTTACTTAACCTTATTCCACAGGCATAGCCAATACCTTTGCTAGCTCCAGTAATAACTGCAACTTTCTTTTTCATTTTTAGCCTATCACCCTAGAAGTTGCAATTGCTAATGCTCCATCTCCAATATGGCATGCTACCGATAAAGAAAGAGGATCTATAAAAGTGAGTTCGACATTAGGAATTTCTTTTCTAATCTGTTCTGCAAAAGCTTGGGCTTTGGCTAAACAATTAGTATGAGCAACGTATAATCTCATCTGGCCCTTTTTTACATAATCTTTAAATCTTGTTTCTAAATCTTTTTTTACAGCACTTATCATTTTGGCACAAGCAACTTTTTCGTTTAAAACTTTTGCAAATTGATCTAATTTTCCACCTTGAATTTGCAAAACTGGCTTTATTTTTAATAAAGTTCCTATAGCTGCTGCAGCGGGAGTTATTCTGCCACCTTTTTTCAAATATTTTAATGTTGAAACCATTATATAGATGCTGTTATTACTTTTGTTTTCTTCAAGCATCTTTTTTATTTCTTCAGCACTAAATCCTTTTTTTGCTAGTTCTATCGCATCCAAAACAGATTGCTTTAAAGTTACTGAAATTGCATGATTGTCCACAACTTGAACTTTGCCTTCAAATTGTTTAGCAAAGTTTTTAGCAGTTTCACATGACATGCTTAAAGCGCTTGACATCGGCAAGTGAACAATCTCATCGTATTTTTTTAAAATTTCTTCCCACATCTCTACTATTTGACCTATGGAAGGTTGGGATGTTGAGATGTTTTGATTCGACAAAAGCTTTTGATAAAATTGCTCTTGTGTCAAATTTATATCTTCAAAAAATTCTTCTTCTCCAATCATAAATGGCATTGGAACTATGAACAAATTTTCTATTTGTTCTGCTTCCTTTCCTGTTAATCCTGAATTGCTATCTGTTATTATCGCTATCTTCTTCATAAAATTTCCTTTTTTTATTATTTTTTTATCTATCTATATGGAAAATATTAAAATCTATAAATGAGCCTAAAAAGTGAGTGTATTGCAATCTTCCCGAATATCCTACTTTCATTCTAGATTTATGCTTATTAAAGTATGCTCTACATTTTTTATTCACACAAATATATCTTGGCTCTCTGGTTAATCCACACCAAGCCCATGCAATGTCCCTAAAAAGTTTTTCGTGGATTTGTTCCATATAAATAGATTTTTTCTCACAATAAGGACACTTCATATCGGTTTTTTGAAATGCCATCATCTTAAAAGCATTTACTCTGAATTTTATAGTGTCTAAAACAGAATCCTTCCCATCAAAGTCTTCTTCACTAGTATCGGATTCTGTTTGTTCTTGCTCCTGCCCTTGATTCTCTGTGTCGTTTTCAGCTGTGCTTTGCTTTTGATCAGAGCCATTATTATCATTGTCTCCATTAGCATAAGCACTCTGAGCACCTATATTGCCACCATATAAACTGCTTTGATCCTGACTTTCCTCGTTTATGCCATTTTCTTCTTCCGCATCTTCCCCTTGCATTCTGCTTCTAAACTTGGCTCGTAAATCTTTGTTTGCACCATCTCTTTGAGAAGTGGAAGAATTTTGATTCCTTCTTTTCTTATCATAATCTTTTGGTAATAACATATTTCCTCTCGAGTTTATTATACACAAAAAATATTATTTTACAAAATAAAAAGCGCTTTATATGCGCTTTTTATTCTCTTAATCAATCCAGAGCACTTTACCTGTAATAAGCAAGCAGATAATATCTACAAGCCACATGAATGGAATTCCGATAACAATAAGAAGAACTGCTAAAACAATACCGATTACACTATTCTTGTTAATAGATCTAGCAAGACGGTAAATGTTCCAAACAATATCTAGAACTGGCAATGCAAGAATAATTTTGATCCATAAAGCCAATCCTTCCATTCCTTTGATAAAACTTTTCATAATCCCTCCTTAATACTTGTATTATATGCTAATAACGAAAAATAGACAATCAAAATAAGTCTTTTTTTAAATTTTTTTTATATTTTTTGTTGAATAAACATTTATATTATTTCTAAACATTGACAAGCAAAACAAAAAATATTAAAATAATCACATCTAGTTTGAAAACCAATTTTGCGGAAGTGGCGGAATGGCAGACGCGCAGGTTTCAGGTACCTGTGGTAGAAATACCATGTGAGTTCGACTCTCATCTCCCGCACCAAAACTATTTTGTTTTTTATTTTACAAATTTACTAAAAGAAAAAATATTATAAATACAATTAGTTAAATTATTTAATACATTTATTAAAACTTCGCAAAAATACAAGAAAGATAAATGGGAGACTTATGGAATATAGAGTCATAAAAATTAACGAACTTGATAAAGCAAACGAATTGTATCGCTATGTAATAAAATTTTGTAAAACTTGGGATTGGAACGAAAATTATTCAAGCTTAAAAATGATTGAGGAAGATATCGTAACTACTAAATTTTCATTCTTTATAAAACCGACAGAACCAACATAATAAACTACGACCAACTTGAAAAAGAACTAATAAAAGATCTTAAAAAACACAACAAATATTAAATCTTAACATTATTTTCTAAATAACTCATACAATTATTATTTTACAATAACAATATAACAAAAAATAATATTTAAAAAGTTTGTATTATATATTTAACATTTAAAATTTTTCAACTTCTTCATTATTTTCTATAAAATTCTTTTTTTTTAACTCAATTTTTTTTAACCCTTCTTTATCAAGGTTATATACTTCATTACAAATTTCATTGATAAATTTTCTATCATGGGATACGGTAATAATGACACCATTAAATTTTTTTAATACCCCTCTTATAATAGGATTAGATAATGGGCTTAAATTTCTAGTTGGCTCATCCAAAACTAAAACATTATTTTTTTGAACTATTAATTTGGTTATTAAGATCTTAGCTTTTTGTCCTTCACTTAAATCAGATATTTTATGCTCCATTTCTTCTCTCGTAAATTTTAAGCATCCTAACAATGTTCTAGGATTTAATTTTGAATTAGCCTCTTGTAATTCTTCAACTGGTGTTGCAGAATAATTTAAATTTTCACTATAATTTTGAGAAAAATACCCTATTTTTAAACCACTTGTATTTTGTAAAACAGGCAAAATTGTTTTTAAAAATGTAGTTTTCCCGCAACCATTATTTCCAGTGATTGCAACTTTTTGTGGACCAAAAATTTTAAATTCTATATTTTGAGATAACTTTTTTCCACCTACTTTCAATTCTTTTATATTTACATCTATAACTTTCTTTTGATTTGGTACTACAATATTTTTATCAACTATTAAATTAATAGCTTCCTCAACTTCAGGAATTTCCGTTAATTCTTCATCTTGTAATTTTTTTTCTTGAGCTTTTATATTTGCCATTTTTTTTGCAACTATGCGACCATTTGATGGATCCTTTTTAGATGCATTTAATGAATTTTCCACCTTTTGTTTTATTTGTCTTAATATTTCTTCTTGTTTAGCTTTCTCCCTTCTTTCGTTATAAGCTATTTGCGTTTGTTTCTCAATACCACGTCGTCGAGAGTCAATATATTCGTCATAGCTACATTTCGCTAAAGTAAACTTCGGTTTAGATTTTTTCATCAATTGTTCTATGTGTAATATTCTGTTTGCACAATTTTCAAGCAAAGTTTCATCATGAGAAATAAAAATAATTGGCAACTCTGAACTTTTTATAAAATTTTCTAACCATTCTAAAGTATTTATATCTAAATCATTCGTAGGCTCATCTAAAAGTAAAACTGTTGGATTTTTACATAATATTTTTACCATTTGCAATTTTACTTGCTCTCCACCAGAAAGATTTTTTATTAAAGTATTATCTTCGAGTATTTTTTTATCAAGCCCAAATTCTGTTAATTTTTTTTCTATCTTATCAAAATACTCATAGACCGCATAATCATCTTCTGAAGAGGGATTTTCTTTTAAAAAATAGTCTAAAATAGTAAACGCTCCCCAATTGTTAGATAGCTTTTGTTCCAAATATCCTAATATTTCACCTCTTGTGTCAATTGTGCCCTGCACATTACAATATGACGAAATAAGATCTTTATCATAAATTGCCTTTAACAATGTTGACTTACCATTTCCCTCTTCTCCAATAATTGCAAGCCTATCTTCTTTATTTAATGAAAATGACAAATCTTCAATTAATTTCCTGCCCTTAATAGTTTCTATAGAAACATTTTGTAACTTTAGCATTTACACCTCCAATTTTGATATTAATTGTTGGATTCTTTTTTTAATAATTTTTTTACATTCATTATTTTTATAAATATTACGATCTATATTTTCAATTATATTTTTTCTAATACGAGGACACAGTCCTTGGCAATATTTTATATATTTACAAGAAAAACATTTTGAGTTATTTACATTCATTAAAGACATATTTTCAACAAAATCCAAGGTAATATCTGAATTGTCATAGGGGTCACAATTATTATTTAATCTTTCTTGAATAGTCCCAATTTTAAAATTTTCATCAAATACATTATTCCAACATCTATACAAATTGCCATTGCTATCTAAAACAATATCTTTTGTTAAACTTTCTGCTATACAAAATGTATTTAAATTTGAAACCATTAGATTTGCATTAACCAATTTTTGTTTGTAACAAATATCAAAAAGTTCTTCACGATATTTTTCATATTCAAACAAATTAAAAGAATTTATCGAACCAAAAACTCTAGCTATATCAACAAATATGTATTGTCCAAAATATTTTTTTTCTAACAAATTTGTAATTTTTTCTAAAAATTGCTTTATACTTTGATAATTTTGTTTATCTACATTTAATCTAATTACAATTTTTATTTTATTTTCTGCACATTTATTAATATTATAAATTATTTTATCAAATGTATTAATTTTACATTTATTTGTTCTTCGTGAATTATGGAACTCTTTTTCACCATCTATGGTAATTTGAATAAAATCACAATCTTCAAACTGTAAATGCTTTATGAAATCTCCGTCAATTAAATAACCATTCGAAATAATATTAAAATGAAACTTTATATTCTTTTCAACGCATAAATTTTTAACTTTTTCATTAAATTTTATTATAAAATTTTTTTCTAAAGTTGGTTCTCCACCATAATAAACAATTTTTAAATCTTTAACATAATCTAAAGTAACTTTATCTATATACTGGTATAAATATTCCGATGTTTTTATTAAATTTGAAGAACAATTTTCTTTTTTATTGAGATTTTCCCTTTCGAAACAATAAGGGCAGCAAAAGTTGCATAAGTTTGTTATTGCAAAATCTATTTTTACACTTTCTTTTTCTGATGAGTATTTAGAAATATTATAAGTCAACTTATTTCTATTTTTTATTTCTTCATCAAAATTTGATTCAACTAAAAATTCTTGATCAATTAAAACAGCTATTTCATCTTCCGAAAATATTGCTATATCTTTGTTTTTTTTAAATAATATAATTTTTTTATAACTTTCTAAATCTAAAACAATCAACGAACCATTATTTGTATTAAAGAGGAACTTTTTATTATTAATATTAAAAATCTCACAATAATTTGTTAATTCCATTTGCACTCCTATAAAATAAAGATGAGATAATATATATCTCATCTAAATATCATGACTTAACATCCACCATAATGAGAGCAAGGTCCACAAAGAAATTGTTTAGTAGATACTTCCTTCACTGATTTTTGTTTTTTTAAAACTACTTTCATTTTCTCCCTCCTTTATTAGAATTTTATCATATTATATGTTATTTGTCAACAAAAAAGATACAAGTTCTTTTTTTGTAATTTTTACATCCATATTTGACAAAATTAATTCTTTTAATATTTCTTTTTGGGTGACGTATAAATACTTAATATATAACATTGCTGAATAATAGTAATCAATATTAAACTTAAAATATTTTTTTAATTTATTTAAAGGAATAATATTTATTTTGTTTGCTTTATCCTTTACTATATTTCTTGCTAACAGTGTAGCTAATCCTTCAGATAACCATAAATCTATATTTTTATTAATATTATAAAGAATTGCATGTATTATCTCGTGATGCAATATTTTACAAAATTCTAAATCAAAGTTTTTGAAAGAATCTTGATTTATGTATATATTGCCATCTTCCATAAACATAATCGCATAATTATTAAAATTTTCATCTAAACTCTTAATGAATTTTTTACGAGTTATTACAATTATTTTTATACTAATCTCTTTGTTAAAATTAATAATACACTTGATTTGTTTAATTGATAAATCAAGCAATTTTTTCGCTAATTCATATAACCTTTTGCTTTTATTTCCATTGACAATAATTTTATCCATATTTCAGTCATTATAGCATACTTTGCTGAAATATACAAAAATAAAAATAATAATTTATATCCTGGTGCACCTGAGAAGATTCGAACTTACGACAAACCCGTCTTAGGCAGAAGAATTATCAAAAGCGTTCTCCCCTTATGAAAAAGTCTTTTAATTAGGAGAAAAGCTCATCAAATTAAAAGATGAATATTCCAAGTCAGAATACAGCAAGGAAAAAGCTGATGAAATTAGTGATTTAGAAAAATTTATTGAACAAGAATGCTCAAAATTTGATCCCCAACTATTAATAGATGTGTCAAAATATAGAAAAGAATATTTTGTAAATAAAACAACTGAAGAGAAGTTATATAAAGATGGCGGTGTAACAATAAACATAACAAACGATATTGAAAATTCACCATATTGTCAAAGTGCCGATCTTATCAATTCTTCAGCTAATAAACTATTTTTAAAACAACTAGATGAAATTCTTTATAGTTAAATATTAAAATTGATAAAAAAACGCGTTTGTTGACGCGTTTTTTATTTTTTTACTTCAATCATGTATGCTGTTGGCACATTATCAACTCTTGCTTTTTCAGAAATTTCAACTCCTGCTATCGCATACACTTCATTTCCATCTGCTAAAACTGGTAAGAGATTTCTTTGTCTAAGTGGTATTTTTTTGTCTATTAAATATGATTTAAGTTTCTTTGTTCCACCACCAAACTTTTCAAAAACATCTCCATCTTTTCTAAATCTCCAAATTGCTGTTTTAGGAACTTTTCTATAATCTAAGAATAGCACTCCATCTTTAGGTTCAAAATCTTTAACTCTTTTTGTTATAACTTTCCCAAATCCCTCGACATCAAATTCGCCACACTTAAAAGGCTCGTTCAAAACCATTTCTTCTTTATTTTTGTTAGTAATAGAAATATAGTAGTACTCTTTAACTGCTGTAGCATTAAATGGCAAGGATACTTTTTTCCCATTCTCTAAGTTTTGTGCTAGATCCAAAATCATGTCAAAATGCTTTCTTTCAATATCCTTTGTTATACCAATAGATTTGAATGCTTTAAAAAGTATTCTTGTTATAATTGGTCTATCATACAAAAAGTAACTTGTTGGTATTTTTACTTCATCGCCTTCAATTATAATTGCATCATCATAAATGTTTTTGTTGATATATTCATCATCTTCACTTACAGCTTGCCCAAAAGATGCTATTGACTTTATAGCATTTGGCCACCTAGTCAAAACATTTTTCATAATAACATTTCTAACAAAATTTCGGTTATAAGTTATATCGACATTAGTTTCATCTTCTCTATAATCAAGGTTGTTTTCATCAAGATATTGCAAAATTTCTTCTTTTGATGTTGTTAGCATAGGCCTTATGTAAACATTATCTCTTATAGGTTCCATTCCTTTTGCCCCTGCGACACCACTACCTCTAAAAATATGCATTAATATTGTTTCTGCCTGATCTTGCATATGATGAGCAAGTGCAATTTTGTCAACAACTCCCTTTTTTAATAATGTTTTGAACACGCCATATCTGGCATCTCTTGCAGCAGTTTCAATACTTACATTTTTTTCTTTAGCTATTTTAGGTGCATCAACTCTAAACTTATAGAACCTAATCCCAAGTTCTTTTGCTTTTTCTTTTGCAAAATCAGCATCTATATAACTATTTTCTCTAATGCCATGGTCGATATGAATTGCAACAACTTCAATATCAAGTTTTTGCATATTATTTGCTAAATAGTGTAAAAGAGCCATAGAATCACTACCACCGCTAAATCCTACGCCTATAACATCTCCTGCCGAAATCATATTTGTTTTTTGTATAAATTTTTCAATACTTTCAAGCATAATTATTTCCTGCCTTTTTTATTTGTTTTATTATTATACAATATAAAAATTTTATAGGCAATACTAATTTTAGAAAAATTTATAATTTTTTTATAATTTTTAACATTTTTTCTTAATATTTTCTAGTTTTAAAAGATTTTGACTACAATACAAGTCATATCATCTACAGCATATCCATTATTATTTGCCAATGCTCTGTCTATAATTGCTTGTGCGTATTCCTGTGGATTTGTGGTTTTAATGGTCAATAAAAAGTCTTTATAATCACTATCGCTTCCAAAAGCATCATTAACACCATCACTTGAAATAATGATAAAATCTTTTTCAGAAAGAACAACTTTTTTTATAAGTGGTTTCGCTTCTTGAATAACTCCTATAGGTAATGCTCCGCTTTCTAAAATCTCGCAACCATCTTCTCTCCTTACAAATGAAGATGTTGCTCCCATTTTTACAAAATCAGCAAGTCCACTTTTTAAGTCAACAACGCATATATCAATAGTAGAAAACATTTCGTCCTTTTCCAAATTTAAAAGTTTATTTACTGATGACAAAATAGTTTCATTGTCAAAGCCTGCTTTATAAAAATTCTCTACCAATCCAATCGCTGTTTCTGATTTTTCCCTTGCCTCGTTTCCGCTTCCCATTCCGTCACAAATCGCAAACATGAATTTTTCGCCGTCAAGTCTTTCAATGCTATGACAATCTCCAGATAATGAAGAACCTGATTTATTTTGTTGAGCTATACCAAATATACAATCAAATCTAGGGGCTGTCTTTAAATTTACTGTTGTCAAACCTGCTTTAACAGAAGGATAAATTTCATAAATAGACATTTTGTTTCCGCAAATTTTTGAAACGACACTTTGCAATTTGGTTTTTTCTACATCTTCATCTCTAACGACAAGGGAAGTTACCATCGTTCTAGCATTTTTGTCATAAACTACTGCATCTGAACAGGCGATATTATTGAAAGCGAGTTCATCTATCAGCTTATTCTCCTTGCTATTATCAAATGAAACAATTGGCTCTACTTCGTTTGCAAGTTCTTTCATTAGTCCTGCCATTCCAAATAATTGATCAGAAATTAAAAGTTTGCTAGTATCAACATTTCCAACTAGTTGTCTATAGTTTTTATATTGATTTGTCAAAGTGTTTATCTCACTTATTAACATATTTGCTCTTCCACATCTAGAAGATAGATAGCTCGGCAAGTCTAAAATTGTGATTTTTCCTTTTTCAAGAGCTATTGTAATCATTTCTTCAAAAACTTTTTTCGTATCATTTGAAAAAGTTCTGTGGCAATGCTTTTCTTCTGGGCAATTTTTACAAATAGAATTACAGATTTCCCCATAAAGCATTTCTTTTACTTGCTCTGGGCTCATTTCCGATTTAATTAATTTTTTAAACACACTATTCATTTCAAAAAAAACTTCAGACAAGTTTTCAAGCCTTCTATGTAAGATTTCTCTATTTCTATTAATCAAGTTTTTAACTGCTAGTTTTTGAGAACCACTAGAGAAAAGACAAGAAATTTCATCATAACATTTTTTAGGAATAAGATAAAATATCAAACTACCTATTAAAACGGGCAAAATCTCTATTATACCGAAGGAATAATAAAACTGGAAGTAGAACCCACATACCAACTCTGACAATACAAGAGCTATTAGTGAGAATATCCTTTGTTGCGTTTTGAAGATACCTGCACACATGGCCCAAATAATTAATGGAGCAAAATAAACTGGATTATTTGAACATACCGTGCTACCAAATGCAATCAAAGAAGCTATTAATAAAGAAGACTTAGCTGAGGATATGTAAACCGATGCAAGAATCATAAAACTAGCAAAAAGTTTTAGAAATGAAAAGTTATAAATATTAAAGTTATTTAGTCCCGAAGAAAATGCCGTAAGAATTATACACGAACAAATAATTTCAAAATTTGAAAATTTAAAGGCTGTCCCCCTTAATAGTAAAGGTTCGAAAAAAGAAATACAAATGAAACAAAATAAAAGTCCGGTGATTATATTAACAACGATTAATGCGGGATTAATTCCATTCAATGCCTGAAAACAAATTGTTGCTGTTTGGCTAATAACTGCACACACAAAGAGTTCCCACTTTTTCATACCTTTTTTACACATTACATGAATATAATACGGGAATATTAAAACAAAGATTGTAACTAAAGCACAAATCCCATTCACTACGCTAAAATTAACAACCATAGCACCTATCAAATAAGCAGGAGCTAATATCCATACCTTCTGATTTGCCCAAGCTAGTGCAAATAACATAGAGAATGCAAAAGGATATATTAATCCACCGATTGAAGCAAGATTTAATACATAAAATAAAATAATAAACCCTAAAAATTCAGAAAAATAAAAAAGTTTTGTTCTCATAATTTCTCCACGAAATTATTATAAAAATATTAAAAAAAAGGGCATAGTCCTATTTTGTCGGACTTTGCCACCATTTTACAAAAATTGTCAAAAAAGTTTATTTTCTCGAATCTAATATTTCGCAAATTTTATTTATAGTTTTTTCTAAAACAATGTTGTCTATAATATAATCATAATCATTTTTAAATTTTCTTTCAAAAGGCGCTCTTGATAATCTTAAGGCAATATCTTCATCTTTGTCGCCTCTTAAAATCAATCTTCTTTTTAACTCATCATCTGGGACTTCTAAAAATATTGAAATAATTTTGTCTTTATCAAAATGGTTTCGTAATTTTTTATTGCCTTTCACATCTATATCTCTGATATAGTCATTAATTTCATCTTTTTCTATTTTTTCAATTTCTTCTTTTAATATTCCCCTATAATTTCCATGCACTAATTCATACTCAAATAATAAATTATTTTCTATTGCTTTCTTAAATTGTTGTGTAGTTATAAATTTATATGTTCCTCTTTCTTCTTCATTTTCTCTTGGTTGTCTATTGGTGACTGATGGAAAAATTTTTAAATTTTTTCTTTCTTTTAACAATCTATCAATTACAGTATTTTTCCCACTACCTGAAACTCCTGATATAACAATTAACATGAAAATCTCCTTAAAAAAGGATAACAAATTTTTAATAAAAAGTAAAATATTTAAATTACATTTCAAAATAATTTATTACGCCTGCTAGAATACTGTAACAAAAATTTTTTCTATATTCTTCTGTCTGTAAAAGTTTTT
Organism: uncultured Clostridia bacterium; assembly: GCA_944349375.1. Taxonomy (GTDB): domain Bacteria; phylum Bacillota; class Clostridia; order Christensenellales; family UBA1242; genus Caccovivens. The sequence goes on from CALVMV010000004.1 coordinate 56,885, forward strand.
CTTCTTCAGGATTTGACAAAAATCCACATTCTACTAAAATAGCCGGAATGTTTGAATAATTTAAAACAAAATAATCCCCAACTGTTACATAATCTCTAGCGCTTTCAAAACTTTTACTTAAACTATTTTGAATGCTTTTTGCAAGATTAAAGCCCTGCTCTGAACCTTTTGCATAAAAAACCTGTGCACCTTCACTAGAAGACAAAGGAAAAGAATTCATATGCAAACTTATCACTAAATCAGCATTGCTATTATTTATAATGTTTTTTCTTTTTTCCATTTCACTTTTTTTCTTATTAGAAGCACTTTCATCATAAAGCCCATCCATTGTGCTTCTTGTTAAAACAACATCAAACCCAAATTGCTCACAAGCTTCTTTTAGGCATAGTGCATATTGTAAATTTAATACACTTTCACTAATCCCTGTAGTTTTCCCAACAGCCCCTCCATCTCGACCACCATGCCCCGCGTCAATGACAATAGAGTATTCTGGTTTTGGTGATGCTGTCGCCTTAACTGCAAAGCAAGCCCCCACCACCGAACAAATCAAAATTATACTTACTAAAATAACACACAACGTCCGCTTTTTTATTGTTAAGAATTTCATATTGTATTTTATTAAACAAAAATTTTTTATATAACAAAATTAAAAAAAGATGTCACAAAATATTGAAAACTCAAAATTTCAATGTTAATCTCTTTTTGTTTAAAAAATAAAAGGAGAATTAATATGATATATAACGAACAACTTGATTCGCTTTTTTCTAATACAGAAAGCACAACTGATTATGAAGAAGAAAAGCGAAAAAAGAAACAAAAACTTGTGAGGAATGAATTTGTAAAATGTGGAAAATATGGAATGCCGCTAATCAAGAAACAAAATATAGATTTAAATAAGATTGAGTTATTAAGTTATTTAAAAACAAAAAATGATGATGAAGAAAACAAAAATAAAACAATTCATTTTTTCACTTATGATTGGAATTTTGAAGCAGTCTATGAAAAACCCGAACAATCACTTGAAAAACTAGACCAATATTATGCTTTGCTTACTCCTGAATTTAGCACATATAAGGATATGCCACTTGCTAGACAAATAGATAGTGTTTTCAAAAATCGATGGTGCGGTGCTTTTTGGCAAAAACAAGGTATGCTTGTAATTCCAACAATTTCATGGGGTTCATATGATTGCTTTGAATTCTTTTGCGATGGTGTTGAAGAAGGTTCAGTTGTGGCGGTATCAACCTACACAAGAGAAGATAACAAAAAAGGTTTTATGGAAGGCTATGAAATTATGATGGAAAAAATTAAGCCAAGTGCAATTATCTGCTATGGAACACCTTTTGATGAAATGAAAGGAAATATTAAAGCAATCGACCCATATAACCGAGAAGAACTTATCAAAAAAATTGGATTAAGTGAGTTTACTAGAAAATATTTTGCTGGCGAACTTTATCCGGAAATATAGGAGCAAATTATGGAAGATTTAAAACTAACTATAAACATGCTCCCAAAAGGAGCTTGGAACAACGATTTCAGCAAAACGCTATCTAAAAAAGATTGGGATAAACTCCGCGAATTTGCACTTAAAAGAACAAATGGAAAGTGTGAAATATGCGGTTATGAAACAAGCGACCTTGATGTTCATGAAGAATGGGAATTTGATATTGAAAAGAAAACGCAAACTTTAAAACAAATTATTGCGATTTGTTCAAAGTGCCACGGAGTTAAACATTTCAAAAACTCTGTTAGACTTGGCTATGGCGAAGAAGCACAAGAGCATTTTATGAACGTTAACAATGCTTCGGAAATGGAATTTGCAAGTCATCTCAACAAGTCATTGCTTGAATATAATGAAAGAAATTCAGTTTATCGCTGGAAGATAGTCGCAGATTTAGAAAAATTTGGCGGAAACGGAATAGAAATAAAGCAAAACAATATTCCCCTAATAAAAAATCCGTATGAAAGTGTGGAGTGGGACAAACTGTCATTTGATGACATGAAAAATTTGTTTGAAATAAAAAGAAATGAAAACTTGATAGGCTCTCCGAAAATTGTTTCTATTGATGTTGACAATTATCAAGGCATTATTCAAATCAAAGCATTATTTGCTGACAGGATTGAATGGTATTTAGATGAGAAAAAAATAAAAACAAACTATAATACCGCTGGTCTATTCACAACTGAACTGAAAGTAAAAAACTTAATCGGCAAGAATATAAAATTCAAACTTACTGGCATAGGTGGAGAAACAATCTCAAAATACTTTGAAATTTTGCCACAGGAGGTGTTATAATGGGTATGTGTAAACCAAGTGGCGGAATCAGTAAGCAAATAGGAAGAGTAGGTGATCTAAAAACCACTGGAGAACCAAACACTAGAAAAGATTTATATAACGAAGATGGTAAACTCATACAGCAAAGATGGTATGGTTCAGATGGAAACGCGATTTGGGACCGGGATTGGTCTCATGGAGGTGGAGAACACGAATGGCCACATGATCATAGTTGGGATTGGACTAATCCGCAACACCCAGATAGACCTGCATATGAAGACGAATATGGGAATAAAACAAATTCTAGTTATTGTTAAAAGGAGATATTATGAAAAACAAAAGTATTTACGATGAAATTTTTGATAAACCATGCTCAGTTTGTGGCAAGATTATTAAAAAAGATATTTATGATCAAGGTTCCTGTCCTTATTGTAAATGGAAAAATAACCATTTTGCCGAGATAAATCCAAATAATGTGTTGTATCCCAACCTAATCTCACTAAATAAAGCAAGAAAATTATATAACGAAGGCAAGCCTTTTGAGCCTAATCTAGACGAATTTATGGAAGCTTTGCACAATTATAGCGAAACGCAATTTGAATATAAAGGAGTTTACTATGCTGTTGAACTTGTTTTTAATAATAACAGCGAACCAAAAATCAGTCTTTATAATTCTCAAACAAAAGAAACAACATTTTTCAACAATGATGAAGATTTTATAAACAATGCTAAAATTGATGGTAAACTTTTAAAAGATATATGGGAAGAAACAACTGATAGATATTGGTTACAATAACAGGGTAAAAATGAAAAATAAAAATATATATGATAAAATATTTGAAAAAAAATGCAATGTTTGTGGAAAAACTCTACTTGCTAGCAAAACAGGAAATGGGGAATGTCCTCATTGTGGCTGGTATAACAATAGACTTGGAGAAATTAACGAGAATATGGTAATTTTCCCCAACTTAGTTTCACTAAACAAAGCAAAAAAATTATATAAAGAAAATAGGCTTATAAAGCCTGACTTAAATGACTTTCTTGAAGCATTCGAGTTTTATGGCGAAACAGGATTTGAATATAAAAACCTAATGTTCTGTCTATTTAGACATGGCGACAATGGAATTGAAATGGGTTGGGGACCAAACGATGATGAAGTTGCATATTTCAAAGACAAGGAAGATTTTATCAAAAACGCAAAGATAGACAATGAATATGTCCGAGATATTTGGAATAAAGTTGAAAATCCTTGCTATTTATAAAAACTAAAAATGTTTGTTTGTGCGGAAAAAATATGATATAATTTAATTATGAAAAGAACAGTCAAAAATTTAAACAATATATATGAACCTGTATTTAAAAATGTTGATAAGATGACAAAATTCCTAAGCAAGAATTGTGTTGACCATGCATTAGATTTTCATTATGGGCACAGAATCAAAATTGGCAATCAATCTACAAACGAATTATACCCAATTCCACTTTTTCGCTTTAAACTGAAAGGAATAAAAACAGAGACTTTTTTTGATGTCTATACGAACAAAAACTATATTGGCTATATCAAACTTTATCCAAACAAAGAAGAGATTTTATCTCTTAATTTGGAAGTTTTTGCAAATCTCAAATATCTTATATATGGTTATAATTATCAACAAGAACTTTATAACTCTGAAGATTTAAAAGAAACAAAAAACAATATCGAAAAATCAAAAGATACAAAATTTATTATCTATGCCGACTTTAAAAATCTTGAACAAATTTTTAGTGTAATAGAAAGTCTTACAGAAAAACCAACTCAAAGATTTTCAATGGCAAACTATAAATGCAACTGCGGACATTATGTAACAATTGAATCATACAACGGCACTTGCCCAGTTTGTGGAAGGGACGGCCCATTTAAAAGAAAATACAAAACAAAATGCCCTGTGTGTAAAGCAAATTGTTTAAAAGACCAATATGGAAATGGTGAGTGTGAAAACTGTGGTTGGAAATTGGATAAATACGCACATAAATTTAAAAACAGAGTTGTTTATACAAACCTAATCTCATTAAATAAAGCGAAAAAATTATATAAAGAAAATAAACCTATGAAACCCGATTTAGACGATTTTCTTGAAGCGTTTGAACATTATAGTGAAACAGGATTTGAATATAAAAATGTTGGTTTTTCCTTATTTAGAAATGGCGAGAATGGCATTGAATTTAGTTGGGGTCCTGAGCCATGTGGCACAATATATTTCAAAGATAAAGAAGACTTTATTCAAAACGCCAAGATAGACAATGAATATGTCCGAGATATTTGGGAGAAAGTTGAAAATCCTTGCTATTTATAAAATAAAAAATTAAGCATATCAACCGATATGCTTTTTTTTACACTTATAAAATATGTGTCTTTTTTCTATTAAAATTTTAAAAACTTACTGTCCTAACTTGACATCTACTCCGCCGTACCCAGCGTCAATCACAATGGTATGCACCGCCTTCGGCGAACTTGTCGCTTTAACCACATAGCAAACACCGACAATTAAACAGATTGCAACTAGAACAACCAAAAGAATGGCACAATGCGTCTTTTTTATTGTTAAGAATTTCATATAATAACATATTTTTATTCTTCGTTTTTTATAACAAAAAAGAGGATATTAATATCCCCAATTTTCTAACTTAAACCCTTTTGAATTTATTTCTCCATAATCACCATATAATTTAAAATGCACACTTTTCCCATTTAACCCAACAACAGAAAAATCTGATTTTAGAATATGGGCAAAATTAAACTCAGTTTTCGCTATTGTTGTCTTTTCTTTTTGATTCTTCCTGCTGTCTTTCTAATTCTCTTTTTCTCCTATTTTCTTCTGCTCTTTGCATCTTTATATCATAATCAGGATCTTTCGATCTATAATAATCTAAATTTACTTTTTTAAAATTTTCTTTGTAAAATTCTCTTGCTTTGTCAATTGCGTAAAATCTATTTTTAGAAAGATTTTTTAATATATCATCTTTGTTTTTCTCCCAAAACTGCTTGTATTGATTCAAGCTCATATCGTTTGCCCCACCGCTAAAATTAGGATTCTCATTTTGCAAATCATCAGCTTCCCAGCCACAATATTCACATATATCAAAATCATGTGCAATATTACCTAAGCCACATACCTTACATTTATTTTGTACTTGTTCGATTAATTTTTCATTTTCTACTACTCTACTCATTATTTTCTCCTTTTATAACCATTCATATCCATATTCCAAAAATAAGTTCTCAAAATATTCCCCATCAGCTCTTGGTGGATAATATGTGATAATTTTACCATCTCTAGAAACCATCATAAATTCATTTGTACTTTCTCTATATCGATATATCGTTCCATCCTTAGTAGTAAATTTTCGAATATTAGAGTCCTTATCGTTAAAAAAATCAACTGCTTTTTTAGAATATTTGTAGGGATAACCCTTTAACCCAAATTGTGTTGCATGTTTAACTTCATTTTCTGGCGATGTCCAATATTTAGCATATTCACTCGGTGCTTTTTCCATTATATCATCTTTTCTCCCTGTTTTATATAAATTTTCGACTTTTAATAAAAAAGTTTGTAAAGAATCTTCTCACAAACTTTTATAGAAAAATATTAAGCCAGAAATTTTGCAAATTCAAGTTTATATATCAAAAAATTTCATACTGTCCTAACTTGACATCAACTCCACCATGCCCTGCATCTATTACTATTGTAAATTCTGCTTTTGGCATACTATTTGTGTAAACGCTGGCAAAAGAAAATAAAATTGACAGCCCTACAATAACAGAAATAATTATTAATACACTTTTCTTTTTTATAATAAAAAACATTTCAACTCCTACTTAAATATTTTATTAGTGAAAATTAGAAAATAAGACAAAAATTGATATTAATTTAATTTTAATAGTTCTTAATTTTTCAGAAAAAAATATTTTAAAAATGCTGTATTTTTAAAAAATGTTTAATTATCCACAGAGTTATCCACATTTTATCCACATTCTTGAATAAAAATGTGGATAACTTTATTTTTGTTTTCTTGACAAAAATATTGTTTTGATTAATAATTATCTTATGAGAATTTTTCTTTTCCTTTTATCACTGTTCTGCTGTTTGACATTATTTCAAAGCCAAAATAATGTTATCGCTTCGGACTCGAATATTGAACTTGAAGTAATTGCTACTGAATGTTTCTTATATGAAGAAGCTTCTTTTGAAAGTGAAAAAGTCCTAGAGAATGAAAAGCCTTTTTCTTTAATCTTAGGCGATAAATTAAGTCTTGTTAAGATTGGCGAAAAATTCTATCTTGTTGAAACAGAAAATGGAACAAAAGGTTATGTTTATAAATATTATGTTTGTGAAAAAAACGAGTTTTATATTTACCCTACTTTTAATGCTACCATAAGAACAGATGATGCAATAATATACGATGTTAATAAAAAACCAACGACTCATACTGCCTATTCGGGACAAAAAGTTTATTTATATGAAGGGTATAGCTCTAATGATTTTACAGCTGTTCAAATTGTTTTAGAAGATGGTTCTTTATATAACGGATATATGATGACAAAAGATATCGAACCTTCTGGTATAAGTTCAACCTTAATTATCGGAATTTCGATTATTGCTGCAGTAGTTACAATTGTTCTATCTTTAGTATTCATCAAAAAGAAAAAGAAAACTTCTGGCAGTAAAGTTTGATTTCACACAATCTTCTTTTTAAAATTTGTAAAAAGGAGATTTTTTTATGAATATTAACGACTTATTTGATGACTTAGAAAAATTAAAAAAAGAAGTGTGGTATCTTATAAAAAAGGTAATCCCTAAAATAGAAGAAACAATTGAAAATTCTGCTCTAGGTGATATTTCAAATATAAAAAATCAGCTTTCCCAATGCTTAGAAGAAATCGATGGTATAAAAACAGATATCTCAACTTTAACAAATTCAACAAACAATGTTACCTTAAAAGTGTCAGAGCTTGAATCTTCTTTTTCCAATCTTTCAAACACTTTAAACTCATTGTCTTCAACAATCTCTTCTTTAAGCGAAATGACAGACAATCATTCTCAACAACTAGATTCTATAAATTCAGAAGTTTCTTCTTTAAAAAGTTCTTATGAAAACATTTCTCCCCAAATTGATCTACTAAATTCGATAGTTAACAAACACTCAGAAAATATTTTATCTTTAACCACTACTGTTGGTCAAGCAAAATCTCTTGCGACTGAAGCGAAAAGCGCAACTGAGAATTTTAGCACGAATTTGACTATGGTTTCTAATTCTGTTGCAAACAATACATCAAAAATTAATGAATTAGAAAGTTCTTGTAGTTCCATAAACAACTCTATTTCTTCCATAAATTCTTCTATAAGCGCACTTTCAGATTCTCTATCTTCCTTAGAAACAGATGTGAATAATCTTAAAACTGAAAATTGCACTGTTATTTATGATATGTCAAGTGAAGATAGCTCTATTAATCTAGGTTTTACGACAGGTATGACGGGAACAAAATATATAAGTCATGATTTTTCACAATACCACACTATAAGAATTTATGCAAGACTTTATGCTTCAAACTGTGTTCAAGAAATTCCTGTTAAAAATAGAAAAGTAGCGCAATCTGCGATGATTGTAACAGGAAGCAACCCAATCATTATTAGTTCTTTAAATATTTTATTTACTATTGAGCCTTTATTAAACAGATTACAAGTAGGTGCTTACGGGAAATATACTTTCTCAAGTGCTACTGGTACATTTACTTTAGAAAGTGGTTCTAGCAATACTAACTTCTATGTTTATAGAGTTGAAGGTATAAAAAAATAATCATAAGAAATGTTTCTTTCTGACAAATTTCTATAGTAGTCAAATTTTACTATCTTTGAAACGATTTCCATTACTATTTTAATATTTGAAATCAAAAAATTTTACAATGATTGTAAAGCTTTTTAATCTAAATTATATATCTTTATCTTATAATCCTAACTGTCCTGATGTGATTCCGTAGGTTATGAGAAAAACTGCAAGGGCAAAGAAAATTACAGATAAAATTGCATTTAAAATAGGAAGTGGTTCTCCGTGCTTTATTTCTTGAACACTGGTATTTAATAAAAAGATCATACCAATTAAGTAACTTTCAATAATTAAGCAATACCATGGTCTTATTATTCCTGTAAAATATAAAACAATGCTGGCTGCTACCAATAAACATAACAAGATAACTAAGAATCTATTTCTGTTTAAAACCGATCTAATCATTTTTTCTCTAATTTTCATGTTTTCCTCTTTTAATAATTATATAAAAACAAAAAAATATAGTCAACTCTTATTTGCTACTTTTAAAATTTCGGAATGTAATCTTTTTTTGCACTTGCTAAATCTTGAAAATATCCATTATTTAGACCAATTTTCTGAGCATGCTCCAAAACAGCCTTGTTCTCTAATGGACTAAGTGTTCTAGATATTGAATCATTGATAGGTGTGAATTGTCCCATTATACTTATTATAGGATTTGGAATATTGTTTTTGATTAAATCAAGAACATTATAACTATTTTTTATATATCCAGGCAAAATAAGATGTCTTATTAAAACGCCCTGCCGCATAACTCCTTTTTCAATAATATTTTTCTTTAACAAACTCATTTCTTTTATAGCTTGCAACGAAATTTCGCAATAATTATTTACCAAAGAGAATTTCTCAGCAAGTTTATTATCACTATATTTAAAGTCAGGTAAAAAGATATCTACAAAAGCTGAAATCTCTTTTATTTTTTCTACATTTTCATATCCCCCACTATTCCAAACGACTGGTATTGAACATTTAAATTTTTTAAAAGTTTCGATTAAGAGAGAAGTAAAGTGAGTTGGCGAAATAAACTCTAAGGTATTATACTTTGAATAATCGAATCGGTTTAAATATTTTGCAAACTCTTCAGGAGAGTATTCTTCGCCCTGTAAAGAATTTGATATTTTATAATTTTGACAATATTTACACTTTAAATTACATCCTGCAAAAAAGATAGCAAGAGTCCCTTTATCTCCAGTAATGCAAGGCTCTTCCCACATAAAGTTTTCTATAATTTTTGAAACTACAATTTTGTTTTTCGCCCCACAATAACCTGATGAGATTTTTCTATCTACTTGACAAAACCTTGGGCAATCTTTACACATCATGATTTTATTATAATAAAAAATTTTCTTTAAAGCAATTTATCTTTAAAAAAATCTAACTTAAAATCACTATCGTAATACCAGGGTTATTTTTCCCTAGGTCTTCGTCTCCCGTTAACTTTTTATCTAAGTTTAAAATTTCGCTAGTTGTCCTATCAAAATAATTCCACCTATCCCCAAAATAAAAATCCCTTATTTTTCTTTGTCTTTTTAAATTACTTAGATAATGTCTAGTTTCTAATAATATAGCTCCACCTTTACCATGCGAGCCGTAACCATGCAAAATTTTTATAGCTTTTTCTTTCGCAAATTTTGCTCTTTCTAGTTCTATTTCTACTTTTGCCAAAGCAACATCTAATGGCGGCGATCCTTCTTTTAAATCAATAACCCACATTTTATCTCCTATCATTTATTATAATGATAAAAGAAAAATTTTCAAGTTTTTAACCCTCCATTATCATTTTGTCTGCAATTAAAGCAATCAATTCTCCATTTGTAGGTTTCTCATTGCTACTATAAATTTTTAAACCGAACAATGTGTTTATATTCTCAATTTTTCCTCTGTTCCACGCAACTTCTATTGCATGGCGCATTCCTCTTTCAACTTTTGAAGAACTTGTTTCGAATTTTTCTGCAATAGTAGGATATAATCTCTTTGTTATTGATCCTATAATTTCTGGTTCCTCAACAGCTAATTTAACTGCTTCTCTTAAAAACTGATAACCTTTTATATGGGCAGGAATACCAATGCTAATAAAAATATTTGATATTTTTTCATCAAGCTGTTTTTCTTCTTTGCTTTCCGTTACCTTTTCTTCCATAAGATTTTCAATTCTTTCTGCCAAATTTTCTGGCATAATTGGTTTAACCATAAAATAACTAGCGCCTTCTTTAATTGCTTTTGAAACAAAACCGCTATGTGAAAGATTGGAAATAAATATAACCTTAGGCATAGCGCTACCTAAACTTTTCTTTAATGAAGAAAGAACTAAAAAGCCATCCATTCCTGACAACATGATTTCCATAACCAATACTTGAGGTCTTTTCTCTTCCACATCTTTTATCACTTCTGATGCAATAACACTGCTACCTATAAAATCGAACTTATCATTTTCTTTAAAATATTTTTCTAATTTTTTATCTTCGGAATTGTCTGCTAAATAAACTGAAATTTTGTTTTCCATAAATTACTCCTTAAAATTCGCTTTCCTTTTTGCGACAAATAAAAGATATCACAATTTTTTGTAAAAAAAAATCATAACTTGCGCTACTTTTTGGCGAGTTATGATTGTTTTTGTTGAAATTTGTCGAAGTCTTTGTTTAACAAAATTGTTGTTATAATGTTTTTCCAATTAATTGATAATTCATAGTTCCATCTATTGGTGCTCTATAAAGATAATAATTTTCATCTGTTGATTCTTCTGTATCAGAACTTGTTTGATTTTCAAGTTTAGCAAAATAATAAATGTATCCGTCGCTGAATCCATAAGTTCCAGAAACTATTTCTGTCATAGTTACAACATTTTCTTCACTTAGATCGACAACTGAGATTCTATTTATTTCAGTGGTTGTTGAATAATAAATCCAGCCATTGTTTTCAAATAATAAATCAAATGTTTCTTCTGAAGAAATGATTTTCTTTGATGATCCATCTAAAGTTTTATAAATTAAAGAACCGTTTGAAGATAAAAAGCAATACCCTTCTCCCACCTTCATCACATTTGAAATTGAATCTGCTGAATAAAATCTTTTATCTCCATCAAAGTGATTATCTGTTAAAGTTAAGTCTTTATAAAAAACTTCTATGTCCGCATTTAATTTGTCGGCTGTATAAAATACTATATCCCCACATCTATCAACTAAAGAAATTTCATTATTTTCTGAATAAGAAAAATCTTTTGTTTGAGAGTTTGCAAAATTAACTGACTTAATTTCAATTTCTCCATCATCGTTAGTCGTTGTATATAATATTTCTTTGATTGTAGAATTTTCATCAGGCATTACAAAGCTTTCAACACTTTGTGCAAGAACTTTTCTCTCCCCTATATTATCACCTATTTTGATAGAAGAAAGTTCATATTCTTCATCACTATTTTGTGCACAAATAATGTAATAATAATTTCCGTCAGAACCTTTTTGAACAGTAATCTCTGATTTATCATCGTAACGAGTAGTATAAATTTCTTTTAGATTATCACCATTGAAAGCAACTCTGAACAATGTTACTCTTGAGTAATCATATTCAAGAGAAGATGTTTTGTGAGTGTTTGTAGAAGTAAAATATAAATAAGAACCTAAAGCGAACATATCTTGATTTTGATATCCAACAAATCTATCAGAAACCTTTTCTATGTTTTCTGGGCTAGAATCTTTTTTGTTTGAATCTTCTATTTCAGAATCAAAAACAAAATCCTTGCTTAAATCTATTCTTGATAAATACCCTGTTTTTGCTGCTTGGTCGTAGTCAAAAGAATCCCCACTAGCATCAGTATAGCCATTTGCATAATATAGATAATCACCAATTTTAGCAACCTGTCCTCCAAAATATGAGATTTCATCAAAATAAATAGGATTGCCATTTTTATCATAAACATTGCTAACTGTAGCACAACCAGTTAACAACAATGCAACCGAAAATATAACTGCAAAAATTTTTAAAAATTTAGTTTTCATTCTCTCTCCAAGTTAACAAATTTTACAATAAAATACTTTAAAAGTCAAATAATTTTTCCCTCTAAAAATATTTTTAAACTTCATCTATTAAAACAAGTTTATGTTTTACCAAATCACAAGAAGTTAAAAAATATTCAATGCCGTTTTTAACATAAAAAAGCTCTGGATTCTTTTTTGCGTGTAGATGACCATATATAACTTTGCTTACATTATACTTTTCTAATAATTGACTAAATAAGCTATCTTTTTTGTAATACATAGGTGGATAATGCAACATACAATAAACTTTTTCATTGTTTTCTCTTAAACTTTGTGCTTTTTTTAAAGTCATTTCTAACCGTAAAACTTCTCGATCAAAAATCTTTTTATTTTCAACCGAAAAGTTTTCATCAGGCAGTATCCATCCTCTAGTTCCACAAAATATAGAATTTTCGATTTTTATAGCATCGTTTTGAATCGCAAAAAAATTTTTTGGTAAAATCTTTCTTACTGCAGAAATAGAACTCCACCAAAAATCATGATTTCCCCTGATAATAATCTTTTTCCCAGGCAAATCTTTTAGAAGATTAAAATCTTCTACAGCTTCTTCAAGTTTCATTGCCCAAGAAAAATCACCTGCCATCAGAACTACATCTTCATCGGACACTTTTTCTTTCCAGTCTGCGAAAACATTCTCTACATAATCATCCCAAGCAGGTCCAAAAATATCCATGGGCTTAGGATTGTTCACAGAAAGGTGCAAGTCGCTTATTGCAAAAATTTTCATTGCATTCCTTTTAAAACTTCTTGAACCAATCTCATATCGCACTTTCCATTAAAATTTTGTTTAAAATGTTTCATGACTGCTGGCACGGATCTATCAGTTAAAGAATTAATTTCTTTTTCTATTTCTTCTTTACTCATCATTTTTGGCAAATAAGATTTTGCAATATCAATTTGTTTTTCAATTAATTCTGCTTCGCTGTTGTTTCCAACTTTAATATAATTTTCTTTTTCTTCACTTAATTCTTTTATAGTTTTTTGCAAAATGTTAGAAACATCGGCATCATCAACCTCTAAGCCTTTTTCCCTTTTTTTGATATTCTCAAGCATTATTTTATTTAAAAGAACACTATAAATACTTCTAGCTACAGCGTCTTTATCTTTCATTGCTTGAACATTTGCTTGTTTTATTTTTTCATATAACATAATTCACCTCTACCTTATTATATAAAAAATTTTAAAGTTTTCAAAATAATAAATTGGTTAAAAATAACTTTTATTAATTTTTTTATGTAAATTTAAATTTATTATCGCATTAATTTGAAAAAAATTTGTTTGAAATTTATTGACTTTTAAATTGTTAATGATTATAATAACATTCGTATCCTTATTTGGATATCCCTCTCTATGGCAGCATAGCTCAGGTGGCTAGAGCGCAAGATTCATACTCTTGAGGTCACTGGTTCGATCCCAGTTGCTGCTACCATAATGGCAAAGTTTTACTTTGTCTTTTTTTTATGATAAAAAACATCTTTTTATTTTCCTTGATATTAAATGGAAAATTTGATAATCTTTTATAAGGAGATTATATGAAGAAAAATAACATGAATGAAACAAATTTAGAAATTTTTAATTCAATAATTGAATCAAAAAAATTTTCTGCAATAGGTGAACATAATTCTATTATAAAACAAATAAAATCTATTCAGACCAATTCTAAGTCTAATCCTGAAAAATTGTTTATTGCAGAAGGAATATGGGCACAGCAAAAAATTTTAGAAACCAACACTAAAATTCAAAGTTTGATAATTTGCCCTGAATATATTTATACAGATGAAGCTGTTGTAATTATAGAAAAGTTAATGTGTTTAACAAACAATCTTTTTATTGTTTCATCAAAAACTTTTGATAAAATATCAGAAAGAGATAAGCCAGACGGTTTAATGTCTGTTGCTTATCTACCTAAATATGATATTTCCAAATTTAATACTCCTGCCAAAAGTGTTATTTTGATTCTTGATGGGATAGAAATTCCAGGGAACATAGGCACAATGATAAGGATGTGTGATGGAGCATCTGTAGATGCTGTGTTTATTTGTAATAGAAAAGCAAGACTAGCTAACCCAAAATTAATCAAAGGAAGCATGGGGGCTGTTCTAACTGTACCAATATTTGAGTTTAACAGCGTTTCAGAATGCTATTCTTGGTTAAAAGAAAATAAATTTGATATTTATTTAGCTGACACTAGAGCCGAAAAAAATTACTTTGATACAGCATATAAAAACAAAACAGCTTTTGTTATGGGAAGCGAAAGATACGGAATTTCAAGAGAATGGTATAATTATGATTGCAAATTAATTTCAATACCAATGCTTGGCAAATGCGACTCGCTAAATGTTGGAATTGCCGCAACAGTCCTTGTATATGATGCCACTATGAAAATAAAAATCAAAAATTCCTTTTGTAAATAAGTAAAAAATTTGTTTATAAAAGTTTTATTTGCAGAGCAACTTTTCTAACCTTTTGCATTTTTCTTCATCCATTTCTTCTACATCTTTTAATGGATAAGGCAAATTCAATTTTTCATATTTAATAACACCAATTGTTTTATAAGGCAAAAGTTCTATCTTTTCCACATTCTTTAACTTGTCTGCAAATTCTTTTAATTTTAATACATGTTCTTTGTCATCATTAAGACCAGGAACGATAACCTGCCTTAACCACAATTTGTTCCCATTTTTTTGAACTTGATTTAAAAACTCAAAAAAATATTTTATAGGTTGTCCTGTAAGTTTTAAATAATCTTCTTCATCTACAGCCTTTATATCTAAAATAACTAAGTCAACATATTTTAAAATTTCTTTATAATCACCAAACCCAACACCCGCAGTATCTATAGCCGTGTTGATGTTTTTTTCTTTGCAAATTTTTAAAGTTTCTAGTAAAAATTCAGGTTGCAATAAAGGTTCCCCGCCAGAAAATGTTACACCACCGTCTTCGCCATAATAGTTTTTATATTTTTCTATCTTTAGAATAAGCTCCTGCGGGGTAAGTTTCTCGCAACATTTATTTTTATCCCAAGTTTCAGGATTGTGACAATATTTACACCTAAGTTTGCATCCTTGCAAAAACACAACGAACCTTATTCCTGGTCCATCTACTAACCCCATTGTTTCTATACTGTTTATATTGCCAAGAACCATATCTTAAACCATTTATCTTGCTTTTATAATATAATCTGCGCTTTTTAAACTTTTTTTATTTCTTTCACTTTCTATTCCCACAACAAACATTCCCAAAGATTTTGCGCATTTTAGATATTTATCAACATCTTCAAATAAAACACATTGTTCAGGTTTCGTTCCAAGATTTTGGTAAATATTAGAAAGAAATTCTTCTTTTTTTATTTTTAACTTAGGAACAGAAATAATTTCTTTAAAACTATCAATAATTTTCTTGTTCTCTAAGATGTCTTTTAAAAATTCTTCTTCTTGATTTGAAACTATATAAAAGTCTGTGTTAATAAATTTTTCCTTCAGCTTGAAAAAATAGTTAAAAATTTTAACCTTTTTATCTTTTAAAAGTTGTCTTGATTTTTCAACCTTTAAATTAATCATTTCTTCTTTGTCAAAATTCACATCAAAGTCGGTTTTATACTTCTCAAAAATTATATCATCCGTATTTCCAACATAATTGTTAAAGATCTTATATTTCATCTTATATTTTTTGTTTAAAATTTTGCTAAGTACAAACGAATGTGCTTTCATATGGTACTTCTCTGAGTTTAATAAGGTTCCATCAAAATCAAATAGAAATACCTTACGCTTGCTTAATTCGTTATAAAATTTTTTAGATAACATCTCTATTAACAACCTATTCTTTCATGGAATGTTCTTGCTATTACTTCTTCTTGGTGAGCTCTAGAAAGTTTATTAAAGTTCACTGCGTAACCAGAAACTCTTATTGTCAATGTTGGATATTTATCAGGGTTGTTCATTGCATCTATTAACTTTTCCCTGTTCAATACATTAACATTTATGTGTTGTGCTCCCTGTTTAAAATATCCATCTAAAATACCTACAAGGTTTTTTATTCTGTCTTTTTCATTATTCCCTAAAGCATTTGGAATAATAGAGAAAGTATTTGATACTCCATCTTGACAACAATCACAGTAAGGTATTTTTGCAACAGAATTTAGAGAAGCCAAAGCTCCTGAATTATCACGACCGTGCATGGGATTTGCTCCTGGTGCAAAAGGACAACCAGCCTTTCTTCCATCTGGAGTATTTCCTGTTTTCTTTCCATACATAACATTTGAAGTTATTGTTAATGCCGATAAAGTATGTATTGCATTTCTGTAAAGTTTATTTTTCTTTAAACAAGAAATGAAATGTTTAACAATTTCAACTGCAATTTCATCTACTCTATCATCATCATTTCCATACTTAGGGAAATCCCCTTCTATTTTAAAATCTATTGCAATTCCTTGTTCGTTTCTTATAGGAGTTACCTTTGCATATTTAATTGCTGACAAAGAATCTGTCGCAACAGAAAGACCTGCAACCCCAAAAGCCATTAATCTTTCAATGTGCGTATCATGGAGCGCCATTTGTCCAGCTTCATAAGCATATTTATCGTGCATATAGTGAATTATATTCATAGCATCAACATAAGTTTTTGCAACCTTTTCAAGTATGTCGAAATACGATTTTTTTACTTTTTCAAATTTTAAAACTTTTTCTGTTAAAGGCTTTACTCCGTCAACAACTGTTTTTCCACTTTTTTCATCTTTTCCTTCATTGATTGAATAAAGCAAACTCTTCGCAAGGTTACATCTTGCACCAAAAAATTGCATTTGCTTTCCAACTTTCATAGCTGATACGCAACAAGCGATAGCATAATCATGTCCATAAATTGGACGCATTACATCATCATTTTCATATTGAATACTATCTGTTAAAATTGAAATATTTGCACAATATTTTTTAAAGTTAAGAGGTAGCTTGTTTGACCACAAAACAGTCAAGTTTGGTTCTGGCGATGGATCTAAATTTATTAAACAATGCAAAAATCTAAAGCTATTTTTGGTAACCAAACTTCTCTTTTCATCAAGCATACCACCAATACTTTCTGTTACCCATGTAGGATCTCCAGCAAAAATTTCATCATATTCTGGAGTTCTTAAATGTCTAACAAGTCTTAACTTGATAGTAAATTGGTCAACAAGTTCTTGTGCTTTTTCTTCGGTCATTAAACCTTTTTTGAAATCTCTTTCAAGATAAATATCTAAGAAAGTAGAAACTCTGCCTAAGCTCATTGCAGCACCATTGTTTTCTTTTACAGCAGCGAGATATCCGAAATATGTCCATTGGAATGCTTCTTGTGCATTTGTCGCTGGTTTAGAAATATCAAATCCATATTTCAAAGCCATATTTTTAATTTTATTAAGGGCTTTTATTTGCTCATTAACTTCTTCTCGTAATCTAATTATTTCTTCATCTTTGATATTTAACATTTCTTTGCTTACAAGGTCTTTTTGTTTTTCTTCAATAAGTCTATCAATCCCGTATAAAGCAACTCTCCTATAATCTCCTATTATTCTTCCCCTGCCATAAGCATCTGGAAGACCTGTAATAAGCCCTGCGCTTCTTGCTTTTCTTATATCTGGTGTATAAGCATCAAACACTCCATCATTATGAGTTTTTCTTATCCCTGTTGCAAAAACACTTTCTAGATTTTCATCAAACTTTCTTCCATAAGCTTTAAGTGATTGTTCAACCATTCTTAATCCACCAAAAGGGTTGACAATTCTTTTAAGTGGGGCATCTGTTTGAAGACCTACTACAACTTCGTTCTTTTTATCTATGTATCCTGCATCAAAATTATCAATTCCTGATACATGTTTAGTATCTACATCTAATAAACCTTTTTTGATTTCCTCCAGTAAAAGCTTTTCACATTTATTCCAAACTTTTGCAGTCTTTTTGCTTTTGCCTGCTAAAAAGGATTCATCACCTTTATATTCTTTATAATTGTTATCAATAAAGTCAGAAACATTAATTTCTTTTTTCCATAAATCTCCTTTAAAAGAGTCCCATTCTTTTGTTTCTTTTATCACTTTTTCAGTTGTTTTCATAACTCCTCCAATACAAGAAAATTATACAATTCGCAATAGACAAAAGTCAAATGAAAACATATGTTATTTAATTGTTTTTATATTCTAATTCCTTCAATATGAAATCCCTGTGTTTTTAAAAACTTATAACTTGAAAAAGGTCTATCTAATGAATCATCTGAATGAGCACAAACGAAAATTTCTTTTCCTTCAATTTTAGAAATTATAAGAGAATGATTAAACCTGATTGGATTTTGTTGTAAAAAAATTAAATCTCCAATCTCTAAACTTTCTAATTTTTCGATTCTTCCAAAAGGTCCAATTTCTTTATCTCTAAATAAAAAGTTTTGAAAGAAATTTACCGCCGTCCAACTTGGTGAACGATTATATGAATTTATATAAAACCAGCCATTATAAGAAAAGTTCATTTTAGCCCCACCTGCTAAAAGACATTGTGATACAAAATTTGTGCAATCGCCCCCTATTCCACCAAAATGATAAAAATTTGGATTTGAACTTAATGCCCATTTTTTTGCATATAAAACTGCTTCTTCTCTTTTATAATTTATAACCATATAAATATATATTTTTTGCCTAATAACTTTGATATTGAAAATATTTTCTTTTTATGTTATAATTTGTTTAGAGGAGGGAAATATATGAAAGTTACTACAGCTATTGAAAAATCTAAAAAAGTGATAAATCAAATCTTGTTTAGTGCTCCAAATGGCTTTACTTTTGAATATTTGGTTCCTAAAATACAAAAAGTTTTTGAAAAAAGAAAAATTCGTTTGTCCAAAGAGAATATTGAAACTATTTTAAATGAAGTTTTAGATAATTTCTATTATGCTGGACTGCTACTTGGAAATGAAAAAGATGGTTATTGGTTAAATTTACCTAACCACAACCCTAACAATAAAGAGTTTGAAAAGTTTATTAATCAAATATCTGATAAATCTAATCAATTATGATGAATAAAAATAACTCCTTTTCTCAAAATAAGAAAAAGGAGTTTTTTTTATGCACCGTATTTTTAGTTTTTTCTTCATATTACCTATATTGTTTTGTTTTCACTCTATTTCTATGGTAAATTTAGTTAGCGAGGCTGAAATGATAACTTTTTATAAAGAAGGAATTGAAATAGAACTTTCTAAAGAAGAAATAGAAACAATTGATAATCTTTTTACCGAAACAATAAAAGATTCTATAAGTATGCCAGCTTATGGGGTAAGCATAGATAGTTTAACCAAAGAAGAAATGAAAAAAGGATTATGGATTGAGTTAACTTATCACAAAACATTTGAAATAAACGGAATGCCTTTTGATAGTTTGCTTTTTAAAGTTGAACAAAACTGCTACGGAATAAATTTGATAAGAGGGCAACAAGGCATTTACGAAGGGAGATGTTTTTACTTAGATTTTGGAGAAAACACTTTTGATAAGTTGTATGACTACCTTATGTCAATAAATTTTGAAGAACAAGAAATAGAATTAGATAAAGAAGAAGAAAAAGAAATAGAAACAGTGGAAGAAAACATAGAAGAAGATAAAAAAGAAAAATTACTTAAAAGTCAAAAAACTATTTTAGAAAAACTAAATTAATTGTAAAAGAGAAGTCTTTTTTATTGAAAAAATAAAATAAATGTTATATAATAAAAAAGATTTATGAAAGACTTTGATGCTATTGTAATTGGTGCTGGACATGCTGGCTGTGAAGCCGCTTTGGCTTTAGCACGAACTGGAAACAAAACATTGTTATTATCACTGAATTTAGATTCAGTGGCTTTTTTAGCATGCAATCCTTCAATTGGGGGAACTGCAAAAGGTCAATTAGTTTGTGAAATTGATGCTCTTGGTGGAGAAATGGGTATTAATACAGATAAAACATTAATACAACTGCGAATGTTAAATCAAGGCAAGGGCCCAGCAGTTCAAAGTTTAAGAGCTCAAGCCGACAAAATTGAATATCACAACCAAATGAAAAAAACTCTTGAAAACACCGAAAACTTGTTTTTAAGACAAGGCGAAGCTGTTGAGATTATAGAAAACAATGATGGAACAAAAACTGTAAAACTTGCTGTTGGTAAAGATGTTAATGCTAAAGTAATTGTTTTTGCAACAGGAGTATATTTAAAGAGTAGAATCATAATTGGAGATTATACTAAAGAAGTTGGTCCTAACGGTTTTTCTAATGCAGAAAAATTATCTGACAGTTTAAAAAATCTTGGAATAAAATTATTGAGATTTAAAACAGGCACTCCTGCCAGGGTAAATGGAAGAAGTGTGGATTTTTCAAAACTTGAAGTTCAATGTGGAGAAGATAATATACAGAATTTTTCTTTTATGACAAAGTCGAAACCAAACAATAAAGCTGTTTGTTATTTGACATATACAAACCAAAACACTCACGATATCATAAAAGAGAACTTAGATAAAGCTCCAGTATTTTCTGGACTTATTAAAGGGGTTGGTCCGAGATATTGTCCTTCTATTGAAACAAAAATTGTTAGATTTGCTGACAAAGAAAGACACCAACTTTTCTTAGAACCTGAAAGTCTTTCAACAAATGAAATTTATATTCAAGGCTTTTCAACTTCTATGCCTGTTGATGTTCAAGAAAAAATGATACATTCGGTAAAAGGACTAGAAAACGCCGAAATAATGAGAGATAGTTATGCTATAGAATACGATTGTATTGAACCAACACAACTTTTGCCTACCCTTGAATTGAAAAATCATAAAGGGCTATTTTTTGCAGGTCAGATAAATGGAACTTCTGGTTATGAAGAGGCGGCGGCACAAGGAATTATTGCTGGTATAAACGCAAGCCTATATTTGCAAAATAAAGAACAATTAGTTTTAAAAAGAAGTGATGGCTATATCGGAGTTTTAATTGATGATATTGTAACTAAAGGGACAAATGAGCCTTACAGAATGATGACTTCTAGAGCTGAATATAGATTGTTTTTAAGATCTGATAACGCAGATTTAAGACTAACTGAAATTGGAAGAAAAGTAGGTTTAGTTTCAGATGAAAGGTGGAAAATTTATAACGACAAAAAAGAAAAATTATCAGAAATTTTTAACCTTTTAAATACAAAATATAAATTATCAGAAATTAAAGATTTCTATATTGAAAATGGAGAAAATCCTCCTAAAGAAAGTGTTACTGTAAAAGATATGCTTAAAAGAAGCAATATTGATGCTTTTAAGATTAATAATCGTTTTAAAATTTTTGAAAATTTCGACTATGAAATAATCAATGAAATGAACATAATGGTTAAATATGAAGGTTATTTAAAACAACAGGAAGAAGAGATAGAAAAATTTAAAAAGAACGAAAAGATTATAATACCTGAAAATTTTGATTATAGAAAATATCATGGTTTAAGAATAGAAGCTGTTGAAAAACTAGAACAAATAAAACCTTTAAACATTGGACAGGCATCAAGAGTTTCTGGTGTATCCCCTGCTGACATTGCAGTATTAAGTGTTTTGGTAAAAAAATTTAGCAAAGAAAATATTGATAACAAATAATTTTGGTTTACAAAAATTTTATGATATA
Organism: uncultured Clostridia bacterium; assembly: GCA_944349375.1. GTDB lineage: Bacteria > Bacillota > Clostridia > Christensenellales > UBA1242 > Caccovivens. Next base: position 78,676 of record CALVMV010000004.1, read on the forward strand.
TAAAAGGTTTGAAAACACACTATGATAAATAATGAAAATTTTATATCTGATATCTTTAATAAATACAATATTAACTTGTCAAAAGAACAAGTTGATAAGTTTTTGTTATATTATAATTTTTTAATTGAAGAAAATGAAAAATATAATCTAACAGCAATAACAGGTTTTGAAGATGTAGTTTTTAAACATTTTTTAGATAGTTGTTTGCCCTATCTTTATCTTAAAAAAGATTCAACTGTTATAGATGTTGGCTCTGGTGCTGGCTTTCCTGGTGTTCCTTTAAAAATTATAAGACCTGACTTGAAAATAACTTTATTGGACTCTTTAAATAAAAGGGTTAAATTTTTAAATCAATTAATTTTAAAATTAAATCTAAAAGATATAAAAGCAATTCATTTTAGAGTTGAAGATTTTGCTAAAACAAACAGAGAAAAATTTGATTATGCCCTTTCTAGAGCTGTCGCTCAAGTATCAACTTTAAGTGAATACCTTCTGCCTTTAGTAAAAGTTAAAGGTTTTGTTTTGATGTATAAATCTCAAAAACTTGAAGAAGAACTAGTTTCTGGTAAAAAAGCTATAAACATATTGGGTGGAAAAATTAAATCTTGCAATGATTTTCAAATCAAAGAAATTGAATCAGATAGAAAAATCTTAGTTATAGAAAAAATAAAAAACTCACCTTTAATATATCCTAGAGGGAAAAATTTACCAAAAACTCAACCTTTACACTAAAGTCAATATAGGTTGACAAAAATTAATAAAAATCTTATAATCTTTTCAAAGGGGAAAAATATGCAAGACTTAACATCTTTATGGCAAGCAGTTTTAGATAAACTTGAACTTAATGTTTCAAATGTTTCTTTTATAATGTGGTTCAAACCATTAAAAGTTTTAGATTATTCTGAAGAAAATAAAAAAATTGTTATTTCTACAAACTCTACATCTGCAAAAAACCAGATTATGAGAAATTATTTTGAAAAGTTATCAAACGCAATAACTGATATTTTTGGTCAATCAATTGAAATTGAAATTTTAGATCCAAATGAAGAAATTGAATATATAAAAAAATTTGGTGAAAAAAACATTCAAAAAGAGGTAGAAGTTTCAAAAAATCCTTTCAATTCAAAATACACTTTTGATAACTTTGTTGTAGGAAAAAGCAATCAATTTGTTTATGCTGCTGCCAGAGCAGTTGCTGAGCATCCAGGAGAAAAATTTAATCCTTTGTTTATTTATGGTGGTGTAGGGCTTGGAAAAACTCACCTTTTGCACGCAATTGGCAATTATTTGCATGAATTTAATCCAAATTTAAAAGTAATGTATGTTACTTGTGAACAATTTGCAAATGATTATATTGAAAGTTTAGGTTCAAACACAAAAAATAAAGCTATTTTAGAGTTTAGAACAAAATACAGAAATTTAGATGTTTTAATGGTTGATGATATACAATTTATTTCTAAAAAGACTTCTACTCAAGAAGAATTTTTCCATACTTTTAATGAATTATTCCAAAATAATAAACAAATTATAATTTCTTCTGACCGTCCACCAAAAGATATTGAAACCCTTGCAGATAGATTGCGCTCTAGATTTACTTGTGGACTTATTCAAGATATACAATCTCCAGATTTAGAAACACGAATTGCTATTTTAAGAAAAAAATGTCAATTAGAAAAATATGTTATTGATGATGATGTAATTGATTATATTGCTGAAAATATAAATACAAATATAAGAGAACTTGAAGGTATGCTTTCAAAAGTTTATTTTTTGGCTACTTTAATAGGCAAACGCTCTGCTTCTATGGATGAAGCAAGAGAAGCTTTTAACGGACAAATAGAAGAAGAAAAAAATGAAGGCTTAACACCAGAACAAATCATATCTACAGTGTGTCAATATTTTGATATATCTAAAGAAGATATAGTTGGTAAAAAGAAATCAAAAGAAGTTGTTGAACCAAGAATGATAGCTATTTATCTTATAAGTGAAATACTGGAAATACCTCTTGTTTCTATAGGAAAATTGTTTGGTGGCAGAGATCACACAACTATTATGCACTCAAGAGATAAAATATCTGATGGACTAAAAACTTCTCATAAAATTCAGTCCTTTGTTAGCGAAATAAAGAAGATGTTAACAAGTGGATAACTTGAAAATTATATCCACAACTTGTCCACATTAAAACAATCTAAATAATCTACAAAAAAAATTTTTTCGACAAAAAACATACTATATATAGTATCACAAAAAAGTTATCCACATTTAAACATTGCTTATTAAAATTATTATTATTTAATCAAAAAAATAATAAATAAGATATCTAAAAAATGGCGAGAAAATAAGGCGAAAAAATATTTTAAAAAATCGCTAAAAAATGTTGATAAAAAGTTTTAAATGTGTTAAAATTAATCTTGTTAAGGAGATTAATTTATGTTAGTTAATTGTCAAGGTTTAGATCTTTCAGAAGCTTTCTTAAGAGTAAGTAAAGCTATTTCAAACAAGACTACAAACCCTATCTTAGAAGGAATAAAAATTATTGCTGAAGATGGAACTTTAACTATGAGTGCAACTGATAGTGAACTCTCTATAGAAAAGAAAATTAAAGCAGATGTAAAGATAGAAGGAGAAACTGTTGTTCCTGGAAGATTTATAACAGAGTTCGTAAAGAAGTTAACTAATTCTGAAATAGAACTATCTTTAAATGAAAAAAATCAATTGGTAATAAAATACGAAGATAGCCAAAGTATGATTCAATGTTATAATCCGATTGAGTATCCAGGTTTTAAAAAAATTGAAACTGAAGAATTTTTTGGAATAAGCAAAAAGGATTTTAAAACATGTGTAAACAAATCTATTTTTTCAGTTGCTATTGATGATTCAAGACCTATCCTTAAAGGTGTTTTATTTGATATTAACAATAATGAATTAAATACAGTTGCTCTAGATGGATATAGACTTGCAAGAGTAAAGAAAAATATTGTATCTAAAATAAAAAAATCAATAGTTGTTCCAGCTAGAAGTTTAAGTGAATTATCAAAACTTATTGACGATAGTGATGATATGATTAATATTTATATCGACACTTATACAATAATGGTTGATTTGGGAGATACTAAAGTAACATCTCGCTTATTAGAAGGAGATTACATTAATTATAAACAAATAATTCCTATGAATTATGAAACTTTTGTAATTATTAACAAAGAACAATTTGAAGAATCACTGGAAAGAGCTACATTGTTATCAAAAACATCTCAAAATAATTTTGTTAAATTTGAAATAAAAGAAAATAATATTTGCATAACTTCAAATAGTGATTTAGGAAATATAAAAGAAAATATACCTGCAACTGTTTCTGGAAAAGATTTAATTATTTCTTTTAACCCAAGATATTTTCTTGAAAGCTTAAGAGTAAATACAAATGAATTTGTAAAAATTTGTTTTAATCAACCTTCTTCACCATGTGTTATTGTTCCTACAGAAGAAGATGAATTCTTGTATTTAATTTTGCCAGTAAGAGTTATTGGTTAAAAAAATGAAGACTGTGCTTTTAAACACAGTCTTTTTTATAAAAATAAGGAGAAAAAAATGAAAAATTTATTTAATAAAAATATTGTTTATTTTGCAAAAATGAAAGAAAATGCAAAAATTCCGAATAAAAAAGATGAAGATGCTGGGTATGATATTTTTGCTTGTTTTGATGAAGATTTTATTTATTTAAAACAAGGGGAAACAAAATTAATTCCAACAGGTATTGCTTGGGCTTGCAATAAAAAATACTATATGCAAATTGAAGAAAGATCTTCAACTGGCACAAAGGGGATTAAAAGAAGTGCAGGCATTTTAGATAGTGGTTATAGAGGTGAAATAAAAATAGCTATATTGAATTCTACTTGTAAAGATTTATACATTTCAAATTTAAAAGAAGAAGAACTTTTGAGCAAATATCCAAAAATAAAAAAAGAAAGTATTATTTATAATACTGAAAAAGCAATAGCACAAGGAATTATACATAAAGTAGAAAAAATAAAAGTAAAAGAAATCCCTTTAGAAAAGTTATTAACAATTCCATCTGAAAGAGGAAATAAAGGCTGGGGAAGTTCAAACAAAAAATAATTAATGCAAAAAATAAAACAATATATGACAAATTATTTGTATTGAAAAAAATGTTAAAATAAAAAAGCAATATTATAATTGACAAATTGCAATTTATTCTTTATAATAAGGTAGTTACTAATTAAAAAGGAGGCATTTATGAAAAGAACATATCAACCTAAGAAAAGACAAAGAAATAAAGTTCATGGCTTTAGAAAAAGAATGCAAACTAAGAGCGGAAGAAATGTTTTAAAAAGAAGAAGAAATCGTGGAAGAAAAAAACTTTCTGCATAAATCAAAGATTAAGTCTGACCATAGATTAAAAAAAGATAAACAATTTAATTATATTTATAAAAAAGGTAAAAGAAAATCAACAGATAATTTTACATTATATTTTATTGAAAGTAAATTTGATAATTATAAAATTGGATATTCTGTTTCAAAAAAACAAGGTAAAGCTTGTAAAAGAAATAAATTAAAAAGAAGATTAAAAAATATTGTAAAAACAAATCATCTTCCTGTAAACAAATATAATTTTGTTATTTTAGCAAGAGATGGTGCAAGTAATTTAGAATTTCATGAATTATCAAATCAAATAATATCTTTGTTTGATAAATTTTATAAAGAGGAAAAAATTGAAAAACATTTTTAAAGAAATTATAAAAAGTCCTGTTTATTTTTATAAATACTGTTTATCTCCCCTTTTACCACATCAATGTAGATTTACTCCAACTTGTTCAAATTATTTTTTAAATTGTATTGATAGTTTTGGAGTTATAAAAGGCTCTTTTTATGGAGTTAAAAGAATTTTTAGATGTGTTCCCTGGAATAAAAATTGTGGTTATGACCCAGTTCCTATAAATATTAAAGGAGAACAAAAATGGCTAATTTAAGTTTATTTTTGTCTGTAGCTGAGCCATCTGGTTTTTGGATAACAATTATAAAAGCGTTTGAAAATGTTACAAACAATTATGTTTTAGCAGTAATATTTTTAACAGTTGTTATAAAACTTCTGTGGACACCTATAGATATGTTTAACAGAAGAAATCAACAAAAAATGTCAGCTGTTCAAGCAAAAATGCAACCTGAACTTGACATTATAAATAAGAAATATGCAAAAGATCCTGTAACTTTAAAACAAAAGCAAAACGAAGTTTATAAAAAATATAACAGCAAAAGCATGGGTAGTTGCTTTATAATGTTATTGATTATGGCTTTAAATCTTACCATATTCTTTACATTGTTTTCTGGATTAAATACAATGGGAGCTTATAAAATAAGCGAAAGTTATGATTCTATAAAATATACTTATGCAAATTGTTTAAATGTTACTAAACATTATATTGATAACAATTCAACAGAAATTTTTAAAAATTATGAAAACATAAAATATAAAATAGATTTAGAAACAAACGAAATTGTTCTTTATAATGGAGAAAACGAAATAGATAGATATGAATATAAAAAAGATTTTTCATATACGACTGAAGAAGAAATTGATGGAGAAATAAAAACTGTTACAAAATCAACTAATTTTTATTTAAATAATTTATTAGATGAGTTTAATAATATTATTTTATCTGAAGAGACAATAGAAGGTAGTGAAGAAACATTAAAACTTACTTTAAAAGATGCAGTAACAGAATCTTCTGCAAGCTTAATAGCTAAGCAATATGAATTAAACAAAGAATCTTTCCTTTGGATAGAAAATATCTGGATTTCGGATTCACCTTTTAATCAATCAATAGTTAGTTATAATTCTTATGTTTCACAAATAGGAAGTTCAAATGTTGAAGAAGGTGAAGAAACTATATATAATGCTTTTATGCCAACATTACAAGCAAATAAAAGCAGAACAAATGGATATTTTATATTGCCAATTTTATGTATTTTAGCAAGTATTTTAACAATATTTATTTCTTCTAAAAGTGGTAAAAATAAAAACACACAGACAAAACAAAATAAATGGTTGTTAATTATTTTACCTTTAATTTTTGGAATATTTGCACTATTTTATAACAGTGTTTTTGCAATTTATATGCTAATTGGTCAAATTGTAACAGCAATAACAATTCCATTGCAAAACTTAATTTTAAACGCTATTAACAAAAATAAAGAGAAAAAAGAAGATCAAAAAATAGAAATTGATTACACAAGAAAGTTTTAATATTGGAGGGATATATGATAAGTGTTGAAGGAGTAGGAAAAACAATAGAAAAAGCTATAGAAAATGCACTTTTAGAATTGAAAGCTCCTAGAGAAGATGTTGATATAAAGATATTGAGCGAAGGTGGAATTTTTAAAAAAGCAAAGGTACTTGTTTCTATAAGCGAAGATGCTCTTCCAAAATATGAAAAACACAAAAAATTTGTTGAAGAAGAAAAACAAGAGCAAAAAGAGGAAGAGATAAAAGAAGATTTAGAAAAAGCTCTAAAAAAAGAAACTAAGGAAAAAGAAAAAGAATTAAAGAAAGAAATAAAACAAGAAGAAAAAAACGAGAAAAAAGAGATAAAGCAAGAAGAAAAAATAATAAAAAATTGTAATCCTGAAGATTTTTTAAAAGATTTATTCAATATACTTGGAAAAGATGTTGAAATAAATACTTTGGAAGATGAAAAGTATATAACATATATGGTTAATGGAGATGATTTAGGAGATGTTATAGGACATCGTGGTGAAGGATATTATGCTTTAAATACTCTAATAAAACAAATTACATCAGTAAAAGATAAAAAGATTTTATTAGACATTGGATCATTTAGAGAAAAAAGAGTTGAAAGTTTAACTCAAACGGCAAAAAGACTTGCGAACAAAGTAGCTAAAACGGGAAGATTTATTAAACTCGACCCTATGAATCCAAGCGATAGAAGAATAATACACACTGCCCTTCAAGATGATAATAGAGTTACAACATTAAGTAAAGGATCTGAACCAAAAAGACAAGTAATAATATTTCCTAAAGGAGATGAATAAAATCTTACTATAACCAAATATTTAATAAAAAGATGGAGGTTCCATAAGACCTCCATCTTTTTTTATTAATTCACATAAATATTTTTATCTAATATTTTAATTGCTACTTCTAATTTTGATATTAAAAAAGGATCTCTTAAAATGCTGGAAATATTAACAAAAATATTTTGCAATGAATGTGCTTCGAAACCTGAGATAGTTCCTAAAAATAATTTGTCTTTATATTTTTCTAAAACTGTTTGAATTTCTTCATTAACTTCTCCCATACATAGAGATATAGCATTATTGATATCTTGATAATCAGACTCTGTTAAATTTAATCTATGTTTATATTTTTTATTTTCAATTGAAATTAATTTTGATCTATTAGGAAGCATTATTAGGTAAAAAAGAACAGAAGATAAAATATCACAAATTAGACAAACTGTAAAATTAAATATAATTCCTATAAAAGGAAGATAACTAAACAATGAAAATATAAAACCTATAATTTCAACAAATAAAAAAGGAATTCCAAATATTAATAAAAGTAAAAATTGTAATATGTTATTCCAAAAAGTATTATTAAACGTAAAAATCGATTTAATTCTAAAAGAAAAACTTTCAATTAATTTTTTTAAATTATCCATTATAACTCCTTTGCATATTTAATAATATAGCATATTTTAAAAATAAATAACATACATTTTAATAAATTGTTACTGCTAATTTAGAGTATTTGATCTTTTTAAAAAATTATTTACCTAAGCAAAATTTAGAAAATATTAAATTTATTATGTTTTCGTTTTCACATTGTCCTGTTATTTTTCCTAAACAATTCCATAAGTTTTTAATTTGCATTGCTATAATATCCATACTTTGTTGCTTATCTTCAATTATTTTTTTACATAATTGATAACTTTCTTTTAATATAGAAGATTGTCTTTCGTTTACTATCATTAATTTATTTAAATCTATATTTTTTGAAATAATTAAATCAAAAATTGACTGTTTAAGTTTTTCGATACCTATTTCTTCTTTTGCAGAAATAACAATTTCATTTTTAAATGTTTGTAATTTTCTAGGACAATCTGATTTGTTTATTACGATAATATGTTTATAGTCTTTTATTTTTTTGATAATATCTTCATCATAACTGTTTAAAGGACTAGAGCCATCTAATACACAAAGCACAATATCAGCATTCTCAATGCTTTTTTGACTTCTTTCAATTCCTATTTTTTCTACAACATCATTTGATTCTCTAATGCCTGCAGTGTCAATAAAGTTAAATTTAATACCTTTATAAATTATTTGTTCGTTGATAATATCTCTTGTTGTTCCAGCAATATCAGTAACAATAGCTTTATCTTGCCCTACTAACGCATTTAACAAAGAACTTTTGCCAACATTAGGCGCCCCTATAATAGCTATATTAACCCCTTTGTTTACATATTTTAAACTTTCTTCTTGATTAATAATGTTTAATAAATCATTTTTTATATTATAGATTTGATTAAATATGTTTTCTTTAGCAGATTTCTCAAAATCTTCTTCTGGATAATCCAAAGTTGCTTCAATTTGAGCAATTAAAGAAGTTAAATTATCCTGCATTTTTGTTATTTTTAGTTTAAGTTTGCCTTGTGCAAGATTTAAGTTTGCTATTAATTCACCTTCGCTTTCTGCGTTAATTTCTCCTATAATAGCTTCGGCTTCATCCAAAGATATTTTTCCGTTTTCAAAAGCTCTTTCAGAAAATTCGCCTGGATTTGCCAATTTAGCACCATTATTTATTAAAATATTTAATATTTTTTGAGATAACAAAACTCCGCCATGAACTTGAAATTCTATCATGTCTTCACCAGTGAAAGAATTGGGACCTTTAAAATAAACTAAAAAGCATTTTTCTTTGGTTTGTTGATTCAAAAAAAAGGAACCCAAATACAATTTATTTGGTTCTATGTTTTTATAATCTAGTTTCGAAGAAGAAAAAACTTTTTTAGCAATATCTAAAGATCTTTCTCCGCTCATTCTTATAATGCTGATAGCACCTCTACCTAAAGGCGTTGAGATTGCGACTATTGTATTTTCCATAATTGAATTATAACATAAAAAAACAAAAAAGAAAACTATTTTTGATAAATTTAAAATAACAAAAGTTATTAAAAAATAACTTAACAAATAATATTATCTTTTTCAATTTGATTTTTTACTTTATTAAACTTATCAATAGTTTCAAAGAGATATCTTTCTCTTCCTATTGAATCTAATTTCATTAATTTATTTTCATCCATTAAAAATTTCATTGGACTTAAATTAAATTCTTCGTTTTGTAACAAAGATCTAACTTTTTGTTCAAAGTCCTTATCATCTGCTGAAATAATTTTTATTTCAGTTGTTTCATTATTATAACTTCTATTGTTTCTATTAATTAGTCTGTTTTTTGCTTTTAAAGCTAATGCTTTTAATAAATCTGATTTCATTATTTTCTCCTTTTATGACACGAATACATTTTATAATAAAAGCTTATAATTACAAAGAAGATTTTTGACTAAAAAGAAAATTTTGTGTCGAATAATAAAACAATATATGCAAATAGCTACATATGTTTTAATTATTTTTTAATGTTTATAGTCTTTAAAAATAAAGCATTTATCACATTTTCGACAATAATAACTATTTATTTACATAAAAAGAATTGACAAATTTTAAATAAAAAAATAACTAAATAGCTTTATCAATTTTTTATGAAATGTATTTAAAATAGATATGATATTTTACTTAACAAAAGACAATAAAAAATACGACTTAAAAAAGTCGTATTTTTAAATTGTTAATAAACAATATTTTTTAAAATTCTTCAGTTAAAATTTGGAAATAAGCTTGAGGATGGTTACATACCGGGCATACTTTTGGTGGTTCATTTCCAACATATACATGACCACAGTTTCTGCAAATCCAAACTTTTTTCTTTGTCTTTTTAAATACGGTATTGTTTTTAACATTTTTTAACAATTCATTATATCTTTCTTCGTGTCTTTTTTCAATTGCAGCAACGCCTTCGAATTTTTTAGCTATTTCTTCAAATCCTTCTTCTCTAGCTTCTTTTGCCATTCTTTTATACATTTCTGTCCATTCGCCGTTTTCACCTTGAGCAGCATCGGCTAGATTTTCTATTGTTCCGGGGACAGCTCCTCCGTGTAATTCTTTAAACCACATTTTTGCATGTTCTTTTTCATTGTTTGCGGTTTCTTCAAAAATTGCAGCAATTTGCTCGTAACCTTCTTTTTTGGCTACAGATGCATAATAAGTATATTTGTTTCTTGCTTGGCTTTCTCCAGCGAAAGCTTCCATTAAATTTTTTTCTGTTTTTGAACCTTTCAAGTTTTTCATGTTTACCTCCGTTAATATTATACCATAAATTGCAAATAACACAAAACAAAACGATAAAAATTACTTATAAAAGATGATTATCAAATCGTTAGATGTTTAACAAATATAAATGGTAAATTTTAAAAGAGATTTTGTTTTATAACCAATTAAATTGTATTTATGCGAAAGAACGAATGTGAACGATAGAAGATATTTGTATATAAAATTACCTATGCGTAGATTTGATGATTTTAATATTTAGCACAAATTAATATAATATTCTTGTTTTGATTTTTGTTAAACTATTATTGTTTATTAAAAAAAGAGAAAAATTTGATTTAAAACGAAGTCTGTAACCTATATTAGTATTTTAAAATGTTCCACGTGAAACAATTTTTAAAATTTTCTGTGTTTAAAAATGTTTTAACACAAGTTGATTAAGCAAACAATCATTTTCTTATTTTTATTACCGAACGGAATGTTTCACGTGAAACATTTTTAGTTTTTTATTATAAAAAATTGTTAGTGCTAATAAAAAAACACGCTTTAAATCTTAAAACGTGTTTATAATTTATTGAGGATGTCTTTTGTTGTAATTTCTTAAATCACCTAATGTTATTTCTTTTTTCTTTAAAAGTTCTATTAAGTCTGATAACCTATCTAAATCATCTCTAGAATAATAGTCAATATAAATTCTTCCTTTATTATCATTTCCTATAGCTGATACTTTTGTAGAGAAAACTCTTTGCATATCTGAAATTAATTCTTTTAGTTCTAAAGATTGCTCATTTGTTTTAGCAGGTTTTGTTTTTGATGGATTTAAATAATTTCTTACTGCCTTTTCTAAATCTCTTACAGACATCTTTCCGTCACATGATTGTTTAGCAAGTTTAATTTGTGTTGTTGTATCATCAATTGAAACTAAAGTTTTTGCATGACCGCTAGATAATCTTCCGTCTTCTACCATTTTTATTACTTCTGGATATAATGATAATAGTCTTAAGGTATTAGCGATATTAGAACGACTCTTTCCAATTCTTTCAGCAACTGTTTCTTGCGTCAAATTATATTCTTCCATTAATTGTTTTATAGCACGTGCTGCTTCAATAGGATTTAAATCTTCGCGCTGTAAATTTTCTATTATCGAAATTTCTTTTATTTGTTTATCTGTGTAATTTTTAATAACGACAGGAACTTTTTCTAAACCAGCAATCTTGGAAGCTCTCCATCTTCTTTCTCCGGCAATTATCATGTAGTTGCCATTATCTAATTTATTAACAACTAATGGTTGAATTACACCATGCACCTTTATCGAATTTGCCAATTCTTGCAAGGCGCTTTCATCAAAGTGTTTTCTTGGCTGATTAGGATTAGGTGTTATCTTGCTTAATTCTATTTCATCAACACCTTTTATTTGTTCATTAGTAGTCTTTTTTGTAGCATTGGTCTCTGCTTGCTCGTTGTCATAAAAAGCAAATAAAGATTCTAACCCTCTGCCTAAGCCTTTTTTCTTTTCCATTTATTTATCTCCTCTTAACTTTATTTTTGTGTCTTTAGTAATTTGCTTGTATTTGATTTTATTTCTATCTAAAAATTCTTCAGCTAATGACAAATATGCTTCAGCGCCCTTAGAATTAGGCTCATATATCATAATCGGTTCTCCATGACTAGGAGCTTCTGCAAGTCGAATATTTCTTGGTATATATGTAAAGAAAACTTTTTTACCAAAAAACTTTATTATTTCATCACTAACTTGAGCTGTTAATTTTGACTTTTTGTCTTTCATTGTCATTACAACACCTTCAACATCTATAGAAGGATTTAGATGATATTTGATCAGTCTAATAGTATTCATAAGTTGAGTGATGCCCATTAATGGATAAAATTCACATTGCATAGGAATAATAACTGAATCACATGCTGTTAAAGCGTTTACAGTGATTAAGCCTAAAGATGGCGGACAGTCAATCATTATGAAATCATAACTTTCCCTTAATGGATCAAGGATTTGTTTAATTATTTTTTCTCTCTGAGGCATTTGAACCATTTCTATTTCAGCCCCTGCAAGATCAACCGTAGATGGTAAAACATCTAAATTTTCAAGAGATGTATGTTGTATAACTTCTTGAGCAGAACAATCTCCAGATATTAAGTCATATACCGTTTTCATCTCGCTGTCTTTATCTATGCCCAAGCCACTAGTTGCATTTCCTTGAGGATCTAAATCTACTACTAGGCATTTTTTTTCCATTGCACAAATGTATGCGGCCAAGTTAATACAAGTTGTGGTTTTTCCAACTCCACCTTTTTGATTTGCAAAAGCAACAATTTTTCCCATTTTTATTTTCCTTTTATTTTCTTCTTTTAATAATAATAGCACAAAAATAAAAAAAATTAAAGAAAAAATATAGAAAATTAATATAATTAAGTGAAAAACAAGTAAAAACTAATTAATTTTTTGTTTAAATAACAAATGAAATTAATAATTTAATTATAATTTGAAAAATTTTAAAATTGTGTTATAATAATAAAAATGAAAATAAAAAGTTTAAAATTGACAAATATAAGGTCTTATTCAAATGCTTTTTTTGAATTTGAAGACAATTTAAATGTATTAGTTGGAGAAAATGCTCAAGGGAAAACTAATGTTCTTGAGGCTATTTTTTATTCAGTAATAGGAAAAAGCTTTAGAACAAATAGAGAAAAAGATTTAATTTTATGGGGATCAGATATAGGTAAAATAGAAGCTTTGTTTGATAATAATTATAGAGATATTAAAATTGAAATTATTATTAAAAAGGAAGGGAAGAAAGTTGTACTAGTCGATGGAGTGTGTTTGCATAAACTTGGAGAATTATTAGGAAGAACAAATGCTGTATTTTTTTCTCCTAATGAATTAAAATTAGTAAAAGAAAGTCCTGATGATAGAAGAAAATTTTTAAATATTGCTATTTCACAAACAAATAAAAGATATTTTTATTTATTAAGTCGTTATGACAAGGTTTTGGCAAATAGAAATAAGTTATTAAAATCTACTCATGATCTTAATGTTATAAGAGAGACTATAGATATTTGGGATAGATCTTTATGCGAAATTGCAGAGAAAATATTCTTAGAAAGAAAAAAGTTTGTAGAAGAATTAACTCCTTTTGCCGAAAAAGCTCACGAATATCTTTCTAATAACAAAGAAATATTAAAAATTGAGTATAAAAGCGATTTTAAAGAAAATTATAAACAAAATATGCTTAAGGCTCTGCAAAAAAATTTTGAAAAAGATTATAAATTAGGTTTTACAAGTGTAGGAGTTCATAGAGATGATTTAAATCTTTTTATAAATGACAAAGAAGTTAAAATTTTTGGCTCTCAAGGTCAGCAAAGGACTGTTGCACTTTCATTGAAGTTAGCCGAACTTGAATGCAATAAAAACAGAATTGGTCAATATCCAATTTTATTGTTAGATGATGTTTTTAGTGAATTAGATGAAAATAGGAGGAATAAATTACTAAATTTTACTAAAAAAGCACAAACAATATTAACAACGACTGATATAAATGAAAAAATAAAAGCAAAAATATTTAAAATTAAAAAAATAATTAAAAATTATTAAAAAATATTAAAAATTATAAAAAATTCATTAAATAATATAAAATTTTAATATTTTTTTAAAAATAAAATAAAAAAGATAAAAAAATACTATTTCATAATAAAATAAAAGACAATAACATTTAAATTGTCTTTTATTTTTTATTTATTTTTTATTTTTCAGTTTATTTTTTTGTTTTATAAAATTTTATAATTAATTCCCATTGCTTTTTTTACATTTTTTAAATTTTCTTTAGCAAATTTACTAGCTTTTTCGCTACCATTAAATAAAATTTCGTAAACAGAATCAATATTTTGTTCTAATTCTTTTCTTTTATTCCTTATTGGAGTTAACAAATCATTAATTATATTGTTTAAGAATAGTTTTACTTTAACATCTCCAAGTCCACCTCTTTTGTAATGAGATTTTAGTTCGTCCAAATTTTTGTATTCTGGCAAATATTTTTTAAAATGTTCATCATTAGCAAAGGCATCAAGATAACTAAAAACTATATTTCCTTCTATTTTTCCGGGATCAGAGACCTTTATATGTGTTGGATCTGTATATGCAGACATAATTTTTTCTTTTACCGTTTTTTCATCATCACACAAATAGATAGCGTTTCCGGCAGATTTAGACATTTTTACTTTACCGTCAAGCCCCGGAAGTCTTGCGCAAACTTTAGATTTTGGGACAAAAGGCTTTACTTCGTTAAAAATTTGAGAGTAAGAACTATTAAAAGATTTGACTATTTCGTTTGTAACTTCTATTACAGGTAATTGATCTTCGCCAACGGGAACAACATTTGCGTTAAAAGCTAGGATATCTGCTGCTTGAGATACAGGATAATTTAAAAAACCTATTGGTAAAGATGTTGAAAAGCCTCTTTGTTTTATTTCTTCCTTAATAGTTGGATTTCTTTGAAGTCTTGAAACTGTTACAAGATTCATAAAATAGGCAGTTAATTCAAAAAGTTCGGGAACCATTGATTGAATGAATATGCAAACTTTGTTGGGATCAATGCCTGCTGATAAATAATCAATTGCAACTTGAATAATATTGTTGCGAATTTTATTGATATCATGTGCATTATCTGTTAAAGCTTGCGTATCTGCTATCATTATAAAATATTTATCATATTCGAAGTTATTTTGCATTTCAATTCTTGTTTTTAAACTTCCAACATAATGTCCTAAATGCAAATTGCCAGTAGGACGATCTCCAGTTAATATAATATTTTTCATTTTTTTCTCCATAAACTTGTTTTTTATTATAAATTTTTAATCTGATATTGTCAAGCGATAAAAGCTTTTTTGGTTTTTTATAAAAATGAAAAACGAAAAAAAGCTTCTCTTATTCTTGATAATTTTTTAATTCAAAAATTGAAAAAAAATTAGAAAATATAAAAAATTTTATAAAAAATGTAAAAAATTATAAAAAATCATCAAAAAAACAATAAAAAATCAAAAAAAATGTTAAAAAATAATTTTTTTTAAAAAAATAAGACTGAAAAAGTCTTGTTTTATGTAAAGAAAAAATGTTTTATTATAAATTAAATAAAAAATATTTTTGTCGTAAAAGATCAAAAAATGTTTGATTTTAATTTATGAAAAAGATATAATATTCTATGTATTAAACTTAAATAAAAAAACAAAATAAAATTGTCGAAAAAAGGGAGTTTATTATGTCAAAGAAAATAATTAAAAAATTATCAACTCTTGCTCTTGCAATTCTTAGTTTGGGAGTTGTTTTTTTGATGTTAGGATTGGTTAATTTAAATTCTAAGGCAGAAGAATCTTTATCTGATAATTCTGTTAACTTTGATCAGTCAGAAGCTTGGGTTGATGAAATTGTATTAGGTGCGGCTTCAATTACAAATGAAAACCATTTTGGTAAAACTTGTATGGTTATTGATAGTGCTGAGGATTTAGCGCAGGTAGCATATGAAGTTTCGCAAGGGACAAACTCATCTTATACGAATGGTTATTTTTATTTGGCTCAGGATATTAATTTGCGAGGGAAGTTGTGGACTCCTATTGGAACGACAACCCATCCTTTTTCAGGGACTTTTTTCGGTAATGGATATAAAATTTCAAATGTTGTGATTTCTCAGGCATCCATAATTTCTGGCAACGATATTGGTTTGTTTGGTGCCGTTACTGGTTCTATTGTTGATTTAACTGTAGAAGGGGCGTTTGGTGTATCCTCATTAGTAGATTCTTCAACAAATAATATTGGACATATTGCAGGAAGTTTGCAAAGCTCGGGAGAAATTATAAACTGTTTTGATGAAATGATTGTTTCACTTCAAGATGGATTTAAATCTATTGGTAATACGGCTTCTTCGGCTAAAGTAATTTATCCTTCAAGCAAAAATGGTATCGAAGAAGGATTAACTACCGTCGAAGATATGCAATCTAAAATATCTTTTAATGGAACTCCACAAACAGGATATTCAGTTTATTACAATACAAATGTAGCTGCAACTAGTGGCGATATAGAGGGAACTGGTGTAGGATTTTATCAAAATGGAAATTATATTTTTTCAGGAAATAAAGAAGAATCTCAACAAGTAAGAGTAGCTTTTGCAAATGTTTCTGAAGATACATATTCAAGTATTATTACTTTAAATAATCCTTTATATTTTTCTCAAACACCTTTACTTAGAGAATCTGCCGTTGGAAGCCAAGTTTATGTTTTAAGAACGGGTTACAAAGCAACATTTTCTGCGCCTTCATTAGAAAATAGTGGAATTGTAAACATTTCATGGAATCAAGCGACAGTCAATGTTTCTTACAATTATGGCTATGGCTCAAGAACGGTGAATTTTGAAACTCCTTATGACAATCCTTGGACTAACGTAATTGCTACAAAAGAAATTGTAAGGCTTGGTTATCAATCTAATACTTTATATAGTGAATCTTCAATGCAAACTCTTCTTAATACAACTGATAGAGCGAATTATGTTTCTTATTATGCAAAGAACGGAGATTGCGTTTATATAAAATGGTCAGATCCAAAAAATTTGACAGGTAAATTATATGTTGGTGCAGACACTAACGAAGGTGGCTCTTTTAAAAATCCTTCTGCAAGCAATGCTTATTCAAATTTAAATGTTTCTGGTGCAGATGTTCTTAGTCAATCTTCAAATTATAGCGATCTTTCTAATATAATTGCTGGGCAAGATGTTGTTATCAATTTCTCATTAAATTCAGGTTATACATTCCAATTAGCAGGATTAGGAACAAACTTGCTTACAAAAAGTTCTTGGGACGGAACAGGGATTACTAATTTGACTACTGGAGCTTATACATATTACCCTAATTCGACCGGAAAGGATAGCGACGGTCAAAGTTATATTATCGGTACAGATGGAGGATATTATGATGCATATACTCCTATAGAAATTAAGGTGGAAAAATCAGATAGTAATTTCACTATTACAATTAAAAACATCGTTGATAACGGTGGAGAAATAGTTTTATTGTTCGGAAGAGAACAGAAAGAAATATCTATTCAAGGAACAGGTTTGGATAGATTAAGCAGTGCCACTATAATTAATCACGAGGCGAGCCAAACTTCTTTAGATTGGGAAAGCAAAACAATAACTACCAAAATTGGGGAATCTTTTGATTTTGTTGTTTCATCAGTAGGGCAAGATTATTTTATCTTATCTAGATCGGTAAATGGTTTTGTTTGCGACAATATCATTGAAGAAGAAGAGACCCCTGTTGGAGAAAGTAAGTTTTATCAAAAAATTACATTTGAAATAAATGCCTTTTCTCCAGAACCAGCTGTAGAAGATTATTATATAACACTAAATATTAATAGATTATTAACTTATATAAAAGTTCAAATCGGTGAAGAAGGAAAATTTTTTGATAATGTTGCAGAAAACAGAAAGGCGACTGTTTCTGTTTCAAGTTCGGGAATAGAAAGTATGTCAACTAATAGTCAAGTTACATTACAGGTCCCTATGACAACAAACACGACTATTACTTTTAATGCAAATGGATTTTATTCTTTAGCTTCTGTGGACGGAGTAAGTGTTCCTTTTGAAAACAATGCTATATCTCAAACTTTTTCAAAATTTTCTAATGATCCTTCAGCTCCAGCTTATATCATAACATTTAATCCAACAAAGAATTATTATAATTTAAACATAGTTTATATGATAGATGGGATAGAAGTTTCTAAAGAAATCGCTGAAAAATTTGTAAAATTTAATGGAAAAACTTCAAGCTTAGACTTTGAACAAACAGAAAATTACTCTTTAAAACTCACAGAATCAGCGAAAACATGGTTAAAATATGATTTTTCTATCCAAGCTAGCGATTTAGGAAACAATTCAACAGGATATCAAGCTTCTGTATTAGAAGGGGCAAGTTCTGGTCTGTTAAATGCTTCTTTCGATTCTGAAAACGCAACAAGTTCTTTTAATTACAAACCAGGAACTTTTAATTCAACTTTAACTATTAATTTGTCGAGAAAAGAAATTAATGTAAACTTTAATAACTTAACACTAAATGATGATAAAACAATTCTTCCAGATTCTAGTTCTCTTTATGGGAGTATGACTTTAAAATATGATTATAACGGAACAGGATCTTTAAACATTACAGGAGGTGGATTCAGTTCTATTTCAATTGAAAATGGATACTATCTTGTTGGGTGGTATTTGACTGGTGGAAAAACAATTACTGCATTTTCAAATAACGACCTTATACAAGATGTAGAATTCAGGAATTTTATATCACAGTCAGCATCTGGTAATAAAAATTCTCCTATAACAGTTTCGGTTAGTCCACTGGTTGAAAAGAGAGTAGTTAGATTATCTTATAGTGCTAATGGTGAAGGTGAACAACAAGGAGTAAGTT
Source organism: uncultured Clostridia bacterium (assembly GCA_944349375.1). GTDB lineage: Bacteria > Bacillota > Clostridia > Christensenellales > UBA1242 > Caccovivens. Next base: position 97,555 of record CALVMV010000004.1, read on the forward strand.
CAGATGATTTAATAACTGCTCCAGAATATGTTTATGGAAGTGCTCCAATTGCTTTAAGCACTGAAAAATTTAAGAAAATCGGTTATAGATTTAATAGTTGGTCAACAGAATTTGGAACAATTTCCGATAATCAATACTCTTTGACAGGTAATGCATGGAATACATTGTGGGAAAATAGTGCAGGGCAGTCTAAACATTCTTGGACAAGTTTTGCAAGTTCTGATGAAGAAAAATATAAAGATGTTATTTTAACAGCACAATTTGAAGCTTTAGTTTATACTATTTCAGTAGATTCGTTATCAGAAATCAATATTTCAATAGGACAAACAATCAATTTTGTTGCCGCTGGCAATGGAGAATATGCAACTTATACAAATAACGAGACACAAGCCACAGTAACAGGTTCATCACTTGCAGGTTACACTGCAATATCTTTTGTGATAAAAGGGAACATTACACCTGAAGTTACTGAAAATAGTTTAACAAGTTTTGTGTTAAGCTTGGATAATATTAAAAAATTTATTTCTGTAGAGAATTATTATTCAGTATCAGAAACTGCAGAGTTGACAATTAATACAGAAAGAGAAGCGAATACTTACAAAATTTATATTCAATCAAACTCTAACAAATATTATACTGTTTCTTTAGCTGAAGGGACTACAGCAGAACAAGGTGGAATTGATGCAACAGGAACTTATGTCCTTGTAAAATATAATGAGCTACCTGCCAACTTAGATAAAGTTTCAGTAGTGCGTAATGGTTACAATCATGTTGGTTTTACTTATAACTCAACAGATTTTGATGCGTCACAAAAATACACTATAACAAGCGATATTACAATAATTCCTAAATTTGAGAGAGATGAAAAAAGTGATTTTGTTAAAAATCAAATTGTTTTAACTGAAAGTGATGTTTTTAAAACCCAAAACAAGGTTACTGGAAAAAACTATGAATTTTATTTAGTAAATGGAACTACAGAAACAATTATTAGTGCAAACAATATAAGCAATTTTGGAAATGGGGACATTGTAAGCGAACAACTTTTTAAAAGCAAAAATTCGGAAGTAAGTAGAATTGGCAGAGACATATCATTTGATTATATTATTAATAAAGTTATGGAAGGGATCCTTGACGGGACAAATATTGAACTTCAATATGTTGTTACAATAATAGATTCGTTATCCGGTGAGACTTATGATTTAACATATGATGTTCATGCTTTCTCAATCTTGCCTAATGAAATCGTTTTTGAAAATTTATCTTTAAAAACATATTATACAGGAACTAGCGATTATCTTGCTACTGAAGATTCTAATTTTGGAAATGTTTTAGATTTCAAATACGATTTAAATGGAGAAGTTCTTTTAAAAGAGGAACAAAACACTGAATTAATTAATGACTTTATCAACACAAATCAATATCAGGTGAATGTGTCTGGAGATGATTATAATGTTGGAACAAAAAATGTTAGGATTATTTTCAATGGAACAGATGTCGGAAATAACGTGGAATATATTTGGTCAAATGTTAAATCAGAATCTAAAGATAGTTTCTATGTTGATATTGAAAATGGAATTGAAATAGTTGAGAGTCCTGCTGTTATTACTTTTGATTCTAGCACAGGTATTTATGTTGAAGGGCTTGTTCAAACTATTGCGCAAAATGTTTCTAATCAAACTTTTAATGTTTTATCAAATCCTAAATATCAATTTACTTATTCTTTTGACAGCTTAACATTAAAAAATAATGCTGTAGGAACATACACAGGTTCAGAAGACCATACTTTAGATCAAGAAAAATTTGAAGTAACGAATTTTGTAGTTAAAAATGGTCAAGAAGTGGTAACTGGCAACTTTGAATGGGTTATCTCTAAAAACTCTACATATCAAGTTGTAGGTGGTGAAGGTTTTAATGCCGTTGAATATAGATATGAACCTAGGTATTTTACAGCTTCTAATGGTTCGTTAACAGGTATTACAGAAGGTTGGGGTGAACTTGGAAGAGAAAACATTTTCACTATTTCGGAATTGATGTTTGACGGTGTAAAAGTAAAACCAAACAATGGCGCAAATTTTGCATCACAATATAACCACATAGTTGATGGACAGATTTATTTTACTATTATTGGAAATAATTCTTCAAAACTTGTTATTAAGTTAAACAATGATTTGATTGGTGGTCATACAATAACATTTAACATAACTGTAAGTGATGCACTTGAAGAAGGGCTTGTATTGTATAGCTGGCAAAATAATTTTGATATTGATGACTCTATCTTTGGTTCAATTGTTGCGACAAAGACTATTGATTTTGAATATGGCACTACAACAGAAGGTAGCCATTATGCAATTTATACAAACGCAACAAAGGTAAATGTTGACTATAATTTGTCAGGCATTAAAAATGAAACTATTTATGTTGCATATGGAGAAAATTACGATTTAAGCAACCCTATAGACAGTACAAGCGAATTAACTTTCAATGGATACCAATTAACAGGAAGTGGGCTTTCTATTGCAGATAGTGAAGGCAAAAAAGTTTTAAGCAACACAAATTCTGGTAGTTTGGCAAGCTTAAAAGCAAAATGGACTCTTTCAAATGTTTCTGTGTCGCAATTAGAAACAGAATTTACAATTTCTCCTTTAGGAGTTGCTCCTACTAATGATTTTGATTTTACTACTATCTTTAGTACTTCTCCACAAAGAGCAAGTTTATCTTCTGATCCATACACTGTAGTTAAAGTTGTGGCAGAAGGTGAAGATGTTGCCCTTGTTTTAAAAGGAAACAAAGCAACATTGCCTTATGTTGATAGTGAGTCTCAATTAATAAATGTAGCTTCTAACCAAGGAGAATATAAGATTTCAATTACTTTTGCTTATAATGATAGTTTTGAAACTTCGTATTTTACAAAAGAAATTACATTTACTATCAATGTTGTAAAAGATGAATTAACAATAAATAATTTAAATACTCTTAATGGTTCTTTAACTTTTGCTAACATTGATTACGCCGATACATTCAAAGTAGGATATTCTTTAACAAGTCGATCATTCTCTGAAGAAACAACAACTCCTATAGAAAAAACAATTTCTCAATTATCAGATAATGCAATTTTCAATCCAGAGGAAATTGTTCAAAAAGATTGGGAAAATCAAACTAACTACTTCAATGTGTCTATCACTACTCCATATTCTGCAAATGATATGTATTATGCGGGAGAGTATAGTTTTGACTTTGCTCTTTGGGATATTTGGAGTGGCTATATTTCGATAAAAGCAAATACTGACACATCTTTAACTCAAACTGTAAATATTGCAAAATATACAATCAATCTTGCTAAATATAATAACGACATTAGTACAGGTAAACTTTTAGGATTGAATGATCCAGATGTAATATCTGATACAATCACTATTACAGAAACAAACAATGATGAAGTTGTTATAACATTTAGTGGCAGAGAAAATGAAGATGTCGATGTCGTTGGTAGTTATAAATTGCTTATTAATAAAGAGAGTGCTTTAAGTGAAGAAGATAAGAAAAATTATGATTTAAATATTGATGGTTTTGAAGCATACTTTGTTATAGCTAAAAACGAAAATGGTCAAGTAGTTGTAACTTTACCTAATGGTTTCCACATGACTTACAATGGAAGCGAAATAAATTCTTTTGAAGTTGCTGTTGTAGATGGAAAATTTGTTTTAAAAGCAATGTCTTCTACAGAAGCGAAACAAACTATAGACTTGCAGGTTAAAATCTTGGTTGGAGATCAGCAATATGATGTAGCACAAAGCGCTATGGAAACATTAGCAGGTATGATAAAGATTGCGTTTGCAAGTGATCCTTTTGCTAAAGATTATAAAGAAGGCGGTTACTTATTAAATGCTAGTTTAAGTGGTGATGCTACGGGAGATTTTAAATTTATTGCATTTGGCGAAACATCTGATAGCAAGTTCTATATTGACAAAGCCCCTATCACTTTAAAACAAGTTGAAAAGACTTTTGATAAAACAACTGATTTTACAAAAGAAACGGTTAGATCATTCAATGGAGCTATTGGTGATGAAGTTTTAGATATAGAAGGAAGATTTGCTTCAGCTCATGCAGGCAGTCAATCTCTTGAAAGCCTGTCTATTACTGGAAATACTAGTCAAAACTACTATATTGAAAATGCAGATTTTAAAGGAACTATTTTAGCAAAAGCAGTTTCATCTGTAACTATTGAAATAGGAAAAGATGAATTTGTTTATGGTCAAATTTCACAAAGAATAACGCTTGAACAGTTGCTCGAAATGTTTGGAACTGTTACTGTGAATATTGATGGAGATATTTTAACAATAGGTTCTAACGAGTTTGTTGATATTCAAGATTTTACAATAGAAAATGCTAAATATTCTACAGCTAAAAAATTGTCAGCAAATCAAGATGGTTATAATTTCTTCTTAACATTATCATCTACTGATTACACTGGGCTCAATGGAGCAGAAGGCAAAGGACAATCGGTAAATGTTGTTATAAATCAAAAAGTTTTAGATTTGTCAGCAACTGAAATTTCTAAGGTTTATGATGGAACAACAAAATTGCCTATAGATATTGATTGGGTTGGTTTTGAAGATGTTGAAAGTGGAGATGTTGTAAGCGTTGATACTTCTTTATCTCAATTTGTAAGCAAAGACAAAGGAACAGATATTGCAATTAATATTGTCTTTACAGGTGCTGATGCTTCTAACTATAGAGAAAAAGGTTCTGTAGTTGGAGACATAACTACTGTAAGAATAACCTTGAAAGTTAATGTAACCGATAACTTACCAAATGATAATGATGGAAGCGAAGGTTTCATTGATGGAGATAAAGAAATAATCAATAGCGGCTTAGAGATTGTTATAAATTATCCATTTGATGAAGGACAAGACTTGCAATCTATTATTGATTCTTGGGCAAAACCTTCAAGAGTTGGTTACAATGTTACAGGTTATAGTTATAAAACTGAAAGTGGCTCTTTTGAAAAGTTGACTGAAACAAACTTGCCTGATTTCTTAGAAAAAATTGCTGTAGCTGAAGGCGAAAAATCAGCTTACATTTATCCTAATTGGGAAAGACAATCATTTACTGTTACTATAAGTGGAAATAATATTGCAAGTTTGGATAGTTTAGAAGGATTATCATCTGGGGTAGGTGATATAACTTCAGGATCTATAACTTATAATATCGGTTATTATGAAAGTTTCAGTTTTACAGTTAAGACAAAACAAGGATATAAAGTTTCTGAATTTGTTATTTCTAACACTTATGTTTCAAAAGAAGAAGGAGAGAAAGGAACAAACTCTTGCTCTCTTGCTATTACCAATGTAACAGGTAATACAACTATTGAGATTAAAACAGTTTCAATAACTATTTCATTTGTTATAGACAAAAACATTCCTGTTGTGGAAGGGGTGAATATTGTTGAAACTTCTTCTGACACATGGACTAACAAAACAATCAATTATTCCGAAATTTTAGATGATCAAAAACTAGTTGATTTCTTACCTAAATTTACTGTTACTGATTGGACTTTTGATTTGGTAGGATTCAAAAACGGTGAAAATTTAGTTAATGTCGATAGTGAAAAATTGTTGAAAGCATATATTGATGCAAATATTGATTATGCTACAGATGCAATTATTAATTTGACTGCACAATGGCAAGGTCAAACATATACAATTCATTTTGATGCAAACGGTGGAAGAATAAGTGATAATTATGATGCAACAGCAGTTTTTGGAGGAAAGATAACTTTACCTGAAGACAAATCTGATTTCCCTGTTGCAGTTATGGAAGGAAAGGTTTCTTCTTACTATGATGCTTTGCAAGATGGCAAGCCATATACTAAAGACACAACATTTACTACAATTGGCGCAAATAACGAAGTAACATTCTATGCTATTTGGTCAGATGGTATATTTGATATTACATTTGATATTGACAGTAAAGTAACTGTAAAACTCGATGGAAATCCTTTACAAAACACAACAAAACAAATTTCTTACAGCGAAACTTGGACTTTTGAAATATCTTCAAATGAAGGTTATTCATTCAAAGTAGATTTATCAGATTTCCACGGCAGTTCAAGTTCTGAAACTCAATCACCTTTTACAATTAATAATGTTATTGCTGATTCGACTATCAAATTTGTTGCTGTTCCAAAAGAAAATACTTTGACTATAACTTACGATAGTTTGCATATTGAAAGCGTTGTTGTAGATGAAGTAGAGTATTCTGAGCCAGTTAAAAAATTGACAGGAACAGAAGTAACTATTGTTGTAACTGCTAAAGAAGGATATGAATTTGATAACAGCAGTGCATCATTAATTGGAAATAGCACAGGTAAAATCGACAAAGTATTAAGCGAAGAAAATACAGTTTTAACATTAACTTGGAAAGATTTTACTACAGATGGAACTATTTCTTTAAGTGCTAAACCAAAGAGTATAAATGTTTCTTGGGAAAAACTATCTAGTTATGCATCTGATATATCAATAAACAATCAAAGTTTAACTTTAGATGATGGTTCATTCTCTACTAGAGTAGGACAAGAATTGTCAGTAACAATTACTCTTAAATATGGTTATGAAAATGCAAGTCTTACAAGTCAAAATGCAACTATTGAAAATGAAAATAATTCTAGTTTAGATTCTAATAAAATAATAACATACACTGCGACAATTAAAGGCTTTACTCAAGATTTTGTTATTTCTTTGACAGCTGATGCTAGAAAATGGACTGTTTCTGTTTCTGTTGCCGATTATGGAGAAGAAAACAGAGGGCAAGCACAAATTTCTCCAAGTGGAGAGAGCAATTTAGTATTCGGTTCTTCTGTAACGCTCACTGCTAGTGCAAGTTCGGTAGCTTATAGATTTATTGGCTGGTATCAAGGAGATGTTTTATATAATGAAAATGCTTCATTTGTTATAGATGCAAATATTGATAATAAATCATTACTAGAAAGTGGAAATCTTAATTTTGAAGCCAGATTCGATTACAATGCTGTAGATTTAACTTTCTCTTCTGGCGTAAATGGGAAACTTGAAGTAAGAGTAAACAATGGACTTCCTTTTGTTGTAGAAGAAGGAACTTCACAAACAAAAACAGTATTTGTAAGTGATAAAGTTGTAATTGTTTTCTTCCCTAATTCCGGTTATGAGTTAGACACTTTTAAAGCCGATGAAGACGATAAAACTTCAGATATCAGTGGAAATTCTTATACTTTTGATGTCGTGGCTAATAGCTATTCTTCATTTAGTGCAACTTTCAAAGCAAGTGAAGTTTATGTAGATGTTAAAGTTGCTGTGCAAGTTAACTTTGTAAACTATGAAGGTCTTGAAGATGGTGGCAAACTTTATCTTGTAGATAATTTAGGAACTATTCTTGAGGAAGGATATTTACAACCTTCTAGTGGAGACTTGATAGAAGGTATAAACTACAAAGTTTTAACTTATACTGATCAAAGTTTCTATTTGATGGCTGAATCTAACCCAGGATATAGTTTCTCCTTAGATGTTAAATCTGGCTTTGCTTCTATTGATCAAATAACTCTTTCTAATGGAAAAACTATCTACAAAGTTTCAAATGCACAAGACTTGTCTTCTCTTATGGGTATCTTTAAAGCAGAAGAACAACGAGTTGAAATTATGTTCGTGACCGATGAAGAATCATCGACAATAGCTGCTGCAGGAAAAATTCAATTAACAAATAACACTGTACCAGCTAATGCAAGTGGAAACAACTCGGAACACCTTACTATAGTTACTATAACTGGTGCTAATATTGAGTTAGCTATTTCGACTAATTTCTACTATAAGTTAATTAGTGATGAAGATGGAAATGTTTCTGTAGTTGTAACAGGTTCTCAATCTGGATTTGAATTTAGTAAAGGAATTGTTCAAGAAATAGATGCAGAAGAAACAATGCTCACTGGATTTACTTACACTTCTACATTGTCTTTAACAGGCGTAAATTCAAATATAACAATTAAAATATTAGTAGAACCTATTTCTTACAATTTGAAATTCTTTATAGATGAAGATGACAGTGGCGTTTATGATCCTATTACTATCAACAATTTGATTTATGGTCAAAATATAGATTTATCTTCGCTTACATCAGAAGAGCGTAATAGGCTAACAAAAAGCAGAGATGGCTTTACGCTTATGGGCTATTACACAAAACAACTAATGCAAGGAACTCAATATTTAGATAGTCAGTTAATGGCTACAAACATTTGGCTTGAAAAACCTTACATCTTTGATGGATCTAAGTATAAAGAAAATTCTAATTTTGATGCAGAAACCAAAACATTTACTTTATATGCAGGTTGGTCTTACGATAAAGCAAAGGTTACTGTGGACTTTATCCCTGATGCTTTAAAAGATTTGTTAACAGAAGTGTCTATTTCTGATATCATTACAAACATCAATCAAACAATTTCTTGGGTTAGCCCAGACAATGTTTGGGTTGGAGAATTTTCTGTAGCTTCTCCTTTAACACTTGAACTTTCAGCTTTCGTATCTGATGGATACCAATTCGCTTATTGGGTTGTTGAAAATGAAGATAAGACAATTGAATATACAAATGCTAAGTTGTCTTTAACAGAAATGAACAAAGGGGATTATACTATTACAGCAATTTATTATCCTAAATATTCGATAACTATTGAAAGTAATAATACAACCGACCCTAGTCTTGTTGGAGATTCTTACATTATGCAAGAAGGTGTAAGAGTTGAAAAAGATTGCTTCGATTCTACATTACCTATAACATTGGTTGCTGAAGAAGGCAGGGGATATTCATTTGTTTACTGGACAGACAAAGAAGGCAATATTTATCAAGGAACAGAAACTAGCAATGGTCACTGGGAATATTCTCTTGGTTTAAGAGAAACACCAATTTATCTCACTGCAGTTTTCGAAGGCGATAATGTTGGCATGAAATTAGATTTAACAGGTTTCTCTCATGGAACTATTAACAGAGTTCTTCATTCTGGACAAGAAATTGAAAATTACTTAGAAGAATTTACTGTAAAGATTGGTGATAAAATCGAAATTGAACTTCTGACAGAAAATGGTTATGGCGTTGATTTTGAGGGAGCTAACTTCACATATGATATAAACACTGATAGATATTATTATGTTGTAAGAGCAGAAGATTTACAAGATGGTTCGTCTGTTCATGAAGGCATAATTATAATAAAACCAATTTCTACCGAAAAAGAAATAACATTTACTTTTGAATTAAAGGTTGAAGGCTCTGCTTACTTAGAAGATGCAACCATAAATAGTTTAATTAGATTTACATATACATTAAACAATCAAATTTTGGCAAATACTACCGTTAGTGAAGGAACGGTAATTGAAAATCTCTTGTTTGGTGGAACTGCTACTTTGAACATTGTTTCTGCAACAAATTATACAGTTGGAAGATTAATAATCTCTGTTGGCTCTAGCTCTATAGACTTAACAGACAAACTTAACAAAGGGCTTGTATATATTCAAATAGATGTTTTGTCTGAATTATTTGAAGAAAATACACCTTATGTTATCACTATTGATTTTACAAAAATGATTTGGTCTGAAGAAGCTTATCGTTCTCAATCCTTAGAAGGTGAAGGCTCTATGGCGGATCCATACTTAATAAAGAATGCTGCTGATATGGGATTTGTTGCTTGGGCTGTAAACAATGGAATTAGAGATGCTTTCGATAATCTTTACTCAGAATGTAGATTCAAAGTTGTTGCTGACATAGATTTCCAAGGAAAATTTTGGGAGCCTATCGGAACAAAAGAAAACCCATTTAATGGAACTATGGATTTGGGTGACTATAATATTTCAAACATTAACTTAGTTTCTGAATACATTAATCCTTCTCCTTCTTACAATAAACTTTTCTGGATATTAGGAGAAGATGCAGTAATCATTCAGATTAACAATGTTTTGGTAATCGTATTATCAATCGTTGGAGGTGTTCTATTATTGGTAGCTATAATCATAATTTCTTTCATTATTGCTAGAAGAAGAAAGAAAAAGAGATATGAAGAATTAGCTAATGGCTAGTAAACATTTCTAAATAAATAAAGGCAGGAAAATTCCTGCTTTTATTTTTTTTATTATCCATTTATCAAATTATGGGCAAAAAAATTCTTGACAAAAAAAATTTTTAATGTTATTATAATGCCAGCAGTAAAAAAAACTGTCCTTGTTTTTTTGTGGAAAACAAAAAAACCATTTAGTCCAAAAGGAGGTAATGTATGAACAAGTATGAAATTCTGTATATCATTTCTGCAGATGTGCCTGAAGAAAAAAGAGAAGAATTAATTAACAAATTCTCTTCTTATGTTGAAAGCAAAAAAGGCAATGTTCTCGGAATTGATAAATGGGGTATGAAAAAATTTGCTTATCCTATCAATTTCAAAAACGAAGGCTTCTATGTTCTTATGAATGTTGAACTTGAACCTGCCGAAGTTGATGCAATGGCAAAACTTATGAATATTACAGAAGGCATTGTTAGACAATTGTTTGTTAGAAAATAATGCTATAAGGAGAAATTATGAATAAAGTTATGTTAATCGGAAATCTTACAAGAGATCCAGAACTTACTACTACTAATAGTGGCGTTTCAGTTTGCAGATTTTCTTTGGCTGTTCAAAGAAGATTTGGCAACTCTGACAATGGTCCACAAGCAGATTTCTTCAACATTGTTGTTTGGAGAGGTCTTGGAGAAAACTGTCATAAATTTTTAAAGAAAGGTTCAAAATGTTGCGTTATCGGAAGACTTCAAAACTCTTCTTACGAAGCACAAGATGGAACAAAGAGATATACAACAGATATTGTTGCCGATGATGTAGAATTTTTAGGAACAAAGCCTTCTGATTCAGGGGAAAATGTTGTATCTTCTGCTCCAAAAGCTTCTGAAGCAAATGTCGCTGAACTTGAGCCAATTGATGATGACAGTTTGCCATTTTAATTAAAAGGAGAATAATATGAGCGAACAAGTTAAAATCGAAGAAAAACCAGCTAAAAAGTTTCGCAAACCTTCTAAGAAAAAAGTTTGTGCTTTCTGCGTAGCTGGAGAAAAAAATATTGATTATAAAGATGTTGCAAAGATTAAAAAGTATATTACAGAAAAAGGTAAGATTTTGCCTAGAAGACAAACAGGTGTTTGCGCTAGACATCAAAGAGAACTTTGCACCGCAATCAAAAGAGCAAGAAATATGGCTCTTCTTCCATATGTTGGAGATTAATTTTTTGGGAGGTAAGTATGAAAAAAAGTATTCATCCAGATTATCATGAAGTAACTGTAACTTGTGCTTGCGGTAATACTTTTAAAACAAAGTCAACTGTTAAAGGCGATACAATGAGCATTGATATTTGCAACAAATGTCATCCATTCTTTACAGGAAAGAAAAAGGTTGTAGACGCAAGTGGAAATGTTGAAAAATTCAACAAAAAATATGGTTTATAATAAAAATCGCGTAATGCGATTTTTTTATTTGCTTTAACTATTTGCAACAAAAAAGTTTACAAACAAAAAAAAGTGTTAAAAATATAAATGTGAAAAAGTTTGTATTTCCTTTTAATAATGGTTTAGCAATAATTAAAGATGAAAAATTATGTCTTTCTTTTATTGATGGAGATGGACAAAAGAGAATAGAATGTAAAAGATTGTCTTTCAAAAAATTGTGGGGCATAGCTTTTTTAAGGGGGCTTTTATATTTTTTTGTCGGAATTGTTTTATATATAAAAGCTTTGCTTCTTGAAGATGAGATAAATATTCGAGCTAAAGAAGAACAAAATATTGAATATGCAAATGCAAAAAAAATGGATTTTATTTCAAACTATTTTTTACTTATAGCGTTTATTCTGATAGGTTTTATTTATGGATTTTTTGTGCTAGGTGTTTTGCCTAGCTTCCTCATACAATGGGCAAATATATCTAAGGATTTTTATTTAAATAGATTTTTGATAGCTCTTTTTAGAACAGCTGTAATTTATTTAACTTTTGTCATACTTAGATTCTCTCCTTTTATGCAAGGATTTTTAAAGTTTAACAGTGCAGGACAAAGAATAATAAATGAAGCAAAACCTTTCAATTTTCTCAATTTTATTTTAAATGTTTGTTTATTTTCAACTTTTATGATATCCTTAATTGCGGTAAATATATTTTGGGTTGCTGACTTCTTTATAAATTCGCTATTGTTTCTATTTATTATAAGTATTTCTTTTGAAATAATTTTAATGATTTCTAAAGCGAAAACCAATCTGTTTAGAGATTTTGCTTTTATCTTAACATGGCTTGTTTATTTAAAACCCAATACAACTCATTTAGAGATTGCGAACATGATAAAAATTGAATTGGAAAATAAATCTGAAGAAAAATACAAAGAAAGTCAAATTCCTCTTTCTAGTGTTTTTGCTGAAATGCAGACAAAACTAGAAACAAGCGAACGATTTGAAAAAAGCGATATTGAATGGATTGTCGCTACAGTTTTGGGAATTAGCAGGAGCGAAATAAAACTTAGAAAATTTGTAAGCAAAGAAGAGGCAAAAAAGATTTTATCTTTATGCAATAGAAGAGCGAAGGGAGAGCCCTTGTCTAATATTTTTGGTTTTGTTGATTTTTATGGCTGTCATATAGAAGTAAACAAAAAAGTTTTATCGCCAAGATTTGAAACTGAAATTTTGGTGGAAGAATGTTTAAAGATAATAAATAAAGAAAAAATTGAAACTGTATTAGATTTATGCACTGGTAGTGGAGTAATAGCAATAGCAATAGCTAAAAATTCTAACGCAAAAGTTTATGCTTCTGATGTTTCTAAGCCAGCACTTTCTATAGCTGAGTTAAACGCAAAAAACAACCATGCAAAAGTTGAATTTATACATTCGGATTTATTTTCTTCTATCAAAAAGAAATTTGATTTGATAGTATCTAATCCACCATACATCAAAAGTTTAGATATAGAAAAATTAGATGTTGAAGTCAAAGACTATGACCCTAAAATTGCACTTGATGGTGGAAACGATGGTTTAGATTTTTACAAAGAAATTATTAGCAAAGCACCATCTTTTCTCAAGAACAAAGGATATTTATTTTTTGAAGTAGGGAAAGGGCAATCAAAAAAAGTTGTAAATATGATGCAAAAGTCTAATTTTGTAGACATCAATGTTGTAAATGATTATAATAAAATAGAAAGGATTGTATATGGAAGAATTGATAAATAGTTTACTAGAAAAAACAAAAAAAGCAAAAGACAAGTATGAAGTCTTAAATCAGCAAATAAGTGATCCACAAATTTTGTCTGACAATGCACAATGGCGAAAAATAGCAAAAGAAAGAGCTATGATTGAAGATGTTGCTCTTAGTTATGATCGTTTAAATAATATGTATAATGAATATTTGCTGTGTGAAGATGAGTATCACAAAGAAACAGACAATGAATTAAAGTCTTTATTTTATGATGAGATTGGAAAATTAAAACAGAATCTAGAAGAACTGTGTGAAGAAATAAAAATACTTCTTTTGCCAAAAGATGAAAATGATGACAATAATGTAATTATGGAAATTAGACCAGGTGCAGGAGGAGAAGAAGCCTCTCTTTTTTGCAATGTATTATCAAATATGTATAAGTGCTATGCAGAAAAAAACAAGTGGAAATATGAAATCTTAGATTTAAGTGAAACTGAACTTGGTGGTATAAAAGCTATAACATTTTTAATAAAAGGTAAAAATGCTTACGGAAAATTAAAATACGAAAGCGGTGTTCATAGAGTTCAAAGAGTTCCTGAAACTGAAAGCCAAGGAAGAATACATACTTCGACTGCAACAGTAGCAGTTTTGCCAGAAGTTGAAGATATTGATGTCGAAATAGATGAAAAAGATTTAAAAATTGATACATATCGTTCTTCTGGTGCTGGTGGACAGCATGTTAATAAAACAGAAAGTGCAATCAGAATTACACATATTCCAACAGGAATTATTGTTGCCTGCCAAGATGAAAGATCACAACTTAAAAACAAAGAAAGAGCTATGAAAATTTTAAGAGCCAAACTATACGACTTTTATAGAGAGCAAAGAGATAAAGAATATAAAGAGAATAGAAAAAGTCAAGTGGGAACAGGCGATCGTTCTGAAAGGGTAAGGACCTATAATTATCCACAAGGTAGAGTAACCGACCATAGAGTTAACTTAAGTTCTTATGATATTGAAAGCGTTGTTAATGGAGATATTGATCAATTTATAGAAGCATTAACTATAAAAGACAGGGCAGAGAAATTGGCAAATGCTTGATTAAGGAGAAAAAATGGTAATACACAACAAACAGATGCTGGAGAATTTTAAAGATAAGAAAGGCAAAATAAATGTTGCTGTTTTTTCTGATATTTATAAACCTTTTGTTGGCGGAGTTACAACTGTAGTCGAAGATATGATGGAAAATTTGCAACAAGATTGTAATATTGTTCTATTTTGCCAAGGGCAGAGAAAAAACAAGGATAATGATAAATTCCCTATCATCAGATGTAAAACAATTCCTTTTTTCAAAAGTGTGGGAGATATACCTGTTCCTAAATTAGATAGGAAATTAGAAAAAACCTTTAAAGATTTAGAAATTGATGTTATACATATTCACACTTTTTTTGGACTTGCATCTTTTGCTTTGAAAATGGCAAAAAAATATAAAATACCTGTTGTTTATCATGGGCATACAAAATTATATGATGAATACATGTCAATAACAAACAATAAAATTGTTTCGAAGATTTTAACCAAAAGGGCAGTAAAGAAGTTAAATAAAGCGACAGAAGTTTGGACTGTGAGTGAAGGGACGAAAAAACTATATCAATCTTTTGGCGTTTCTGTTCCTATTAAAGTCGTAAGAAACACAACAAAATTTGATTATTTAGACAATAAAAAATTTGTTGAAGAAATAAAAGATAAATATAATCTACATTCAAAGAATGTAGTTCTTTTCATGTCTAGAATTAGCATAAAAACAAAGAATATCGACTTCCTACTGAGATCGTGTCAAAAGGTTATGCAAAAGTTGAATAATTTTCAACTCGTAATTGTCGGGGGGGGGGAAGATTATGACTTGACTGTAAAATTAGCAAAAGATTTAGATATATATAAATCTTGCGTGTTTACAGGGGTCATAAAAGATACCGAAACACGCGAGGCGTTTTATCAAATAGCCAAGCTTTTTGTTTTTCCTTCTGTTTGTGATAATGCACCAATAACCATTTTAGAAGCGGCAAGTCAAAAAACTCCAACATTGTGCATACAAGGAACTTTCCCAGCTGAAATAATAACAGATGAGAAAAATGGATATTTATCTCCACTTGACGAAAATGTTTTTGCAGAAAAAATTATTTCAATATTAAATTCTGACAATCTTTCACAGGTGGGAGAAAATGCTTATAAAGAATTGTTAAACAAAGATGTTTATAAAAAAATACTAAAGCAATACAAATCTTTAATTAAGTGAAGAAAAAAAGTTCTGGCTTTTGATTATTAAATTTTCAAAAGGAGAACTTTTTTTATGAAGAAAAAAATCATGTTGGCTTTTGGAACAAGACCAGAAGCAATTAAAATGTGCCCTTTAGTTAAAGAACTTAAGAAAAACAAAAATTTTAAAGTTGTCGTCTGTGTAACAGGTCAACATAAACAAATGCTGGAGCAAGTCCTATCTGCTTTTAAAGTTAAACCTGACTATGATTTAGCTATAATGAAGGAAAGGCAAACATTAGCTGATGTAACAAAAGCAATTTTAAGCGAAAATTTTCAAAATATTTTACTGAAAGAAAAACCTGACATTGTTCTTGTTCATGGTGATACAACTACAACTTTTGCAGTTGCTCTGCAATGTTTTTATCTAGGAATAAAAGTTGGACATGTTGAGGCAGGACTAAGAACCTATAATCTAAAATCACCTTTTCCAGAAGAATTTAACAGACAAGCCGTTGGCATAATTTCTGATTTTAATTTCGCTCCAACAAAAGGTGCAAAAGAAAATCTATTAAGAGAAGGAAAAGACAAAAATAAAATATTTGTTACAGGAAATACTGCTATAGATGCTTTAAAAACTACTGTTAAGGATAATTACAAAAATGATATTTTCAAGTGGATTGGAAATGATAGGCTTATTCTTTTAACTGCTCACAGGAGAGAAAATCTTGGACAACCTATGGAAAATATGTTTAGAGCCATTAAGAAAATTGTTGATGAATTTGAAGATGTTAAAGTTGTTTATCCTATTCATATGAATCCTATTGTAAGACAAACTGCGAACAAAATCTTTGGCGATGACGAAAAAATAAAACTTATTGAACCTCTCGAGGTTCTTGATTTTCATAATTTTATGTCAAGAGCTTATTTGATTTTGACAGATAGTGGAGGTATTCAAGAAGAAGCTCCTAGCTTAGGAGTTCCTGTTTTGGTAATGAGAGATACCACAGAAAGACCAGAGGGAATAAAAGCAGGGACATTAAAACTTGTTGGGACAAATGAAGAAAAAATATATAAAGAGTTTAAAAAACTGTTGACAAATAAAAGGGAATACAAAAAAATGCATAAAGCCTCCAATCCTTATGGCGATGGGCACGCATGCGAAAGAATCTCTAAAATATTGGAGGAAAGGTTATGAATAATATTCCCAAAATAATACACTACATATGGGTTGGTGGAAAAGAAAAAAGCGACCTAGCTAAAAAATGTATGGAAAGTTGGAAAAAGTTTTGTCCAGATTACGAAATCAAAGAATGGAATGAGAACAATTTTGATATGGAACAAAATCTATATCTTAAACAAGCGTTTGAGGCAAAAAAATTTGCTTTTGTATCCGATTATATGAGATTAAAAATTCTCTATGATTACGGTGGAATTTATATGGATACTGATGTTGAATTGACAAAGCCATTAGATGAATTTTTAAAACATAGAGCATTTTCGGGATTTGAAAACCAGGTATGGATGCCTACTGCTGTTATGGGGGCGGAGCCTAAACATGTTTGGATAAAAAGAATGTTAAGTATTTATGACAACTTACCTTTTATTAACAAAGATGGTTCATTCAATTTGACTACAAATGTTACTTATATGTCTATTGTAACAAGAAAATTTTACAATGTAAAACTCGATAATACTTATCAAAAATTAGAAGACGGCATTGTTATTTATCCAAACGATTGGTTTTGTCCAAAAGATTATGTAACTCAAAAGATTTTAGCTACACAAAACACGCATGCTATTCATCACTTTAATGGTTCTTGGCTTACAAACAAAGCAAAACGATTAGACAAGATGGTTGTCATGTTACGAAAGATGTTAGGTGAAAAGCTGTTTAAAAAAGTAATGGTGAAATATTTGCGTTACACTTGCAAAAAAGATATGAAAAAGTGGGCGTATTTGTTAGACAATAAAAAAGCATAACTTAAAATGTTATGCTTTTTTATTGACCGATGACTGATAAAGTTATTTTTGTACTTGCTTCAGGGTGAAGCTTTACTGTTATTTTGTATTCGCCTATTGTTTTAATTGGATCTGACAATTCAATTTTTCTTTTATCTATATCAAATCCCTTTTCTTTTAATTTTTCTGATATTTCTTTTGATGTTATAGAACCAAATGTTTTACCATTTTCTCCACATTTTATTGAAATAATTAATTGTGTATCTTTAAGTTTTTCACAAAGTTTTATAGCATCTTGTTTTTCCATTTCTTTATGAAAAGCAGAGGCTTCTTTTTGCTGGCGATTTTCACTTAGTGCAGTTGCATTAGCGACTTTTGCCATTGCATTTTTAATCAAAAAATTTTTAGCATATCCATCTGATACTTCTTTTATTTCACCTTTCTTTCCTGTTCCTTTGACATCTTTTAACAATACTACTTTCATATTTTTCTCCTTGTAAATATTGTAATTATTTTTGTTTATCTTGTCAATTTTTTGTCAATATTTTAAATGGAGGAATATATGGATATAAGATGTAGAAAAACATTGTGTAAATATAATGATAGATTTACATGCAAAGCAAAAGAAATTTTAATAAATGGAAAGATGATTTGTCAAACATATACCAAAGATGAAGAAAATGATAAAGCCATTGATACAACAAAAAGTTTATTTGAAAAGACACCAGATTTTGCACCACAAAGAGATAGCAAGGCTTTATGTATCATGTGTAAAGCTAGTTGTTTATTTAATCGAAACGGCAAATGTGTTTCTAATGGAATAACTTTAAATGCTATTGATGAAAAGCCTTTCTGTATAAGTTTTTTAAAGAAATGATTGCTTTAGCGCTCTTTTTATGATATACTTTTTTATGAGGTGAACGATGGGAAGAAAGAAAAAATTCCATCTTGCTAATGATGAAAATATTAAAGAAAATATTGAAATAAAAGAAGTAAAGAAAGAAACTCAAGAAGAAAAAAAAGAGTTTGAAGTTTTTGGCGAAAATATAATCCTTAGTAAGATTGATTTTATAAACTATCAAAAAATAAGCAATAAGATGCTTTTTTTAGAGTTCCATTTAATGGGCAGATTTGATGACAAAGGAAAGTATTACATAAATAAGGATATAAAAAAAGATTTAGTTAAAGTTGCAAAAGAAATTCAAGATGAAGATGACAGAGGATTTGTGGCAACAGCTTCTTTTGCAAAAGTTATATTCCATTTTGAAGTAGAGATTTCTTATCTTGAAGATAAAGCAAGAGCAAATTTATTTATTGTTGAAAAAGTTGAAAATAGAACAATTAAAACTTTAGTTGATAGCTTTGAAGATGTTAACGACTTAAATTTTAGAATCAAAACTCGTGAAAGATTTAATCTTGTAGATGTGGCAATTCTTTGTAGAGATGATGAGGTCCCTAATCTTAGCATCTGGCTGTATTGGCAAAATGAAGAAGCACAATATTGGCATGATTTGTATGAAATGGGTAGTCAATTTTTCGTGATGAGAGCATTAAAGATCTTGGAAAAATACGGACAAACAGGTGCTGAAATAATTAAAAGATACAATGAGATCTTAATTGCTGCAGAAAACGAAGGTCAAAAAAAGAGCTATGCTGAATCAAAAGAAGTCTTAGATGATGTTATCAATTCTTTTGGTGGAATAGAAAAAGTTGACCAAGAAAAAGGAGAGTTGAAGGAATTAGTCAAAGCTTTTAATAAACCTTTTTTTGCTCAAGAGAAGACTGAAACAAAAGTTAGAGAGGTGATACCTACAAAGAAAAGTGATAAAATTGTAAAAAAAGAAGAACCAGATTATGGTTGGGGGGACAATAGCAAATCTTCAAAAGGTGGAGAAGTAAAGAAAAAAACAAAAAGCAAAGAAGAAAAAAAGAAGGGTTCATCCAATAAGGCTAAACCAGAGAAAAAGAAAGATTCAGGAAGGGCTGGTTGGGAACCTCCAAAAAAAGGCAAAGATCAGAAAAATGAACAATCAGATAAAGAGAAAAATGAACAATTAGATAAAGTAGAAAGAAGAAGGGACCTTCATGAAAGAGAGGATAGAAAAAAGGAAATTTTAAAAAGAGAAGAAACGAAGACGATTAGCAAAAAGGAACAAGAAGATCTCATAAATGAACTAGAAGAAACAGATGTGATACCAGAAAGAGAAACTGATGATATCACAGGTGAAAGAGGAAAAGATGTTTTATCTGCAAGTGAGATGGAATAAATGAAAAAGAGAGACAAGGTTAAGGTGTTGTTAAAAAAAAGGAACTTACTTAATACGGAGTTCCTTTTTTCATAAATAAATTTTTTAATCTTATAAAAATAGTTATTTCTAATTTTTCTCGCTGTCCTTCCAATAGTAGGCGATGATATCTTTTTTCCATTCTATTAATAATTTAGCAATAGCCTTATCAATTCTTTCCAAATATTCTTTATCCTTTTTTACAGATTGTTCTGATAAGTCTTTTGGACCACCTTCTGCAAAGGCTTTTGCTATTTTTCTAAGATCTAAATCTTTAAAACCGAGCATATCTTTATTTGTTAATTTCCCAGCCAAATAAGCAGACGAATATTCTTTATAATCAGCTTCATCCCAACTAAACAAATCCATTATTTTTTTCATTGCCAAGCTATCTTTGAAATAGTCTTCATTATTTTTAAAAAATGCCATTGCTTCATAAAACTCATTAGTTTCGTCTGCATGAGCAGGATTTGCGCGTAAACCAAAACCAGACATTGCTTCTTTTATTTTATGGCTATAAAAATATGCAGATACAGCATTTATCGATTTCCAATTATTCATTCTAGTTCTAGCGACATGGTCTGGGGAATCTTTTTCTGCCATAATTTCAGTTACCAATTTTAATTCGTCAAAATTCATAAGTATACTCCTTTCATTCATATTTTATCATACTTTTCTTCATTTGTAAATACCCTTTTCAAATTTTGAATAAAAATTTTTTGTTTTACACATAGTAAGGCAATGAAAAATAGTGTAGGAAAAGGTGCTTTTTTACTAATTTTGAGTGGAGTTGTCTGCAAAATTTTTGGTGCATTTTTTAGATTGCCTTTAACAAACATTTTGGGAATTGAAGGGATAGGTGTTTTTCAAATGATTATGTCTTTATATTCTTTATCTCTTGTTCTTGTTACTGGGGGAGTAACAAACTCTCTATCCAAACTCGTTTCTAGTGCAAGGGCAAAAGGTGAATATGAAAAAATTAACGGTTATTTCCGAATTGCTCTTCTTTTCTCGGCTGGAATTAGTCTGATTTTGGGAATTATTTTTGCAATTTTTTCAGGTCAAATATCTTCGGTTCAAGGGGCTTCTCAAGCTAAATATAGTTATATGCTTTTATCTTTTCTTCTGCCACTAGGAGCTTTAATTGGTGTTTACAGAGGTATTATACAAGGCTATGAAAATATGGCGCCCACTGCTATTAGTCAAATTATTGAACAATCCATCAAACTTTGTTTCGGTCTTTTATTTGCTAAAATTCTTATAAATAACGGTGTTGCTAGTGGTGTGTTTGGTGCTTTTTTAGGGATAACTATAGGAGAAACGCTTGCCTTTATTTATCTTGCTATAGTTATGATTTTAAAATATAGGACAAAGGCAATAAAAGAAAAGGTAAATACTTCTTTTTTTCGAGCAGTATTGCCTTTAAGTATTGGAGGGGCTATAGTTCCTTTTACCCATGCTATAGATTCCTTGTTTGTTGTATCATTGCTTTTGAAAGCAGGCTTTTCGCAAACTGAAGCGACAAAATTATATGGACTGCAAACGGGAGTTGTTGGTGCGATTTTAAATTTTCCCTTAATAATCTCTTTAGCATTAGCAATGAGTATTTTGCCAAAAGTTTCTTTTTTATCTGCTAAAAATGATAAACAGGGACAGGTTGACATTATAACTAAAAGCTTTACGCTTTTATGGATATTTGTTTTGCCTTTAGTATTCGGCATTTCATCAGTGTCCGAAATGATTTTTCCAATTATTTATCCAAACCTTATTTCTGGATATTTGGATTATGTTGTCAAGCTAACATATTTTGGTGCTGTTGCTATAGTCCTTACTGCTTTAATGCAATTTTTAATATCTTTGTTACAAGCAAAGGACTATTATGTATTTTCTATGGTAGCATCTATATTTGGAAGCATTATTAAGGTGTTTTTATTCTTTTCTCTGGCAGTGCAAAAAAACATAAATATTTTCGCTTTGCCTATATCAAATATATTTTTGGCAGGAACAATATGTCTTTTTGCTATTATAAAATTGAGAGATTTTATTAAAATACCTATTTTTAACTTCTTTTTACCTATTTTATCATCTATAATAATGTTTTTGATTGTAAGGGTTTTACTTGATTTGTTTAATAATTTATGGGGGCTGGTGTTCTCTATAGTTTGTAGTGGCTTTGTTTATATCGTGTTAATTTCTCCCTTATTAATGGAATACTTAAGACCTTTGTTAAATAAAAGGAAAAGCGTTAATAAATAGAGATAAAATCTTTTTGAAAAAAAATTAAAATTTGATAAAATACAGGCATGAAAGTTGGAAATATTGTTTTTGAAAAAGGTTTGTTTTTAGCTCCTATGGCAGGAGTCAGCGATGTAGGTTTTAGAAGTGTGTGTTCTGATTTTGGTGCAGAGGGTTGTTTTAGTGAAATGCTATCTTGTAGAGCCATGTTACACAATCCTAGCAAAACTGTTTTAATGACCATAGTTGAACCTAATGAAAAGATTAAAATAGGTCAAATTTTTGGGCATGAACCAGAAATTATGGCCAAAGCAGTTAGGAATCCTTTGCTTGATAAATATGATATCATTGATATCAACATGGGGTGTCCTGCCCCTAAAGTTGTTAAAAATGGCGAAGGGTGTGCTTTGATGAGCAATGTTTGTTTAGCAGAAAAGATAATTAAGGCTTGTGTAGAAAATACAAAAAGACCCGTTTCGGTTAAATTTAGACTTGGAAAAGACAAGGATATTAGTTTGGAATTTGGTAAAATGTGCCAAGAAGCTGGAGCTAGTTTTGTAACATTGCATGCAAGAACCTTAGAACAAGGTTATAGTGGTAAGGCAAATTATGATGCTATTGCCAAGTTAAGTCAATCACTTGAAATACCAGTTATTGGTAATGGCGATGTTGTTGACAAGCAAAGTTATAACCGTATGTTAACTACAGGTGCGAGTGCTGTTATGATTGGTAGAGGAGCGCAAGGTAAGCCGTGGATCTTTCAAGAAGTTTTAGGGCAGACTTTTGATGGCGACAAATACAAAGTTATAGAAAAACATTTAACCATTCTTAGAAAATATTACAATGAAGACTGGTTAAAACTTTACATGAGAAAACATTTTTTATGGTATACTTCCGATTTAAAATTTGCAGCTGAGGCCAGATTAAAACTTGCCACTACTCAAAACCTTGATGAAAGCATGGAAATTTTAAAACAACTACTAAAATAGTTTGTCAAAATCTTGCAAAAAGTGTAAAATTATTTTGTGGAGGGCTTATGAAGCGCACTGTTAAAGACCTTGTAAACTTAGAAGGTAAGGTTGTCCTAGTTAGATGTGATTTTAATGTTCCTATAGATGACGGCGGGAAGATATTAGATAACTCAAGAATTATAAAATCTTTGCCTACTATAAACTATTTGGTTGAACAAAAGGCAAAAGTTGTATTGCTTTCGCATTTAGATAGGCCTAATGGCTTTGAGATAAGAAAATCTTTATGGCCTATAGCATTAATACTAAAGCAAAAAATTCCTGCACCTGTTTATTTTATTAACAAGGTTGTTGGAAATGAGGTTAAGGAGCAAATAAAACATATGGAGAATGGTAGTATTTTGCTTCTTGAGAATGTCAGATTTTATAAAGAAGAAGTTGACTGTGATATGAATTTTGCCAAAGAAATTGCTTCTTTAGGAGATGTTTTCGTTAATGACGCCTTTGGTGTCGCACACAGGCAACATGCAACAACCTATGCTCTTGCAAGATTGATGCCAAATGCAATTGGATTTTTGATGGAAAAAGAGATTTCAGCATTAAGTAAGGTTGTAAAAAATCCAGAAAGACCTTTTGTAGTGGTCATTGGTGGAGCAAAAGTTAGCAGTAAAATAAAGTTTATTCTTAAGCTTATGGATGTTGCTGATACTTTGATAATTGGCGGAGCCATGGCATACACTTTCTTAGTTGCAAGTGGAATAGCAGTAGGACAGTCTTTGGTGGATGATGATAGTGTCGATTTTGCTAGAGATTTGTTGAACATAGCGTATATTAAAGGAAAAAATATTCTATTACCTATTGATCACGTATGTATTAAAGAAAGTGCAAAAAGAAAGAAAGCCTTTGTAACAAATCAACTTTCAGATGATATGGTGGCTTATGATATAGGTCCAAAAACTATTAAACTTTTTACAGATGAATTAATGAATGCAAAGCAAATACTTTGGAATGGACCACTTGGGAAATATGAAGATGCAAAATTTATGGAAGGCACAAAAGAAATTGCTAAAGCGATTGCAAAATCCAAAGCTTATTCTATTGTTGGTGGCGGAGATAGTGTGAGTGCTATTAAAAAAATCGGTTTAGAAGAAGATATAAATTTAATCTCAACAGGTGGGGGAGCAACTTTAAAATATATTGAAAAAGGATCTCTGCCATGTGTTGATGTTATACAAGAAAAAATAAGGTTGTGAGGTGATTATGTCAAAAATTGTTATCGCAAACTTTAAGATGAATAAAACTGAGCAAGAAACAAAAGATTATTTAATCAATTTTTTATCTAGGTATGAAGGTTATAAAGCGAATTTGATTTTGGCTGTGCCTTTTACATCTTTGCCTATTGCTAAATTTATGTTGCATGGTCGGGACATATCGATTGCCGGACAAAATATTTGTGAAGACGAAAAAGGTTATACAGGAGAGATTAGTGGACAGATGTTGGTTGATGCCGGTGCAAGTTATGTAATTGTAGGACATAGTGAACGCAGGGTTAAGTTTAAAGAAGACAATAAAGTAATTAATAAAAAAATTAAAAATGGTTTAAAAAATGGACTTTCAATTATACTTTGTGTAGGAGAAAGTTTGGCAGATAAAAACACAATGAAAACTTTAGTTTCGTTAAAAAGCCAGATAGAAGAAGCTTTAAAAGGTTTGTATGAAAACGAGTTGGAAAACATCGTAATTGCTTATGAACCTGTTTGGGCTATTGGTTCTGGTAAAACTCCATCTTCTAAAGATGTTGAAATGGCAGTTAAGTCTATAAGAAAAGTTGTTTCAGATGATTTTTCTTCTAAGGCTGGAGAGCAAATAAGAATTGTGTATGGGGGTTCTATAAATCCTAAAAATATTTCAAAGTTTTCAAATATTGATGGATTGAATGGGATTCTTGTTGGAACAGCTAGTTTAGATGGTAATATTTTTATGCAGATAATTAATTCAATGACTTGACTTTAGTTATGATTTTATTCAAAATATAAATGGGAGAAAAATGGAACACTTAGCTTTATATAGAAAATATAGACCTACTACTTTTGAAGAAGTTGTCGGACAAGAACATATTACCAAAGCCCTTGCTCATCAAATTGCAAGTGGCAAGCTTGCCCATGCGTATCTTTTTACTGGTTCAAGGGGAATAGGAAAAACTAGTGTAGCCAGAATATTGGCTAAGGCAGTAAACTGTCTTGACAATCAAAATGGTTCGCCTTGTGGCAAATGTGCTAGCTGTTTAAGGCTCGAAAAGGAAGCAGATATTAATGTTATCGAAATTGATGCAGCTTCAAATAACAGAGTTGATGATGTTAGGGAATTGAGAGAAAAGGTTAAGTTTCTTCCAATTAATGCAAAATATAAAGTTTATATAATCGACGAAGTGCATATGCTTACAGATAATGCTTTCAATGCATTACTCAAAACATTAGAAGAGCCACCAAGTCATGTGATTTTTATATTGGCAACAACTGAAGTTCATAAATTGCCAGCGACAATTCTTTCAAGGTGTATAAGATTTGATTTTAGGCTTTTATCAATAGAAAACTTGACAAAAATTTTATCAAATGTTTTAACCAGCGAAGGTATCAAGTATGAGAAAGAAGCTTTAAAAATGATTGCTCAAAGCGGGGAAGGAAGCGTCCGAGATACATTGTCAATAGCCGATTGTGTAGTTGCCTATTGCGATGGAGAGATAACAAAAGATGATGTTATAAAAGTCTTGGGAACAACAGATTATGACCTTTTAATTGAATATTTTGATTTTTTAAAAGACAAAAATATTGGTGGAATGTTGTCCTTTGTTCAAGAATTAGATCAGAAAGGGAAAAATTTAGCTGTTTTTGTCAAAGATTTGGCTAAACATGCTAGAGATTTATTAATATGCCAAACAACTAAAGATCCTAACAATATTTTAAATTTGCCTTCAGAAGTGTATGATAAATATATGATTCAGGCAAAATCAATTGATGAAAATCGTTTGCTTGATTTTATGCAAGTTTTTGTTAGTGCTGAAAATGAACTTCGATATACATTATCTCCAAGACTTTTATTAGAAAGTTTAAGCATTGATGCAATGCTAGGACATGATTCAAAAAAAAACTAAAGATTGATTCTATAGCCCAAAACATTAGCGTAAAAAATGTGTGGGGAAAAATTGTTTTATTTTTAAAAGAACATCGAGCAGTTGCTTTGCATATGGCTTGCGGAGATATTACCGATGTAAAAATTGAAAACGAAAGATTGGTTGTTAATGTGGAGGAAGGAATGCTTGCTGAAATCCTTAAAGATGGCAGACGACAAATAGAAAGTGCTTTAAGGTGGCAAGGATTAGATTTAAAACTAGAAATAAATTTAAAGGAATCAAAATCACTTCCTCAACAACAAGACATTAACACATTAAAAAAAATATTAGGGAATAAATTAACTGTAATAGGAGGATAAAAAAATGGCTTATGGTGGATTTGGTGGCTTTGGCGGAGGAAATTTACAACAACTCATGCGTCAAGCTCAAAAAATGCAAGAGGATATGAACAAAGCGAAACAAGAACTTGAAGAAAGCGAATTCTCTTCTTCTGTTGGGGGAGGCATGGTTGAAGTTTCTATGCTAGGGAATAGAACTATGAAATCTATAAAAATAAAACCAGAAGTAGTTGATCCTGAAGATGTAGAAATGTTGGAAGACTTAGTTTTAAGCGCTGTTAATGACTGCCTCGGACAAATTAGCAGAAAAGAAAAAGAAGTTTTGCCTTCAATTCCAGGTATGTAAAATGCAAGAAGAATATATTGAGAACTTAATTGAACAATTTAGAACTTTACCAGGTGTTGGATATAAAACTGCTCAACGCTATGCTTATTCTGTGATTGAAGGGAGCAGAGAGAGAGCAGAAAAGTTTTCTTATGCAATAAAAGAGGCAAAAGACAAAATCGGTTTTTGCAAGGTATGTGGAAATTTCACAGACAAAGAGATTTGCAATATATGTGAAAAGAGGAATAGAAAAATAGTATGCGTAGTGAAAGATCCAAAAGATATTATTTCTATGGAAAGAGTAAAGAATTATGATGGTGTTTATCATGTTCTTTTTGGGACGATAAGTCCACTTGAGCATAGAGGACCAGATCAAATAAAAATAAAAGAGCTGTTGCAAAGAGTTTCGGCTGACAAAATAGAGGAAGTTATTGTTGCTACAAATCCTGATGTAGAGGGGGAAGCAACTGCAATGTATATTGCGAAAATATTAGCTCCTTTAGGTGTTAAGGTTACCCGACTTGCACAAGGAATATCTATGGGAAGCGATTTGGAGTATGCTGACGAAGTTACTCTTTCAAAAGCCCTTGAAGACAGAAAACCGATATAGGAGATTTTATGAATATAAAAAAGTCTATTGAAGAAGATTTAACAAAGGTTTTAAAAAAACACGGTTTTGATGAAAAATTATCAGCCGTGGCTTTTTCAAATAGAGAAGGTTGTGATTTTCAATGCAATGGAGCCTTTAGCATTGCAAAAAATATTGGGAAAAATCCTTTAGAGGTTGCTACTTTGATTGCAAACGAGTTGCCAAAAAATGATAATTATAAGGTGGAAGCTTGCAAACCAGGTTTTATAAATTTTACCATTTCAAATAAAGCTTTGTCAGATCAAGCAAATGAAATCTTATTAGACACTAATTGTGGAGTAGAAAAAAACGAAACTAGCAAAAAAGTTTTAATGGATTATGGTGGGGCAAATGTTGCAAAAGAATTACATATTGGACACTTGCGAAGCCCAATATTAGGAGAAAGTCTTAGAAGACTTTATATCCTTTTAGGTGATAATGTTATTAGCGATACGCACCTTGGAGATTGGGGTTTGCAAATGGGATTAAACATCGCCCAACTAGAAGAAGATGGTGTACTAGAATTTTATTTTGGTAGAAGTAAAGATAAAATAGAAATAACTATGGATATGTTAAATAGTGCTTATCCAAAAGCTTCTAAAAGAAAAAATACTGATGAAAAATTTAAGAAAAAAGCAGAAGACTATACTCTATTTGTTCAACAACATAAAGAGCCTTATTATAGCATTTATTCAATTATAAAAGATTTATCGGTTAAAAGAATTAAAGAAAATTATGATAAATTAGGGGCTCATTTTGATTATTGGTTTGGCGAAAGTGATGCTATGCCTTATGTTAATCAAGCAATACAAATATTTAAAGATAAAAATTTAACAAAAATTAGTAATGGGGCATTAATTGTTGAAGTTGCATGTGAAGGAGAAAATATTGCGACCGATAAAAGAGATGAAAATGGGAATATTTTATATAAAAATCCTATGCCTCCAGTGATACTTCAAAAAGCTAACGGTGGGGATATATACCACACAACAGAAATAGCCACAATTCTAATGAGAAATACAATGTTTGATTTAGACAAAATTGTTTATTTAACAGATAATAGACAAGCGCAACATTTTAAACAAGTATTTAGAGCCTGTAAGATGTCGGGAATTTCTCCACTAGAACAAGAATTGTTGCATATTGAGTTTGGGACAATGAATGGCAAAGATGGTAAGCCATTTAAAACTAGAAATGGGGAAGTGTTAAAACTTGAGGATATTATAAACTTGGTAAAAGATAAAGCTGCTAAAAAACTTGAAGAAAATGGGATAGCTAACAATGATCAGCTCGCACTAGATATTGGCATGGCTGCCATGAAGTTTGGGGATATGAGTAATACAATTTCAAAAGATTATGTTTTTGATATAGATAAGTTTTTATCTTTTGAAGGAAAGACTGGGCCATATATTCAATATACGGTTGCAAGGATAAATTCTATTTTGAATAAAGCTGGTGATAAAGATATAAATGGATATGTAGATGTTGCTAGTGAAGAAGAAAGAAGAATTGTAATAGCAATTTTGAAGTTGATTGCTTCCTACAAAATCTGCTACAAAGATAACAGTTTAAATATGCTTTGCGAAAGTGTTTATGATTTGGCTAGTGCATTCTCTACATTTTATAACAATGTTAAAATTTTGTCTGAACCAAATTTAGAGAGAAAGAAAAGCTACTTGACCCTTTGCAAATTGGTCCGCAAATGTATATCTCAAGCCTTATTCGTTTTAGGTATCAACACTTTGGAAAAAATGTAAAAAATTTTCAAAAAAGGTATTTACTTTTTGTAAAAAGTATGTTATCATAAAGGCAAGTTAGGAGGACAAGATGACAGAATTGATTTGTAATATAGAAAAAGAATTTTTATCAGATATAAAAATTGCTAATAAAAATATAATATCTAAAGATATGAAAAAAACAACTGCAAGAAATTGTTGGGATAAAGACATAGAAAAATAAAACAACAGTTTTTTTGGGTGAGTAACTTAAAATAAAAAATTGTTTATAAAAGATATCTTTGAGATATCTTTTTTTTATTTTGCAAATTCTTAAGAATTTTCTACAACGCATCAGGGAGTATCGTGAGAAGGTTAGAAAAAAGGTAAAAAAGGTAAAAAAAGTATTAAAAAAGTGTTGACAAAGTATTTTAATATATGATAATATATACTCGCTAACTCGAAAAGGGGAAGCAAAGAACCATGAAAATTAAATAGAAAGTACAAGAATTGAAACAAAGTCAATTTACTTAAAGTTATTGAGCCAAAGAGACAAACGCACAATGTGTATGTGCAAACTAACCTAAAAATATATAAATAAAGATATATAACGTTAGAGTTTGATCCTGGCTCAGGACGAACGCTGGCGGCGTGCTTCAAACATGCAAGTCGAACGGAGTTGTTGATAGCACAAAGGCATCTTAGCGTTTGAAAAATTCTTTTGAATTTTTCTCCCCGCACCAGCAAGTTGAAACAAACTTGCGAAGAAGATGTTTTTGTGCTGTCAATAACTTAGTGGCGGACTGGTGAGTAACGCGTGAGCAATCTGCCTATCACAGGGGGATAACAGTTGGAAACGACTGCTAATACCGCATAAGACCACAGTATGGCATCATAGAGGGGTCAAAGGAGTTAAATCTGGTGATAGATGAGCTTGCGTATCATTAGCTAGTTGGTAAGGGTAACGGCCTACCAAGGCGACGATGATTAGCCGATCTGAGAGGATGACCGGCCACACTGGAACTGAGATACGGTCCAGACTCCTACGGGAGGCAGCAGTTAGGAATATTGGGCAATGGAGGGAACTCTGACCCAGCAACGCCGCGTGAAGGAAGAAGGTTTTCGGATTGTAAACTTCTGATCTAAGGGAAGAAGAAAGTGACGGTACCTTAGGAGAAAGCCACGGCTAACTACGTGCCAGCAGCCGCGGTAATACGTAGGTGGCGAGCGTTGTCCGGAATGACTGG
>CALVMV010000005.1 GCA_944349375.1 uncultured Clostridia bacterium
ATAAAGGACTTTTATAGAATCAAGCAATTTTTTGTTTTCTCGTCATTTTTTGAAAGCTGTTAGGATACCTAACACTTTTTTATTTAGTATATTGCCTAAAGTCTTTCGCTCGATGCGTAAAAGAACTATGACAAAATTTAATAGAAAGGAGTTTTTTATGATGAGGGTAATGAATGAAAAAACAATTACAAAACTTAAAACAAGAATTTTCAAACTTTCCAACACGCAAACAAGAATATGTTATTAAAGATAAAAAATATATAGTAATCAGTCACTTTGTTGGAAGCAAAAATTTGAATGAAATTATAATTAATCTTGCCCAGAAGCAAGCATATCAGGAAATGTTATAAGAGATTTCTAAAAACACTGTCAGTTTAGCATTTTTTATGTTATAATAAAAATGTATTTACTTTCAGTGTTTTGGTTTCTCTAAAAGGAGGAATAATGGAATCAAAACAAGAAATTAAAGTAGGTATATATGCAAGATTATCAAGAGATGATGAAAGAAATGGGGAGTCTCTATCAATAGAAAATCAAAAACTTATACTTGAAAAATATGTGTTAGAGCAAGGTTGGAATTTGATAGAAATATATGTTGATGATGGATATTCTGGAACAACATTTGATAGGCCGGGAGTTCAAAGATTATTAGAGGATGCTAAGTGTGGAAAAATAAACACAATACTTTGCAAAGATTTGTCTAGGTTTGGAAGAAACTATATTCAAGTTGGACAATATACAGATTACATTTTTCCAATGTATAACATTAGATTTATTGCCTTAAATGATAATGTTGATACTGCAAAAAATACAACAGGCATGGATATGATGCCAATAATGAATGTGTTTAACGAATGGCATTCGGCCAATACTAGTAAAAAAATACGAGCAGTAATTGAAGCCAATGCAAAAGCTGGGAAATATAGAACAACCTATGCACCTTATGGTTATGTAAAAGGAACTGACGAAAAGAAACTTCCAATAATAGATGAACCTGCAGCAAGCAATGTAAGAAGAATATTTGAGATGCGAGCAAGTGGGATTAGTCCAAAACACATTGCAATGAAATTTAATGATGAGAATATTCCAATTCCATCAGATTATAGGACTCAAAAATTTGGTGTTACGGCATATAGATTTAGTCATCATCTTTGGACATGTGATGTTGTAAAGCAAATACTTCGCAATCCAACATACTTAGGGCATTTGGTTCAACTACGAACAACGAATATTTCTTATAAAAATAGAAAGCAAATAAAAAGGCCAGATGAAGAAAAAGTGATAATTTACAATACTCATGAAGCAATAATTTCGCAAGAACTTTGGGATAAGGTAAAAGAGATTGAAAGGTCTGTAAGTCAAGGAAAAGTTCAATCAAATGATATTGTACATCCACTTTCAGGACTAATGTATTGTGAAGATTGTGGAAATAAAATGCACATAGGTTGGAATAATACAAGACATTCAAGAAATGGGCCTAGAATATACCGACAAGCAAATTATAATTGTGGTGGGTTTAAAGTTTTTGGGACAAGAATATGTACAAGTCACATGATAAAGATTGATGATATTGAAAATATTGTTTTGCAAGATATAAAATCAAAGGCAAACTTTATAAACTTTAATGAAGAAAAAGCAAGAAAAGAATTTTTGCAAAGACAAGAAAGTTTGCAAAAAGAAAAGTTTTCAATTGATAATAAAAATTTGCAAAATAAAGTAAAAAGACTTGATGATGTTAATAAACTAATTCAATCAACCTATGAAGATAAAGTTTTAAATAAAATCTCAGAAGATATTTGCATATCACTACTAAACAATTATCAAAAAGAAAAGGAAATTTTAGAAAAAGAGATTGCGCAAATAAATAAAAGCATAGAGAAAATAGAACAAAATAAGAAAAATGTTGATGAGTTTATACAAAGAGTGAAAAAGTATATAGAAACACCCGTTTTAACCCGAGAAATGGCACTAGAACTGATTGAATTTATAACCATAGACAAATTTACTAAGGGAAGTAAAGAACCCCGAAAAATCCATATTTACTATAAACTCATAGACAATATAAACGGCATAGATTTTAAACGCAATAAACAAAAATGCGACCGCCTATAATTCGTATGAATTACAATAACTGTTTACAACTCTGTTAATAGTGATTATGTAAGAGAAGCAACCGATAGACTTAACACAAAAATTCAAGAAAAACAAAAAGAACAAGCCGAGGAATTCTCCAAATATGATATGACCGATGAAGAAATAGAACAAAGAATTTGTGAACTTGAAAGGCTAAAAGAGAAAAGAAAGAAAAAAGAAAGTGATATGGAAATGTAATGTCCGAATTATTGAAATAGAGTTTAATTTGTGATATAATAATTTCGGAGGATTTATGCAATATACACCATTTTATAAAGATAATAAACAAATTGAGTTTAATAATATTGAATATGATGACTTAAAAATACTGAAAGAAATTAGTGAAGGTTTTTGTGTGGAATATAAAAGTGAATATGTTCCATCAGTAATAAATAAAAAAATACCGCAGTCAATTACATCTTTTTCAAATGATAGAGGTGGTTGGCTTTTTGTCGGTGTAAGTAATGATGGACAATTACTTGATATAGAAAAACCAAATGGCGATATTTATGAGAGTATTTGTCAATCGGTATCAAGCAAAGTTTTCCCTTTCCCTAAGTTTGTAGCAAGATTTATAGAAAATCCGAATAAGCCAAATTATGGCATAATTGTATGCCAAATATTTAGAGGTGCAGATAAACCATATGTATTTGACGGAACTATTTATGCAAGAGCTGGAAATATTAATGATCCACAACCAGCAGGAAGGCCTAGTATAGATTTAATGTATCGTGAAAGTTTGGGTTTTTCTAATTTAAAAGTTAAATGCTATTACTCTGATTACGAGAATCAATTTATGTTGACAAATAAGCATTATATAGATTTTAAACCAAGATGTAAAAATTTGTTTGCAGTAAGTTCACTTGATAAATTTCGAGAATATAATCAATTATGCTTGTATATTGAAAATTCTGGAAAGCATTTTGATGAAGATATTGAGATTACAATTTCATTTAATAAGGAATGTTATATAAAATTTTGGGAATTATTGAAATTAGATAAAAGAAATTTTGAGTTCTATGAAAAATTTTTACCGATAGAAAAAACCATTAATATAAATGCCTTTCCTGATTACAAGAACAGAATACCAGAACCACCACCAATTAAATTTGAGCACCAACCAATTGGTATGGGATTAACTACGGCTATAACTTATACAGATGAAAACGATGTTGAGTATTTAGAACGAGAAACAAATGCCATTTTAGAGCAACTATATTGCTATGAGACAATTGTTGATAGCGATAAAATTTACTTAAGTTTTAGATTAAATAAAATAACCCCAAATGAAAATATATTCTTTCCAGCTTATATTTTTGTAAGTGATGGGTTAACTGAAATAGATTATATTATAAAAAGTAAATATTCCTTTGAAAATGAAAAAGGACAATTAAGAATTAAAAATTAATTGACAGCAATTGACAGCAAATTTATCAGTTTTGGGTAGTTTTAGAACGATTTAGACCGATAGTTGAAATTTTGACTATCGGTCTATTTTTTTCGAAAAATTTTTGACAGCAAATATTGATAAATTTGACAGCAAATATTTTTTATTAGGAAAATTAATAAATGTTTTTAAAAATTAAAAAATCGCTAAAAGCCTTTATTTATAAGGTTTTTAGCGATTTTGTTTTATGGAGCTAATGACGGGACTTGAACCCGTGACCTCCGCCTTACCAAGGCGGTGCACTACCGACTGTGCTACATTAGCATATTCAGTTTTTGAGTTAAATTTTGTTGTTTTTTAAGTGCTAAAAAGTGCCATTTTTATTTTACCAAGGAAGTGCTCTACCGATTGAGCTACATCAGCATATTCGATTTTTTAGGTTAATTTTTATGGTAAAACCGTATCTTACCAAGGCGGTGCACTACCGACTGTGCTACATTAGCATAAGCAATTTTTATTAAATTTTTGAGTGTTTTTTGAGGTGCAAATTTTGGCTATTTTTAAATTACCAAGGCGGTGCACTACCGACTGTGCTACATTAGCATATTCAGTTTTTGAGTAAAAATTTAGTGTTTTTTAAGTGGTAAATTTTGGCTATTTTAAAATTACCAATGTTGTGCGCTACCTACTGTGCCGCGTTAGGTGTGGAGAGAAATTTCTCTCCGTCCTAATTAAAATTGCATATTACCTCCGTTAATTAGCGGTGTTTTTTACTTGGTTTTTCCTTACCAAGTTTTGTATTGGAAATTCAACTTTAATTGACTTAATGTTAGCAAAAGTAGTTGCCCTTTGTCAAGTATTTTATTATTATCTTTTATTTTATTGACTTATTCATTTAAAGAAATTATAATAATTTCATGTTAAAAACTAATGATTTATGTTATTCTGCCATAGAAAATGATGTAGAGAAAAGGATTTTACACAATATAAATTTATCATTTGCTGATAACAAAATTTATGTTATTACTGGGCAAAATGGTAGTGGAAAATCGACATTGTTAAAAATAATTATGGGGATTATTCATCAAAGCCAGGGTGATGTATTTTATGATGGGAAAAATATTTCTAATTTAAGCATATATGAACGAAGTAAATTGGGAATTAGTTTTGCTTTTCAACAACCTGTTACATTTAAAGGTATAAAAGTAAAAGATTTATTAAATATAGCCTCAGAAGAGAAATTAAATTTGGCAGGTATGTGTGAAATTCTTTCTAAAGTTGGATTATGTGCTAAAAATTATATAGACAGGGAAATTAATGATAAATTATCAGGGGGCGAATTAAAAAGGATTGAATTGGCTACAGTTTTGGCACGCAAAGCAAAAATAAATATGTTTGATGAGCCTGAAGCAGGAATTGATTTATGGAGCTTTGAAAATTTAACTACCTTGTTTAAAGATATGGACAATTCAATAAATATTATTGTCAGTCATCAAAGAAAAATATTAGAAATAGCAGATGAAATTATAGTTATGAAAGATGGGGAAATATTGTTGAAAGGAGAAAAAGATGATGTTTTGCCAATGCTTTCAAATAGTTCCTGTGGTAGATTAAGAGGATAGATATGGATAAAATTGATAAAATATTATTAGAAACTGTAGCTGATTTACACAAAGTTCCAGCTGGAGCATTTAATATTCGTAAAAATGGTGAATCGGTTTTAAGAAATAGTAATAAAGATATAGAAATTGTCCCTAAGAAAAATGGTAAAGGAATTGATATTTTTATTAAGAAAGGTGTGAAAAATAAAAGCGTTCATATTCCTGTAATAATCACTATGGGTGGTTTTTCAGATTTAGTTTATAATGATTTTTATATTTCTGAAGATTGTGATATTACAATTATAGCTGGTTGCGGAATACACAACAATACATGTAAAGATTCTCAACATGATGGAATACATAAATTTCATGTTGGTAAAAATTCTATTGTTCGTTATATTGAAAAACATTTTGGAGCGGGAGAAGGAGAAGGGAAGAAAATACTAAATCCTATCACCAAAGTTTTTATGAAAGAAAATTCGCAAATGTTTTTTGACTCCTTGCAAATTGGCGGAGTGTCTTCTACAATTAGAAAAACTTTTGCTAAATTAGATAAGAACTGTATATTAAATATTAAAGAAAATATTTTAACTTCTGATGATCAATATGCAAAAACATATTTTAAAGTACAGTTATTAGGAGAAAATAGTAAGTGTGAAGTTGTCAGCCATAGTGTTGCGAAGGGGAATTCAGTTCAAGAGTTTATTTCTGATATGATAGGGAACAACAAGTCTTTTGGGCATGTAGAATGTGATGGAATTTTGCTTGATAATGCTAGAATAGTGTCAATTCCAAAAATTGATGCGTTATCAAAAGAAGCATCTTTAATCCATGAGGCGGCGATTGGTAAAATTGCTAATGATCAGTTAGTTAAATTAATGACATTAGGTTTAAGCCAGGAAGAAGCTGAAAAAACAATAATTAATGGATTTTTATATAATTAAAAAAGCTATTTAAAATAGCTTTTTTTATTTCCATTGCCATGAAGAAACTTCTTCTATATCAGTTCCATTCTCTGCAATATATTTTTTGTGTTTTTTTAATAAATTTTTAATCTCTTTTTCAATTTTTTCATCTTTTATATTTAACAACTTCATTGCTGATAGAGTTAGATTAAATCTATCTATCTTGTTCTGGACTCTCATATCAAATGCGGTGGTTATAGTGCCTTCTTCCATGTATCCATGGACTTCAAAGTTATTGACTTTTCTTACAGCAAGCATATCGTAAATAAATTTTGGATATCCATGGAAATTGAATAAAACAGGCTTGTCTTTAGTAAAAATATTTTCAAACTCTTTTTGTGTCAATCCATGAGGATGCTCTTCATGAAGCTCCAATTTCATAATATCTACAATATTAACAAATCGTATATTTAACTTTGGAAATTTTTGTTTTAATATTGTAACTGTAGCTAAAGCTTCTAATGTTGGAGTATCACCGGCACAAGCAATAACAAGGTCAGGTTTTTTAGGATTAACACTTGCCCACTCCCAAATTCCAATACCTTTTGTGCAGTGTTCTTTTGCTTCTTCCTTATTTAACCATTGAAAAGAAGGGTGTTTTGAAGCGACTATTACATTAATATAATTTTTACTTCTTTGGCAGTGATCATAACAAGAGAGTAAGCAATTAGCATCAGCTGGAAGATATATTCTAACAATTTCTGACTTTTTATTTGCGATGTGATCTAAAAATCCTGGTTCTTGATGCGTATAACCATTGTGATCTTGTTGCCATACATTTGATGTTAATACTAGATTTAACGAAGATATTGGAGCCCTCCAAGGTAATTGATTGCAAACTTTTAGCCATTTGGCGTGTTGTGAGACCATGGAATCAATAACTCTAGCAAAAGCTTCATAACTATGGAACATTCCATGTCTGCCGGTAAGTAAATATCCTTCTAGCCAACCTTCGCACATATGTTCACTTAAATAAGAATCCATAATTCTTCCGCTGTTAGAAAGGGCTTCATCATTTGGTAGAATTTTAGCATTAAAATCTCTTTTTTCGTAGTCAAACATTCCATAAAGTCTATTGCTCATAGCCTCATCTGGACTGAAGGCTCTATAATTTTTATTTTTTTCGTTAAGTTCAAAGATTTTTCCAATATAATTGCCTAAAATTAACATATCTTGAGCTTTAACAGAGCCATGGGATGGAACAGAAACTGCGAATTTTTCCCAATTTGGCAAGTGCAATTCTTTTAATAAGTTACCACCATTTGCATTAGGGCAGGCACTTATTCTTTTTTCTCCTTTTGGTAAAATATTTTTTATCTCTTGTTTTAATTTAAAGTTTTCGTCAAAATTTTCTTCAACATGATAACTTTTTAACCAATTTTCTAATAATTTTAAATCATTTTCATTTTTTATTTCAATAGGAATTTGATGAGCCCTAAAAGTATTTTCAATTTGTTTTCCATTAACATATTTTGGTCCAGTCCAGCCTTTTGGTGTTCTTAAAATTATCATTGGGAAAGTTGGTTGTTTGGCTATGCCCTTTTCTCTTGCATTTTTCCATATTGTTTTTATTTCATTTATACATTTATCCATGACTTTTGCCATTTTTTTATGCATTTGCATAGGGTCATCACCTTCAACAAAATAAGGTTTCCAGCCATATCCCTCAAACAATTTTTTGAGTTGTTTTTTGTCAATTCGAGCTAAAATTGTAGGGTTGCTAATTTTATAGCCGTTTAAATGCAAAATTGGTAGAACTGCACCATCTGTTTTAGGGTTGATAAACTTATTTGAATGCCAAGAAGTTGCAAGAGGTCCAGTCTCTGCTTCTCCATCTCCAACAATGACTGCACAAACTAAATCTTTGTTATCAAAAACAGCTCCAAAGCCATGTGCTAAACTATAGCCTAGTTCTCCACCTTCATGGATAGAGCCAGGTGTTTCAGGGGCAACATGACTTGAAATGCCACAAGGAAAAGAAAATTGTTTGCAAAGTTTTGTTAACCCTTTTTCATCTTCTGAAACTTCTGGATAAATTTCGCTATATCTGCCTTCTAAGTATGAATTAGCAACAAAAAAGTTGCCACCGTGTCCAGGGCCAGAAATTAACATCATATTTAAATCAAATTTATTTATCACTCTATCTAAATGAGCATAAACAAAATTTTGTCCTGGAACTGTTCCCCAATGTCCTACAACTTTGCTTTTTACATCTTTCATTGATAAAGGCTTAGTTAAAAGTGGGTTATTTTTTAAATATAACTGAGCGACTGATAGATAGTTGGCTGTATTAAAATAGCGATTTAAAAGTGAAAAATATTCTTTGCTTTGATATGTCATATAAAGCTCCTTTTTCAAATTATAACATAATAAAAAATTTAAACAAAACATTTGTAAAAATGATATATATTATTTTTTATTGTTTTCACTATAGTATACAAAAAAAATTAAAAGTGTTTTAGAGATTAAAAGTAAATAAATGTTAAATATTTCGAATAAAGATGGCTATAAAGTCCGTTTTTATTTTTTTTTGAATATATTAAGTCTTTTTAGTTTTATTTACAAAATTCTTGTTTTTTTGCAGATTATTTTTATTTAAATCAAAAATATCTCTAAAATAATTTTGTTTTTTTTGTGCTTTGAGTATAATAATTTTGTCTTTTTGCAAAGTTTTAACGATTTTATAGTTGATATTTTGTAATTATCATGTTATAATCTAACAAAAGAGGTTATAAATGAATATTAGTTTACTTTGTGATTGGTTTCAAGATTGGGGTGCTTCCATAAAAAGTGGTTTAGGGCATACTGGACTTATTGTTATGATTGTTATTTTAGGATGTTTGGCACTTATGATATCTTGGAACATATTAAAGGCATCGCTAGGAAAAACCAAATTTAAAATTTTATGGGGACAAATATTTCTTTTAGTCATAATTATTTTATTTTTAGCTTGGTTCTTCTCATTAGTATAAAGGAGTGTTATTTATGAAAAATTTATCGTTGCTTTTAGCAGATGAAATTCAAAGCGATTTTTGGACAACTTTTCTTCCTATTTTTAGGTATGTTCTTTTTGGTATCATTATTGCTAGTGCTATTGTAATCATTATTACAACTTTGATGCAATCAAATGATTCAAATAGTGGCATGGATGCTTTTACTGGTGTTAGTCAAGAAAGTTATTATTCTCAAAACAAGGGTGCTTCAAGAGATGGTATATTGAAAAGAATAACTATTGCTATGGCTTGTATTATTTTTATTTGCACTATTTTATTCTTCTGTTCGTTGCTTATTAATGCTACTGCAGCATAGGAGTAAAGATGTTATTAAAGCAAAAAATATTAGAAATTTTAGATAAAGAGGGTTTGGCTTATTCTAAGCTGAGCAATCTTTTTTCTTTTATAGCAAACACTTATTCTGTAACACAGGAAGAAGTAAAAACACAATTTTACAAACTTATCAAAGATGGCTCTATCTTTGAGATAAGAAAAAACAAGTTTATTCCTATCCCTTCTAGGGGATATGAAAAAGGATTGTTTATAGGTAATGCAAAAGGCTTTGGTTTTGTTCAGATTGATAAGCTTGGAGAAAAAGAGGATATTTTTATCCCTGCAAATATGACAGCAAATGCTATAGATGGAGATGAGGTTATAGTTAAGCTGTTATCTCAATCTGAAGAAGGAATTGAGGGAAAGGTTGTTAGTGTTTATAATCCTATTAAAAAAATTGTAGGAGTTATTGTCAAAATGGGAAAACACTTTTTCCTTGAACCAGACAATAACCATATTCCTTTTAAGATAAGATTAAATGCTGGACAAAATTACAATGTTGATGACAAAGTTGTCATTGAATTGTTAAGAGATGATAAGCAAATCAGAGGCAAAGTAATAGAAAATTTAGGAAAAATCAATGATATTAAGGCTTGCGAGCTAGGTATAATTCGAGAATTTAATTTGTATGAGAATTTTTCTGATGAAGTTTTAAATCAATGCAAGAGCATATCTGATCATGTTTTGTCTAAACAAAAGAAAGGAAGAAAAGATTTTACAAAAGATATCACTTTTACAATAGATGGAGAAGATGCTAGAGATTTTGATGATGCTGTGGGAATTGCTATAAATGAAAAAGGCAATTATGTTTTATCTGTCCACATTGCAGATGTTGGAGAATATGTTAAATATGATACTCCTTTAGATGAAGAAGCTTATAACAGGGGAACAAGTGTTTATTTTCCAACTTCAGTTTTGCCAATGCTACCGACAAAGCTTTCAAATGGTATTTGTTCATTGAATGAAGGGGCAGAAAGATTAACGCTCTCTTGCATTATGGAAATAAACAAGAATGGAGATGTTGTATCTCATCAAATTTATGAAGGGGTTATTAAAAGCTTTGCTCGTTTAACTTATACAGAAGTTTATAAAGTCCTTTGTGGTAAAAAATCAACTAAAAAAGCTGAATCTGTTAAAAAAGAATTGCTTTTAATGTACAAATTATCTAAAATACTGCAACAAAAAAGGTTGTTAAATGGTAGTTTAGATTTTGAAATTCCTGAAGTTGAATTTATTTTTGATGAAAATGGAATGTCTATTGATTTGAAAGAAAGAGAAAGAAATGATGCTCACAGATTGATAGAAGACTTTATGATTGTAGCTAACGAAACAATCGCTAAAGATTTCTGCGATAAAAAAATATCTTTTGTTTATAGAGTTCACGAATCTCCTAAAAAAGAAAAAGTAATAAATGTTTTAGAATTTCTAAAAGGATTAGGTGTAAAAGTTCCTGCTCTGCCTGAAAATATTAGTTCAAAGTATTATCAACAGCTTTTGACATCTATTGAAGATGAAAATTATCAAAAAACAGCCAACAAAGTTATTTTACGATCAATGCAAAAAGCAAAATATACTAACCAATGTTTAGGCCATTTTGGTTTAGGGCTTGTTTATTATTGTCATTTTACTTCACCTATTAGAAGATATCCAGACTTGACTATTCATAGAATTATTAAAGAATATCTGCATAAAAACAAATTCTCAGCTCAAAGGAATGAAGAACTAGAAGAATTTACTTATCGCAGTGGGGAACAATCTAGTGTTACAGAAAGAAATGCTGAAAAGTGTGAAAGAGAAGTTGATGACTTATGGAAAGCATATTTGATGAAGGATAAGATTGGTCAAGAATTTGATGCAGTAATTTCTTCAGTAACAAACTTTGGAATTTTTGTGGAACTTCCTAATACTGTAGAGGGGTTAATTAAGATTGAAGACTTGCCACAAGACAGTTATTTATATTTTGAAAAGCAACTAAAATTAAAAGGACAACACCATACTTTTACAATAGGTGATTGTCTTAGAGTAAAATTAGTTAATGCAAATATTTATACAAGGAAAATTGATTTTGTGCTTGCATAAAGTTGAATTTTTATAGGAAAAATGTTAAAATAAGTAAAAATATTGAAAAAAATTGCAAAAAAATCAAAAATTTTCAATAATTTTACTTTTTTTTTAAAAAAGGGTATTGAAATTCTAAAATAAACATGATATAATGGAGGCGAGATGAAGATAATAACTAATAACAAAAAGGCTTTTCATAATTTCTTCGTTTCTGATAAGCTTGAGGCAGGCATTGTTTTAAAGGGCAATGAAGTCAAGTCTGTTTTGGCAGGAAAAATCAATTTATCTGATAGCTATGTGGTTATCAAAAATGGTGAAGTGATTTTAAAAAATTGCCATATCACTCCTTGGCAAATTGACTCTAATATGGTGGAAACAAAACCTGACCGAAAACTTCTTTTGCATAAAAGTGAAATCCTTAAACTTCAAAGAAAAGTTTTAGAAAAGGGATTTTCAATCATTCCAACCAAAGTTTATTATAATGATGGCTTGGTAAAAGTTGAAATTGCTTTAGCTCAAGGGAAAAAACTTTATGACAAAAGAGATGTCCTAAAAGAAAAAGCAGTAAAAAGGGACATTGAACGCGAACTGAAAAACTTGTAACACCCATGGGGGCGTTATTGGTTTCGACAGGAAGCATAGTTTGAAGCGTAAAGCGCGTGGTAGTCGTCCATGCCTACCTAAAAATGGACAGCGAAAATAAACGCAAACAATCAAACTAGTTACAACTCAGCTTTAATGGCTGCCTAGTAACACT
Organism: uncultured Clostridia bacterium; assembly: GCA_944349375.1. Classification (GTDB taxonomy): domain Bacteria; phylum Bacillota; class Clostridia; order Christensenellales; family UBA1242; genus Caccovivens. Next base: position 12,231 of record CALVMV010000005.1, read on the forward strand.
TTAGATCAAACTATTTTTGGTCGGCTTGTTTTTAAAGTGGCTGTTTAAATTCTAAGTCTCATCTTTAGCCAAAATTCTTTATTGAGTTTGTCTTTATAGATAAAGAAAATTTAAAAGACTGGTCAAAATTGTTTGTTTATGGACGAAATTTTGACAAGAATTAAACATAAACTAAACGCGTAGAAAAACTTTATGCTAGTTTCTTGGAAGCGGGTTCAAATCCCGCCGTCTCCACCAAAACAAATAAAAGGAGTTTTAATTATGGGAACTGTGATTGTAACTGTTGTTGTTACTTTGGGAATTATTATTGCGGGAGGTTTTCTCATTTACTTTATAGGAGACCTTATTATGAGTCTTGCTTCTCACGGCAAAAAAGATGATGAAATTATAAAAAATAAAGCTAAAAGAGATAAAGAGGAAATTAACAAAGCTTTAGCTGAAAAATATCCTGAAGATGCTGAAAAAATTAAAAATGATCCTGACTATTCAGCTATAGTTCTTTCAGGTGGAAAGGTAGAGGCTTATAACCCTGAAGAAGATTCTTTGGCAGAAGAAAATGAAGAAGAAAATGCTGAAGCTGAACAAGTAGAGGAAGAAGAACAAGAAGAACCTGAGCAAATCGAAGAAGAAACTAAAGAAGATTTGATTGCTAAAAAAAGACAAGAGATTCTTGAAAGAATTAGCAAGTTATCACAATCTATGGAAGAGTCAAAGGAAGAAGAACAAGAAGAAACCGAAGAAGTTGATATGACAGAATCTTCTGATGAAAATAATGAAACTGAAGAAGAAGTAGAGACTGAAGAAACTGCTGAGGCAACAGAAGAAGAAACTACTGAGGAAACTACTGAAGAAACGATTCCTGAAGAAGAAACAACTGATACTGATGATGATAATATTGTAGCTTATTCTGCAGAAGAATTAACTAATATGATTGCTAGCGAGAAAGAAGAACTTAAAGCTAACGAAAAAGAACTTCGTAAATGCAAAAGAGAGTTTATTCCATTAAGAAGAGTAAAGAAAACTCTTGAAAATGATGAGAAAAAATTACGCAGAAAAGAAGTCCTTGTTGCAAAACAAAAAGTTGAATTGTATGGCGTAAACAACATTCAAGATATTGATGAAGAAAAAGCGAAAAAACTTTCAGAAGACCTTGATTTACTTGATGGACTTAAATTATCTGTTCAACATTGCCAAGAAGTTATGTCTAAAAACGCAGAAAGATATCCATTACTTGAACAAATCTTCAACTTACTTTCAACAAGAAATGCTGAGCTTAAAGAAAGCATCGCAAATCATGAAAAAATGCTTGCAAAATTAAATGGTGAAGATACAGATGCTGAATAATAAAAGAGCCTAATTAAAGGCTCTTTTTTTATTTTCACTATTGACATAGTGGGACCTTTATGGTAATATTTTTCTGTAAAGGAGATTAATGTGAAAAATCAAAATGTTACAATTGAACAAGTTGAAAATCTTATTGAAAAATTCTTAAATGGAGATGCTGAAGGACAGGATAGAAAATGGTTTTGTAAATCAAAAGAAATTTCCGCACCTTTTGTAATAAGCAAAATAAAATGGGTTTTTAAAAATCTAGATTCTCAGCAAGAAATCGTATTTAAAATTAACAATGAAGGGGTGTTGTTAATAGATGATGAAATGGATTTTGAGGATAAAATTATTCTTATTAAATAATATAATGATTTAGTTGGTTTTGAAATTGAATTTGATAAAGGTACTAAAGAAGCAATACTAGAATTTTTAGATTCTTTTAAAACTGCATATATAGCATCAAACTGTTTAAAATCTAAACAAATAATAAATTTCCCTTATGAAAATTTTGCTAAATTATTTAAATATGGATATGTTGTTTTAAAAAACAAATCAGATGTTGATTTTTCTGATGTGCATATCGGAGATGTATATACTTTAGTTAATCATATCACAACAAATGATAAAGATGTTGCAAAATGTCGTCCATGTTTGGTTTGGAACATTGACAAACAAAAGCAGACAATATATATTTGTCCTATAACAAGCTCTGATAATGGGTTCAGGCATAATGCCCATGCTTATGTTGAATTTAATAAGGATTGTTTTGATGAAGAAAATAAAGAAGGCCCTTTTTATTTACGACTACAGGATATAAAAAAAGTTGGAACTAATTTATTGTACAAAAAAATTGGTAGGGCGTCATCTAAAGAAGAGATGTACAAATATTTGTTAGCCATTAAAAAGTATTATCAAGAAGAAGTAACTTCATCAATTGATAATTTGAAAAATGATGTATTTTACTCGACTGACAATGAAATAGAAAATGATAGCACCAATGATACAAAAATAAATGAATTTACAGGTTATAGCAGACCTGCTTCTACAGATGAATTGAGTGATTGTTTCGCAAAAGAATCAGATGTAGGGTTTGAAATCAATTCTGATGATTTAGTGCTTTCTAGATACATAGAAGAAATAATTCCAGAAGTAATTTATTATTTAAAAAATGAAGCTGGGAGAGGAAAATACAAAGATTTTAATTTGGCTGAAACAACAGAAGAAATTAAAGCACTGTTTTTGGAAATAATTAAAACATCAAAAACTTCTCCTTATTCTTATCATTTCAGATTAAATAACAATCAAGTCAATAAAAGAAAGTACCCTAAAGTTGATATAGAAATAAAAAAATTCTCAGTAATTATTCAAGTAAAAGGGAAAGAACCAATAATTGATAATAATTTGACAAAACTTTTAATAAAGACTATGCAGTCTTGCAACAAATTTTATTATGTTTATCTTGCATATCATGTAATTTGTAATGCAAATAGAAACGGTAAATTCGATAAAAGTGAAGTTGAAAAATATTTTATTAATTTGGGCTTAAAGTATGATGGAGATTTAGAAATTATTGCTAGAAATCCTCATTTATTTGATCCTAAAAATGTTTATGTAGATAACGCTTACTATGGAATCAATAATGAAAAAGATTAAACAAGCAAACGCTTGTTTTTTCTTTTATATAAATTTTTTATAATTTAAAAAATAAATAAATAAAATTTTAAAATTTACAAATTCTTCTTATAGGCAGATTTTAGTTTTTTAAGTTGCTTATAGGATACAATGATTATATTCATTGTCGAAAAAAGGGGAATTTGTGGAATACTTGTCAAATTTTAGTAAAAATTTAAAAATCTTAATGAGAGAAAGAAATTTGAAACAAGTTCAAATTGCTGAAGCTTTGGGTTGCAATAAAGGCACAGTTTCTAAGTGGCTAAACGGAAAAATTGAACCAGGGCTTATTTATATTGCCAAGCTTCTCAACATTTTAGACTGCACTTTTGAAGAACTAATTTCTGATTAGTTTGATGTTTTAAATTTTTATGTTATAATATTTCTATGATAAAAATCGTTAATAGTTGGTATTCAATCCTAAAAGATGAATTTGCAAAAGATTACTTTTTGTCTTTGCAAAAATTTTTAAATTCTGAATATTTAAATTATACAATCTTTCCAAAAGAAGAAAATATTTTCAAAGCATTAAATCTTGTCCCTATTGATAGAGTTAAAGTTGTAATTATCGGTCAAGACCCTTATCACGAGCCTGGGCAAGCTCAAGGTATGTCATTTTCTGTTCCAGAAAATTTTCCATTTCCACCATCACTTATCAATATATTTAAAGAAATAGAAACTGACTTAAATATTAAATGTAAAAATTCAGGAGATTTGACAAGATGGGCAAAGCAGGGAGTTTTGCTGTTAAATACTGTTTTAACTGTTAGAAAAGGTTTTGCAAATTCACATAAAGATAAAGGTTGGGAAAAGCTAACTTCAAAAATTATTGAAATTTTAGGAAAGAAAAAAGAGCCAATTGTTTTTATGCTATGGGGGAGTTATGCTCAAAGTTTTGCACCTTTGATAGAAAAACAACATTTAATTTTAAAAGCCCCTCATCCTAGTCCTCTTTCAGCTTATAGAGGGTTCTTTGGTTGCAAACATTTTTCAAAATGTAATGAATTTCTAGCTAAAAACAATAAAGAGCCTATTGATTGGAGCTGATATTATTTAAACAAGTTTAAAATGCTTGACTTTTATTTTTTTATAAATTATAATTTGCATAAATCAAAATGGTGGAGTAGACAAAGTAGTTTAAAATTGGGCATTCAGAGAAAGAGTGGTTGGTGAAAACTCTTGGCAAATTTTAAATGAATTACAACTATTTCAAGTTTTGCGTGAGCCAACGAATTGGCATAATAAGGAGTTTTAACAGATCTTAAAATCTTTGTTAACTTAAATTTAGGTGGTACCACGAACGCACGCTTCGTCCTAATAATTAGGTTTCGGCGTGCTTTTTTATTGGAGGAATAAATGATTGATAAAAATTTATATAAAGTTTTAAAGGAAAGAGGCTTGTTATACCAAAGCACAGATGAAGCTAAATTAAAAGATATTCTTGAAAGTGGAACTCCTATAACACTTTATGAGGGAACTGATCCTACTATGGATAGTATCCATATTGGACATTGTGTGCCTTTTTGTATTTTAAGAAGATTTCAAAAAGCAGGGCATAAAGTTTTGTTGTTGATGGGAGGAGCGACTGCTGCTGTAGGCGATCCAACAGGGAAAAGCGAAATGCGAAAAATACTAAGCAAAGAGCAGTTAAATAATAATGTTGAAAAAATAAAAAAATCGCTTTCTATATTCTTAGATTTTGAAGGTGAAAATAAAGCTGAAATTGTAAATAACGCAGATTGGTTTGAAAAATTGTCTTATGTAGATTTTATGAGAGAAATAGGTGTCCATTTTAATGTAAATAAAATGCTCTCAAGTGAAATTTATGATAATCGTATCAAAGAAGGAGGCTTGACATTTTTTGAAATGGGGTATATGCCAATGCAGGCATATGATTTTGTTCATTTAAATTCAAAATATAACTGTGTGCTTGAATGGGGCGGAGCTGACCAGTGGGGAAACATTGTAGCAGGAACTGAACTCGGCAGGAAACTCAGCCTAATTGATAACAAAAATAGAAACATGATAGGCGCTACAAATCCATTATTATTAACACCTGAAGGCAAAAAAATGGGGAAGACAGAAAAGGGAGCAATTTGGATAGATAAAGATAAAATTTCGGCATATGACTTTTATCAAGGAATTTATCAAACACCAGATGCTTGCATTGAAATGATGTTTGCACTTTTTACTGATGAGTCAATGGAAAAAATAAGAACTCTTGTTAAAGAAGATATAGTAAAAGCAAAAAGGGAATTATCATTTGAGATAACAAAATTTGTTAGAGGCGAAGCTGATGCTATTGAAGCTCAAAAGATGAGTGATAATTTATTTGTTCAAGGTGGAGATAATGCGCCTGAATTTGTTATTAATAAAAATGAAGTCGATAATGGTATTGGAATTTGTGATCTTTTAGTTATGACAAAACTTTGTTCTTCTAAAAGCGAAGCTCGTAGAATGATTGAAGGTGGTGGAATATCTATGAAAGGTCAAAAAGTTAATGATTTTTCTTTAAATGTAAAAATAGAAGATTTTGATAATAATTCATTGCTACTTAAAAAAGGTAAGAAAAACTTTATTAAGGTTGTTATCAAATGATTAATTTTGATAAAGAAAATTGCCTTATTGAGAAAAAATCCAAATTTTTTGGCTATCTATTATACTGTAATGATGAAAAACAAATTAAAAATGCTTTAGATTATTTGAAAGTTGAACATAAAAAAGCGACACACATTTGCTATGCTTATAGGTTGTCAAGCCCATTTGCAGAAAAAGCTGTTGATGACGGCGAGCCTTCAGGAACAGCAGGAAGACCTATTTTGAATGTATTGCAAAAGAAAAATTTAAACAATGTTGCAGTTTTTATTGTAAGATATTTTGGTGGAATAAAGTTAGGTGCTGGTGGGCTTGTAAGAGTTTATAGTAAAACAACGGGAGATCTTTTAAAGTGATTATTACTGAGATAAGAAAAATAGGCAAGGGACAAAGGTATTATCTTTTTGTAGATAATGACCTTTTTGGCGTGTTTGAAGCTGAAATATTAGCAAGACATTGTTTAAAAACAGGACAAGAATTTGATAAATCTTTTTTTGATAACTTAACTATTGAAAATGGAGATTATGCCTGTTTTAATCGTGGGCTAGTAGTTTTAAGCAAAAGTATGAAAAGTGAAAAAATGCTTAAGGATTACTTAAAAGAAAAAAAATATCCGATTCAGTGTATTGACAAAGCAGTTTTAAAACTAAAGGAATATGATTATATAAATGATGAATTGTTTTGTCAAAATTATATATCATGTTATTGTAATCAAAAAAGTAAGAGAAAATTAAAATATGACCTTCTTAGCAAAGGAATAGATGAAAATATTATAGAAAAAAATTTGGAAAATATTAACGATGAAGATGAATTTTCAAAGGCATATAATATTGCAGTTAAATATCTAAAAAATAAAACTTATGATTTAAAGACAAAGCAGAAGACTTTTAATTATTTAATTGGGAAAGGTTTTGATTTTAGTGTAATTCAAAATGTTTGGGAGGAAATTTCAAATGATAGGAATTGATATTGCAAAAGTAGATAGATTTGATGAGCCTTTGTTAAATAAAATAGCTTTACCCAATGAAATAAAATACATAAATAAAACATCTTCTCAAAAATTAGTTAAACAAAAAATCGCGAGTCTGTTTAGTATAAAAGAAGCTGTTATGAAGGCTTTAGGACTTGGAAAAGAAAGTGAGGTTTCTTTTAAAGATATAGAACTTTTGCATGATGAAAGTGGCAAACCCTATGTAAATTTATATGGGAAAGCATTAGAGCAAAAAGAGAAATTATATAGAAATAAAAGTATTGAAATTTCAATATCGCATGAAAGCGATGTAGTAGTTGCGGTGGCAATAATTATTTAAAAAGAGCATGTATAAAAGCATGCTTTTTTTGTATTCTAAAATTATGTTTAACAAGTTTATATAAGGAGAATAATATGTTTAGCAAAAAATCATATATTAATGAGTTAAAAAATTATGCTAAAAAGGTCGAAAAGGATAATAAGGACTTAATTTTTGGCAGTGAATATGCAAATTTAATACAAAATCAACATACAATGCTTTTAGAAGGTCGTTTATCTAATTTTAATTTTAAAAATTTGATTGATGAGGACTTTGAAAAAGTCGAATTGTATGATTATTGGAAAGGAGAAAATGGTCGAACAAGTTAAACGAGGTGAAATATATTATGCAGACTTGAGCCCTGTTGTAGGTAGTGAACAGGGTGGTGTTCGCCCTGTGCTAATAATACAAAATGATGTAGGAAATAAATATTCGCCGACTGTTATTGTTTCAGCAATAACAAGTCAATTGAGTAAAGCAAAACTTCCAACCCATATAGATTTATCAGCAGAAAAATATAATCTCCCAAAAAACTCTGTCGCATTGCTAGAACAAATAAGAACGCTTGATAAACGCCGTTTAAAAGAAAAAGTTACATCTCTTTCACCAGAAAAGATGCGAGAAGTGAATAAAGCCATTCTGATCTCTCTAGGATTTTAAAGATTTAATAATCTATCTAAAATTAACATTGATAAATCATCAATGTTGTCGCTACTGTAAATTTTATTTAACGATTTAATATTAGATAAATTGTTGTACAAGAATTTATTTCGTATTGTTTTTAAAGCAACAAAATGCATATAAAATATATCGTCAACTTTGTTTAAATCTAAAATTTTTAAAACTTCATTTTTTATTTTTTTCATTAAAATTTCCATAAATAAAACTCTCTTTGCTGATTATTAATCAGTTTAAATAAAATTATACTGATTTTGTGTCAGAATGTAAAGTAAATAATGAGGAATAATATGGAAAATTTTGGAGAAAGAATTAAAAATCTGCGTGAAGAAAGAAATTTGACACAGTCGGTACTCGCAAAAGAGTTAAATGTTGATAAATCAACTATTGCTAAATATGAAACAAACTCTATTTCGCCAAGTTGTCAAATGTTAATTATTTTGGCTAAATATTTTTCAGTTTCGACAGATTATTTATTGGGTTTAGAAGATTAAAAAAAACATGCCACTAGCATGTTTTTTTATATTATAAATTAAGTGTTTTATAGAATTTTAAAATATCATGTTAAATCTAAATCTAATTCGTCACACTTTTCTTCCATTATTTTGTTATGTTCACTTACAGTTAATTTTTGCCCGAAATCAAGACCTCTATAATATGGTATATAAATATTATTACCAGCAATATTATATGGTAAAATAATTTTTGTTTGATCGTAATTGTCAATAATTTTACAACTTGAAGGATCGACTAATATCCATTTGTTATTAAAGAAACATTCGCAAAATGCATGTCCGTAATGTACAAAATAATCTGATTTATTCTTGTATCTCTTTAACCATTCTAATTGAGCAGTGTGAAGAATTGTGGTAGGGATATCTAATGACCTAGCAAATGTGGCAAATAAAAGAGCATAATCTGTGCAACCACTTCCTTTTTTACTATCCCATATTTCTTCTGCAGTGCGACTAAATTTTTTGTTTTGAATTTCATATTCATTTGAATATGCTACTTCATGTTTTATCCATAAACTTAAACTTTCTAAAAAATAAGTGCTATTAATATCCTTTTGTTTATGATTTAGGTCGATTAGCACTTTTTCATATACAAAATCTTTTTCTAAAAAAGGTTGTGTAAGTGGGCCACTATTTTTGTAATAAATTACATCGCTTGTGGAGTTTAACAATTTCATTTTACCCTCGCAATTAATAGATAGCTTTTATTATTTTAATGATTAACTAAGTTATAATATATTGGCAGGGGTGGAAGGAATCGAACCCTCCTCAGGAGTTTTGGAGACTCTTATTCTACCGATGAACTACACCCCTAAAATTAATACTTTCTTATTTTAACTTTTTTTTGTATTATTGTCAATAATTTATGGCATTTTGTTTGAGATTTTATGAAATCTTGTTATAATCTTTGTGAGGTTTTTATGAAAATTGCTATTGATATTGACGGGACTTTAAATGATAATATCCCTTACATAAATAAAAAGGTAAAAATATTTGCTAAAAGAGAAGGATTAAAACTTGTTTACAATTCAAAAGCTTATGATTTTTGTGAAAAATTTGGATATTCGCAAGAAAATGACAATAAATTTTGGCAAGAAGAAATTTGGAATTATGCTAGTGAAATAGATGAAAAAAAAGGTGCGAGCAAAATTGTTAAAAAACTAAAAGAAGATGGGAATGAAATTATTATCTTAACAGCTAGATATATGGCAAATAGGGATAATGCTGATGGGCAGAGAATGCGAAAAGCTATTGGAAAATGGTTAAAAGATAAAAATATTGTTTATGATGAAATTTTTTATGTTGGAGAAAACAACAGCAAATTACAAACTTTTTTAAAGCAAAAATGTGATATTTTGATTGATGATAAAGTTCAACATTTGCAAGAAATTTCACAAACTAATTTCGCAATTTGTATGCTTGAAGATTATAACAAAGATGCAGATTACAATAGTAATGTATTCAAATGCAAAAACTGGAAGCAAGTTTATAAGGTTATCAAAAAAATAAAAAAGGAGAATTATGAAAGTATATCAAATTGTTAGTAATTTTCTTGATTCTAATACATTTGTAATAGAGAAGGGGAAAGTTTGCTTTATTGTTGATTGTGGTGCCGATTTAGAAGATGTTGCTAAGGTTGTAAAGGGGAAAAAAGTTGGTGCAATATTTTTGACTCATGGGCATTATGACCATTCTATTTTTGCGTTACAGTATGCAGATTATTTTAAATGCAAAATATTTGCTAATAAAAATATAATAGAAACATTGTCTGATACGGCAAAAAACTATGGAGAAAACTTTAAAATTGCAGATTTTAATAATTTTGTCTTTCTTGAAAATGATGGGCAGTTAAGTTTAAATGGTGAAAAAATAGAATATTTTTATTGTCCTGGGCATAGTAAATGTTCGAATTGTTATTTAATCGATAAAAGTTTGTTCTCTGGAGATGTTTTATTTTATCAGGGCATAGGCAGAACCGATCTCTATGGTGGAGATAAAAAAGAAATGTTGCAATCTCTTAAAAAAATCAAAAATATAGATTTCGAAAATGTTTATAGCGGTCATGACAGAAGTAGTGAAAAATTCGAACAAAACAAAAATATTTCGGTTTTTGAAAGATTTTTATCAAGATAAAAAACTTGTGTTAAGCACAAGTTTTTTATTTGTTTTTTAATCTTAAATCTGAACCTAAAATTTGCAAGCAAATAGAAGTATTTTTATCAATTATTCTGCTTGAAATTCTTTCATCGTAATAATCTTGTAAATCTTTTAATTGTAAATTTGTTGTGATTAGGGTAGGGAGTTTTTTCATTTTTCGTTCATTTAATATTTGATAAAGATATGAATTTGTTATATTTGGCAATCTTATCTCAGTGCCTAAGTCATCAATTACCAAAATTTCTGAATTTAAGTATTTTGATAACAAATTTTGTTTCTTTTCTATATCTTTACTTGAAAAACTTTTCATAAAATCTTGGTTCATAGCAAAAGATGTTGTTAAGCATACTAGGTGATTGTTTTTTATGAGTTCGTTTGCCATACATTTTATCAGATGTGTTTTACCTGTACCTGTATCTCCAGATATAAAAATTAAAGATTTATTAAAATCTGATATACACCATTTTTTCATTTTTTCATATATTTTTTGCATAAGTATTGGCTCATCAAATATATCAAATTTTGCCTTTTCAAAATCTTCAAGTTGATTGAATCCGCTTTCTTGTTTTAAAAGTTCATTCATAACTTCAATTAAACATGAGCAGTATTTGCCATTGACTATTCCTGTATCATTACATTTTTTACAAGCATATACAGGCTCTATTGAACCAATATTTTTATCTTTAAGCATTTTACTTATGTTATTTAAATAAAAGCTATAATCTCCTGTTTTGCCATTTTTTGTATCTTCAAGCATTTGAGAAATATATTTTTGATAAAGCTTTTTAAATGTTTCGTTTTCAAAAGCTTTAATTTTGTTTTGAAGTGCTTGATTCTCTGCTGAAATTTTTCGCTTTTTAATAATTTCTTTAACATTTTCTAAAATTTTTTGATTCATTGTTTCTCCTAAATTTCTACATCATCTATTGATTCAAATAGGGCATTAATTTCTTCTTTTGAATAACTTCTCCCTTGCAATGTCTTAGTTTTTTCTATATTATTATTAATAGGAGTGTTATTTTTTGCTTCTTCTATGCTATTTATTCCTTTCATGTGCCAATCAGCTAAAACTCTACTTAAGTATTTCATAGGATTATCTTTGTTTTTTGACAATTCAACTCCATAGTTAACTAATTCTTGAGATAGTTTCCAGTCTTCAGTCCAAGTTTTATAATTTTCTCTGTCAATATAATTTACATTTCTGCTTAAAGACAAATCTTTCAATATTTTTTCAATTTGTTTATTTATTGCCAAAATATTATCTGTATATTGCATCAATGCTTCCATTGAAACAATGCCAAGTTTATAAAATTTGTTTATAGTTTTATCCATGCCTTCAAGAGTTCTAATTGATTTTTTAAAGCAGTAAGAACCTATTTCTAATAAAACGTCTCTATCATAGCCTAAATTAAGCCATTTTAAAATATAATTTTCAACTTCATTTTCTAGGCTTTCGTAATAAAGACCTAAGCTTTTATTTATATCTTTTGCAAGGTCGTATAATGCTTTTTTCTCATTTTCAAAATTTTCGATTGATTGGATTGTCATTAATTTCATTTGATAATATTTTGTTAAAGTTTGGTCAAGTTTGGTCATAGTAAAATTTGTAAATTTTTTTATTTTTTTTGATAAATAAAGTATTACTCCTAAATCAAATCCATAATCATTTATCCATTTATCGAATAATGCTCTTTCTTCAATATAAGCATTTCTTTTAATTCCGATTGCTTTAAAAAATTCTTGAATTTGATCATCTTTTTGTTTGAAAGAGTTCAGTTTTTCTTCAACTTGGCTTGCTTGAGTTATCCCTTCACTAGCCCAATTTTTCGCAACAGTTAAAATATAATTGTATCCTACGGCACTTTTTTTACTATCAACGCAGTATTTCATAATCATTAAAAGAGCTTCTTGCTCTACATGATATCTTTCCAAAAATTCGTAATATTCACCATATTCGGTTTTTGATATTTCTCTTTTACCTTCAAAAATTTCTTGGGCTTGCATATTAAAAGTTTGATATTTGTCTGGTTTAAAAAGTTTTGTAGCGTTTATAACATTTTTCAAAGGTATATATCTTATTTCGATAGGTGAAGTTTTTAACACCTGAACAAGTCCTTGCTCTTGCCAAAATTCAAATGCACCAATTACATCTTCTTCACTCATGTTTAAAGCTTTAGCAAAACTTTCTATATTATTATCAAAAGATGTAGGTGATGAACATTTATAAAGTCCATATATATAAACTTTTACAGAAACAGGGTCAGCAAAAGGCAAAAAACTGTCTATAAAGATGTTGTCTATTTCAGTTTTTGAATTTGCAATATATTCAGTTGAAAATTTACAAAAAGCCATAATAATCTCCATTTATGATAATAACACAAAAAAAATCATTTTACAAGAAATTTGCAAACTTTTAAAGGCATATATTTTGATAATAAATTATATATTACACTATGAAAAAAATAAAAAAGAAACATCTAATTTATATTTTTGTAGCAGTTGTGGTTATTGGTATTGTTACGGTAATTCCTTTTATTTTTAAAAGTGTAAACGAACAAGAAAACCTTAATTCTTATAATTTAACACTTAATTATGATAGTGAAAAGCATATTTTAGAAGGTAGTGAAGTTGTACAATATGTAAATAATAGTGAAAATGCTTTCAATTCATTATTTTTTAATCTTTATTCTAATGCTTTTAGAGAAGGAGCAAGTTCTAGCGTAGTTTCTTCAACTAGTTTTAATGAAGCTTTTCCAAATGGTGATAGTTATGGTGAAATTAAAATTAATTCTGTTATGAGCATAAACGAAGAAAATTTATCCTATCACATTACAGGTGAAGACTTAAACATCTTAGAAGTTAATTTGCCAGAAATTTTGTATCCAGATGAAACTTTTTCTTTAAAAATTGATTTTACTGTGTCGTTGCCTAATGCAAATCACAGATTTGGATATGGTGAAAATACAATAAATTTAGGTAATTTTTATCCTATTGCTTGTGTTTATGAAGATGGAGTAGGCTTTTTTACTAAACCTTATCATTCCAATGGAGATCCATTTTATAGTGATGTTTCAAATTATGAAGTGCAATTAACTTGTTCTAGTGATTTGGTTGTAGCTTCAAGTGGAGAAGTAGTCGATAAGAAGAAAACCGAAGATAAAACGGTATATGTAATTAACGGTGAAAAAATAAGAGATTTTTGTTTAGTTTTATCTGAAAAATTTGAAATTGCATCAGCTTCTGTGTCGGGAATAACAATCAATTATTTTGGTTATAAAGGGGATACCGATTTGAATGCACAAGTGGAATTTGCAAAGCAATGTGTAAGCACTTATAATGATCTTTTTGGTAAATATCCTTATTCAACTTTAAATGTGGTAAAATCCAATTTTGTTTATGGTGGAATGGAATATCCTAATCTTGTTATGATAAGTGATACATTGGAAGAACAAGATTTTCAGTATGTAATTGCTCACGAGATCGCACATCAGTGGTGGTATGGGGTTGTAGGAAATAATCAATATTCTAATGCTTGGATAGACGAGGGGCTTACTGAATATAGCACATATTTGTTTTTTGAAAAAAATTCTCAGTATGGTTATAATTATGAGACTATGATTAATAATGCTTTAAATAATTATAAATTTTTTGTAAAAATCTATCAGCAAATAAATGGCGAAGTCGATACTAGTATGGACAAAGATTTAGATGAATTTAATACTGAGCCAGAATATGTCCAACTTACTTATACAAAAGGAGTTTTACTTTTTGATGGAATCAGAAAAAGTGTAGGAGACAAAAAATTTTTAAAAGCTTTAAAAACTTTATATGAAGACTTTGCTTTTAAAAATTTAAATAGGGCTGAATTAATAGCATCTTTTTGTTCTTCAACAAGAAGTAATTTAGAAAATTATATCAATAGTTGGTTAGATGGTGATATAATTATTGCATAATCGTATTTTTGTTTGACTTAATCTATAAGAATATGCTATACTTTTCATAAAAAGGAGGGGGAATATGAAAAAAATGTTGAAATTATTTAGTGTTGGAATTGCAGTTCTATGTTTTTCGTTTATGTTAGTTGGATGTGGTGGAGGAGAACCAGCTTTTATTGATGTTTCAGGAGATTACAAAAATGTTGAAAATGAAGCGCAAATAGAACATCTTGCGACTGCATTTGATGAAGTTGTTGAAAATTACGAATTTAAAATGGATGTAAAAATGACATCAGAAGGTGCCACATCAGATGTGTCTTTTTCAGGTATAAAAGATAGTAGTGGGAATATTTTGTTTGATGTTAATATGGCAGTAACAACAAGTGGACAATCTTTTACTTACAAGGGGCAAACATATTATGATGCATCACAAAATTTGTATTATGAAAATTTAAATGGTGAAATATCATCATCTGAGTATGGTCAAGGACAATATGATATGATTAATACTACAGTAAGTATAGATTATATAAAAACTACTGTTCTTGAGGGATTAGTTGAAGATTTTACACAGTTAGAAATTGCTGTTAAAGATGGGAAAACGAAACTTCGTTTTATTGGAACCCAAGATATAGGAAGTCAAATTATAGACACAGAATTTTACATGATTTTTAATCAAAACAATGGATTTGAAGCTTTTAAAATTACTGCAAAAGATGAATCTGGATCGGTAGATACAAAAGCAGAATTTAAATTAACAGACAAAAAAATTGAAGTTCCTAGTTTTGTTGCTTAAATAAAAAAGTTGCCATTTTTAAATGGCAGCTTTTTTTATTGAAAATTTGACAAACTTTAATTTTATATGTATTATTTAGATTAATAAAAGGATAATTATATGAAATTGTTTGTGATGAGGCATGGGGAAACAGGGTGGAATAAAATTAACAGAACACAAGGAGAGTTTAAATCTCGATTGAAAAAAGAAGGAAAAGAACAGACTAAATTAGTAGCTGAAAAATTAAAAAATGAAAAAATTGATTTGATTATATCTTCGCCTTTGTTTAGGACCATGCAAACTTCTAATATTATAAATAACAAAATAAATACAAAAATTATTAAAGATAAAAGAGTTGCAGAGATAGGACAAGGTATATATGCAGGTAGATTTAAAAGTAGTTATACAGAAGAAGAACTGAAACGAAAAAAATTAAGGCTTAAAGAAGACGGATGTGAATCTTTACAAGAGGTTTTTGAAAGAGTTAAATCTTTTGTAAATGAAATTAAAAATAATTTTCCTGACAAAACCATATTGGTCGTTACTCATAGTATTATTGGAACTCTTTTGGATATTTATATTAATTATGGTAAATTCGATAATAATATTTACAATCAATCATCTACATTTCTTAATTTGGAAGTTAGATTATATAATATTTAGAAAAAATTTATTTAATATTATATTAAAAAAATAATATTGATTTTTTATATTATGCTTTAAAATAAAAATAAGGGGAGAAGATGGGGAAGAAGGAATTTGTGCGTTGTAGAGATTTATATATTTATTTTGATGAAAATAATATTTTAAGTTATGCTTTTAAAGTTAATCATGATTTTAATATTATCGAAAGTTTTTTTAATTTAACAAGCAAAATGCCCGATGAAATTATTTTGCCTAATATTAATGAACAAGTTTATTGTATTGAAAATTGTAAATTAACTAAAGATTTTAAAAAAGCATCACAATATTTAAAAGGTAATATTATTGTTGGGGATAACTGTTTCAAAGGAATAAAAAAATTAAAAATTATTGTTCCATTTAATTTTTCTGTATCATTTGATTTAAAAGCTTTTGACAAAGATGCAGTTATTGAAATTTCTACTTTAGCAAATATGGGATTGATAAAAGTTGATTATACATTTCAAACTGCAGTTGATGAAGAAAATGAATGTTGGATTTTGTTAGGGCAAAAAAATCTTTTAGGTAAAAGAGAGGTCTTAGATGAGTGTTTTAAGTTTAAACCTTTGATAATAGATGAAAAAACGGGGAAAATTATAACAAAAGATAATTTACCTTTAGATTATAGCATTTTTATAGATAATTCAATTAAAGAGCAAGAAATCAGTGTAGAAAACGAATAAGTGTATTATTAATAAAAAACTTAGCTATTTAATTGTTAATAAAATAAAAGAAAAGGATTGATTTTATTTTTAAAATTATTAATTTTGTGTTATACTAAAAATAACTAGTATACCTTTTGCTAAAAACAAAATATGTTTTATAACAAGAGGAGTAATTATGAAAAAGAAAATTTTTAGTCTTTGTCTAATGTTTGCTTTCGTTTTGCCTTGCCTTATTTTATTAAGTGCTTGTGGTGGCAAAAAAGTTCAATCTATAACTGTTGAAGACCTTTTTGTTGGAGATGTTTTTGCAGAATATCAATACGGGACTAATATAAATGATATTATTTCCACAGAGAATGTAAAGGTTGTTGCAACTTATGATGATAATTCTACAAAAGTTTTAAACTCTGATGAATATAAAATAGAATTTTTTAAAGATTCGCAAAAAGTAGAAAAAATTAAAGATCTACCTGATGTTGGGGAGTATTCTATTCGTGTTTCTTATGACATTGTTATGCAAGAAAGTTCTTTTTGGATAATTCGTAGTGAGAATCCTTATTATACTGTTCATGTATCTCATAAATCTTGGACTTATGGCGATGAAAACAATATTCCAACTGTAACTTTAGCAAATTATGATTTGCAAAAAGGGGATAATGTTTCTTACTATTATATTGAAAAATCCGTATATGATAGTTTAGATGAGCAAGAAAAGAAAAACCCTTCTGGTTACTACTGGGCTGATGTTGCTGACGGAACTACTACACTTGATGCTGGACAGTATTATGTATTTGCGCAGATTGATTTTGTGAACCCATCAAATTATACAGGTTTGACTGTTATAGATGATAATTCATTAATTACTGTCAAGAAAAAAAATATTACTGTTACACCTGATGATGCAGCTGGTGTCAAAGCACTAGAATTTGATTATACTAATTCAGGCAAAGCGACTTCTGGTGGAGATAATCATATAGGAGATATAACCTTAGATGATATAAGCTTAGAAAATTATGGTGCTACCATTTCAGGTGTTGAGGGCTACTTTGATTGGGCGAATCCTGATCAAACTTTAAATGCTGATGATAATGACAAGCTTTATGAAATTGTATTTATCCCATACTCAAAAGATAATTATAATGTATTATATACCGAAGGGAAATTAATGTTAGCAGTTTCTGTTGAAAAAGGTATAGTTGGTGATTCAAATGAGATGAAAATATACTTTGAAGGCTCAGAGACTGACACAATCACTTACGATGGTCAAGAGCATAGCGTTTTATTGAATAATCACTTTGATATTCATAACTATGGTGAGGAGTTGAAAAATATTGTTACATTTAAAAACCAAAATGGTGAAGATGTGGCAGTTCGATATGAAAAATTGGAAAATGGTGACGATAAAGTGTTTATTGATGGACTTAAAGAAATAGGGACATATCAATTTATTGTTTCAATAGTAGATACAACAAATTATTGCTGGGGAAATGGAAGCACAAAACCAGTGATATTTACAGTGAAAATAGTAGAGGCTTAAGAAGATCATATAGGAATAAATTAAGGTTATAGTTTATTTTTAAATTAATTTGATTAATTTAATAAAAAACTCTCTCATATTAGAGAGAGTTTTTTTGGTGGACTGCCGGGGGCTCGAACCCCGGACCTTCTAATTAAGAGGTATAATTTAAACTAATTTTTGTGCTTTTATGTTTATATTATCTTACTCTTTTTTCTTTAATAGAATCGAGTTATTTAAATTTTAATAATGATTTTTGAAATTACATAGATTTTTTTTAAATTTTATATTTTTTAGATAGTTAAAATTTTTGAACTTAAATTATAATGTTTGTGGCTTTTTTAAATTAGTTATTGACAAGGAAATTTTATTATGTTATAATGTGAATCATAAAGGAGAAAAATATGACATTTATGATGCCTACAAAATTTGATCTTGTCTATATTGTGTCTATTAAATTTAATAGATGTCTTTTTGTGTAGGTGTTAATAAATCATGTTATGTGTAATTAAATTGAAATTCGATTTAAGATTATAAAAAATGATAAATAAAGGCGCTTAACACAAAATTAAGTGCCTTTTTTTTATAAAAAGTCGAAAAAATTATGTTATAGTAATAAAGGAGGTTATAGTGAACAATAATTATATAATAAGAAAAATAAAAGCGGGAGATGCAGATCAATTTATAAAACTTGGCAATCTTGTTTGGCGCTCTTCGTATAAAGATATCTTTCCAGAAGAGGTATTTAATCATATGGAGAGCAGGGAGAGAATGGAAAAATTTAAAGCTGGTTTTTCTGAACAACAACTTGCAAGCGATAGGATTGTTTGTGTTGCAGAAGTTGATGGTAAGTTAATAGGTTATTTTGTAGGGACTTTCTTAAGTGAATATGAACATTTTAAGGAAAAAGAATATGCTGATTTACAAGCAATATATATTCACCCAGATTATCAGCATATTGGTCTTGGGAAAAAATTTTTTGATATTTTTGTGAATGAATTACGGAAAAGAAATATTAAAAACTTTGCGATTGGAGTTCTTGCAGATAATAAAAAAGCACGCAAAGCTTATGAAAAATGGGGCGGTATTTTAGATAATTATACTAAACAATATGTTAAACTAGGAGTTGGTTACAATGAAGTATTTTATACTTTCGAAACAGAAAAATTAAAAACAGACAATATTGAGGTAATCAAGGAGTAAATATGAAAATAATAGCAAGAGAAGAGAAAGTGAGAACTGGAGAAAAGATATTATTATTTAGCCCTACAATCGATGACGCACAACAATTGGCAGATCATGCCAACAAAGTTTTTGCCGAAACAAAATTTTTGTCTGTTGGTCCAGAAGATGGGCAAAAAACTGCTGAACACGAAATTAAATGGATTGAGAGTGTGGATAAAGCAGAGCGTTCTCTTATAATTACAGGAAAAATCAACAATCAAATTGTTGCGATTGGAAACCTTTCTGCAAAATCTAATCAAAGGTTTCAACATAGATGTGGCTTGGGAATCTCAATACAAAAAGATTTTTGGGGAAAAGGTATTGGCACAATAATTATGAAATTATTACTTGATTATGCGAAAAAACTTGATTTTGAGATTGCTGAACTCAGTGTTGTTAAAGATAATGTTGCTGCCTATTACCTATACAAAAAACTTGGATTTGAAGAGTATGGAATATTTAAAAAGGCGCTTCGCTATCAAGATGGAACTTATGCGGATTTAATATACATGATAAAAGAGCTTTAAGGAGAAATGAGATGATAAAACCTAATTTTAAAAATTCAATTCTTAATGTCAGTGCGACACTCAGCGAATTTTTAGGAAATAAAAATGAGTTACCTAAAATAAAAAAGCTTGAAAAAATTTTAAATAAAAATTATAAAAATGTTGTTTATATTTGTTTTGATGGTTTAGGTGTTTATCCTTTAAAACAAAATTTAAAAAGTAATAGTTTTTTAAGGAAACATATAATAAGGAAAATTACATCAGTTTTCCCTTCAACCACAACAAATGCCACAACAACTTTATACAGTGCAAAATATCCTTCACAACATGGCTTATTAGGGTGGAGTCTATATTTTGAAAAATTAAAAAGATGTATTGATATATATTTATCAACTGACAGTTATACCGAAGAAAAAATTAATTCAAAAATTCTTGATAATTATATGAAATTTGAATATTTCTTTGATAAAAATTTTTCAAGTTACCATGTAACAACAATTTTTCCACCATACATAAAAAGACAAAAAAACAATTTTGTTTATGAAAATATTGAAGAAATGTTTAATTTTATTCAAAATATTTGTCAAAATAACAAAAAAAACTTTATTTTTTCATACTATGGTGAACCAGATGCAACTATGCATAAATACGGAGTTACAAGTAAAGAGGCTAAAGAAAAAATTAATTTGATAAACAATTATATTCAAAACTTGGCAGATTGCCTTAAAGATACATTAATCATTATAACTCCAGACCATGGACAAACAGATATTAAAGAATATATTAAATTATATGAAGATGAAAAATTAATGAATACTTTAAATGCTCCACCATACCTTGAAGCACGAGCCGTTTCATTTAGAATAAAAAATGAAAACGAATTTTTGAGAGAAATAAAAAAATATAAAAAAGATGCAAGATTATATAAAGTTGAAAAATTAATTAAAAATAATTATTTTGGAGTTAAAACAGAAAAATTAAAAATATTAGGTGATTATATTTTAATCATGAAAAATAATTATAAACAGTTTGTTTTAGGAAAAAACAAAACTTTATTTAAAGGGCATCATACTGCTCTCACTAGAAGAGAAATGATTTTGCCACTTATTGTAATTGAAAAAGAATAAAAAGGAGAAAATAAAATGGAAAAGGAAAACAATACAAAAAAATATTACGCAGCAGGAATTATTGCTGAAAATTTTATTGAAGAACTTATAATTAGTATAAATTTTAAAAGGATACACAAAAACATTGAAATTTTTAAAGATATTGATTTATCATTAGAATTTGGTTTGTTAATTAAAGATATTTTGCTAGCAGAATTTACTGAACAACAAATTTACACAATGGCAGAGATACTTAAAAATGGATTTACAACTATATACCTACCTTTTGGATCAAATAGAGATAGAACGTCAGAATATTGCAAAGTATTAAAGCAAATAGAGAATGTTATTTGGATTAAATTAAATGATGAAACTGTAAAGGCTCAGTTTATCGCAGAAGAAACAAAAGATAACTCTTTTGAACTCTTATATAAGATTAGTCCAGACAAATTTTTTAACACTGCAAGAGATTTGTTGAACTCAATTGTTGGGGATCCTACTGCACAAAAAATCGAAAATGCAATAAACAATGAATTATAATAAGAATACTTGATAATACATCTTGTTTGTGAGAAAGAACAAAATTTAAAACAAATGAAAAATTGTGGGAAATGTCTTAAAAAAGATTAAATTTATTATTAAAAAAAGACCTTAAGTGAGGTCTTTTTTGGTGGACTGCCGGGGGCTCGAACCCCGGACCCTCTGATTAAGAGTCAGATGCTCTGCCAACTGAGCTAGCAGTCCAAGTTACTAATTAATTGTTTTGAGTTTTTAATTGTTAGCAACAAATCGCTAATTAAATTAGCTTTTACTTTTGCACAACGATAATTATAAACAAATTGTTTTTATTTGTCAACAATTTATTATTCATTTAATTTTATTTCTCCATAAATATTTTCAAATTCTTTTACATGCTTTTTTATTAATTGTTCAATTTCTTTATTTTTTGTTCTTCCATAATATGTTGAAATATATTGCATTTTATTTAATAGTGTAGGCGAAGTTCTTAATGTAAAGCGTGAATAATCTTTTTTCATTTTGTCATCTCCTTTTATTATGCAATTTTAATATATATTTTTTTTAAATTATTAAAGTTGCGTGTTTTCTACCAAATTAATTTTCTTTGTGTTTTTTCTTTTTTTGAGTATAATAATTACATGAGAGTAACAGCTGGTAAATTTAAAGGAAGAAATTTAATTGAAAATAAGTATGCACATATTAGGCCAACTGCAGATGTTGTGAAACAAGCTATTTTTAACAAACTAAATTTTATTATTGAAAATAGTGTTGTTTTAGACTTGTTTGCAGGAACAGGGGCTTTAGGCATAGAAGCTTTAAGCAGAGGAGCAAAAGAAGTCCTTTTTGTAGATAAAGATTTTCGTTCTGTTGCTCTTGTTAAACAAAATTTGTTTGCTCTTGGAGAAACTGCAGAAGTCATAAGAGGGGACTATTTAAATGCGATAAAATTTTTCAAATCACAAAATAAAAAATTTGATGTTATTCTTTTAGATCCACCTTATAGAAGTGGTGTTTATGAAGATTGTTTAAAAGCGATATCAAGTTATGATATTTTGAGTAATGAAGGAATTATTGTTTGTGAACAAGACAAAAAATTGAATTTCGATTTTTCGCCTTTCGTCGTTGAATCTGAAAAAATTTACGGGATAAAAAAAGTTGTATATTTAAAGAAAAATATTTAAACTTTGTGCATATTTTATATAAAATCTTTTGAAAAAAAATCTTATTATGATATAATTTTAAAAAATTATTGGGTGGTGTTATGGAAAATATTTTTGATTCTTGGTTAGTTTGTCAACCTATCGCACATAGGGGATTACATGATAAAGAGATTCCAGAAAATTCGTTACCAGCATTTGAAAATGCTATTAACAACGGGTACGCTATAGAATTAGATGTTCAAATGATTGCAGATGGAACACTTGTAGTTTTTCATGATGAATCTTTATCTAGGGTAACTAACAATGATGGATATTTAAAGTTTTTAAACAAATCAGACCTTGAAATTTTAACTTTAAAGGGTTCAAAAGAAAAGATCCCTACATTTGAAGAAACATTAAAATTCATTAATGGCAGAACACCTATTCTTATTGAAATTAAAAATAAGAGTAAAGTTGGAGATTTGGAGAAAAAAGTTATTGAATTATTAAAAGATTATAAGGGAGAGTATGCTGTAGAATCTTTTAATCCTTATGTTCTTCAATATTTTGAAAAACACGCTCCTAATATTTTAAGGGGGCAACTTGCAGGATATTTGAAAAAAGAGAAGTTGCCTTTTTTTCAAAAATTTGCATTGAAAAGAATGCTTTTAAACAAGCATATTTCAAAACCTAACTTTATAGCTTATGAAGCAAAAGCTTTGCCAAATAGGTTTGTTAGAAAATTTAAAAATTTACCACTTATTGCATGGACTGTTAAAAGTCAAAACGAATATTTAAAAGTGGTAAAATATTGTGATAATGTAATTTTTGAAGATTTTGAACCAAAAATTTAATATGCTTAATAAGAAACAGGGCTTAAAGCCTTGTTTTTTTAATAAAAGTTTGCTTTTATTAGATTTTTTATTTATAATCTTTGTTATGGATAGAAAAAGTAAAATTAGAAATTTTTGTATTGTTGCTCATATTGACCATGGCAAAAGTACATTAGCAGATAGGTTGATAGAAAAAACAGGGACTTTAGAAAAAAGAGATATGCAAAATCAACTTCTTGATAGCATGGAACTTGAAAGAGAAAAAGGAATTACTATAAAATTAACACCTACTAGGATGATTTATAATTTTGAAGGGGAAGACTATGAACTTAATCTTATAGATACTCCTGGACATGTAGATTTTACTTATGAAGTTTCTCGTTCTTTGGCTGCTTGTGAAGGGGCTATTCTTATTGTTGATGCTTCACAAGGGGTTGAAGCGCAAACTCTTGCAAATGCGTATTTAGCAATAGATAACAATTTGGAAATTTTACCTGTTATAAACAAAATTGATCTGCCTAGTGCAAGACCTGAAGAAGTAAAAAAGGAGATAGAAGATGTTGTTGGTATTCCAGCAATGCATGCTCCTTGTATTTCTGCAAAAGATGGAACAAACATAGATAAAGTTTTAGAAATGATTGTAAAAGAATTCCCAGCTCCCAAAGGCGATGAAAATGCAAAATTGAAGTGTTTAATATTTGATAGTTATTATGATAATTTTAAAGGAGCTATTTGTTTAATTAGAGTTTTTGATGGAACAGTAAAAGTGGGCGATAAAATTAAAATGATGCAAACTGGTAAAACTTTTGATGTAAATGAAGTTGGTATTTTTGTTCCTTATCCAAAAGCGATAGATAAACTTCAAGCTGGAGATGTGGGGTATCTTGCTTGTTCTATTAAAACAATTCAAGATGTCTCAGTTGGGGATACAATTACAAGTGCTATTGAACCTATTGATCAGCCACTGCCCGGATATAAAAAAGTTCAGCCCGTAGTATTTTGTGGTATTTTTCCTGCTGACGGCTCAAAATATCAAGAGTTAAAAGATGCTTTAGAGAAATTAAAACTTAATGATGCCTCATTACAATTTGAGCCAGAAGTTTCGCAGGCATTAGGATTTGGTTTTAGATGTGGCTTTTTAGGGCTACTTCATTTAGAGATTATTTCGGAAAGAATAGAGCGTGAATTTAATTTAGAAATAATCACTACAGCACCTGGTGTTTATTATCTTGTTCACAAAACAAATGGAGAAGTGCTAAAGTTGTCTAATCCATCGTCTTTGCCAAATGCTGTTGAAATTGATTATATAGAAGAACCTTATGTTAAAGCAAATATCTTTGCTCCACCAGAATATGTTGGGGCAATTATGGAGCTTTGTCAAGATAAGAGGGGAATATATCAAGGGCTAGTTTATCTTGAGGAAAAGAGAGTTAGGGTTGATTATAAATTGCCTTTAGGCGAGATTATTTATGACTTTTTCGATAGTTTAAAATCTAGAACAAAAGGATACGCAAGTTTTGATTATGAAATGTCTGGATTTGAAAGAAGCGACCTTGTTAAAGTGGATATTCTTTTGAATGGCGAAAAATGTGATGCTTTATCTATAATCGTTCATAAAGATAAGGCTTATTCAAGAGGAAGAATTCTTACAGAAAAATTGAAGAAAATTATTCCTAGACAACTTTTTGAAGTGCCTATTCAAGCTGCGATTGGAAATAAAGTTATTGCAAGAGAAACTGTTTCTGCAATGAGAAAAGATGTTTTAGCAAAATGTTATGGTGGAGATATAACTAGAAAACGCAAACTTCTTGAAAAACAAAAAGAAGGGAAGAAAAGAATGAGAAAAATTGGTTCTGTTGAAATTCCTTCTGAAGCTTTCATGTCAATTCTTAAACTTGATGATGGAGATAATTAATGGACTGCTCTATTTATGTTCATATTCCTTTTTGTGAGAGCAAATGCTTTTATTGTGCGTTTGCTTCTTTTTCGAATATTGAAAACGAGCAAAAAAAATATTTTGAAAATTTAGAAAAAGAGATTAAAAGAGATAAACACACAGCAAATATAAAAAGTATTTATATAGGAGGGGGGACTCCAAGCTTTGTTGATTGTAATTACATAAAAAAGATTTTGGATTTATTAATGAAAAAATATGACGTAGACAAAAATGCAGAAATAACTATTGAAGTAAACCCTAATTCTATTAATGAAAGCAAATTAACTTTTTATAAAAAAATTGGAATAAATAGATTATCAATAGGTGTTCAATCTTTAAACAATTTACAACTAAAAAGAATTGGAAGATTACATAATAAAAAACAAGCTATAAATTGTATTAAACTAGCAAAAAAAGTAGGATTTAAAAATATAAGTTGCGACTTATTATTGGGGTTAGAAAAGGAAAATTTTTGGCTATTAAAAAAATCTTTGAGACCATTGATGAAAAATGTAACTCACTTATCATGTTATATGCTTCAAGTAGAAGATAATACAAAGTTAAAAGATTTAATTGAAAAAAAACAAATCATACTTCCAAATGAAGATGAAGTTGTAAATGATTATCAACGCGTTATAAAATACTTAAATAAGCATGGTTTTAAGCAATATGAAATTTCTAATTTTGCTAAAGAAGGTTTTGAATGCAAACATAATTTAAATTATTGGGCAAGAGGGAATTATTTAGGTTTTGGCTTGGCTGCACACTCATTTGTTGGTAATAAAAGATGGGCTAATGCAAAAACTTTTGATAACTATTATAAGGGAATAAAAGAGTTAGAAGAAGTATTAACAAAACAGCAAATTATTGAAGAAATTATAATGCTTGGTTTAAGATGTGATTTAGGAGTTGATTTAGATAAATTAAAAAAATTGGGCTATGATATCCAAAAAAATCCCAATTTTAATTATTTGTTAGAAAACAATATTTTAGTAAAAAATAAAAATATAATAAATCTTTTGCCTAAGTATTATGGTGTAAGCAATATGATTATCGAAAAACTTTTAAATTAATCTTTTTGAGTCTGTATTGACAAAAAATCTTCAAGTTTTTCAGTTAATAATTTCTTTAACCTAGTATATGCTATTTGGCTATGTTGAAAGTTTCTAAACATTTTTGCTAAAATATCATAAATTTCTGCGACTTGTTTTTTCGTAAAATTATTTTCTTTCAAAATTAAAATTCCATTCTTCAACATAAAATAATTTTTATCAAGTTGCTCTGCAAAAGTTTTTAATTTTTCATTATTTTTATTATTTTTATTTGTTATAAAATTTTCGTAAATTTCTTGCTTTGACAATTCTTTTTTGCTTGGTTTATCCATTTCTGCAACTGCCTTTGCGTGTTTTATTGCTACTTCTTCTTCAAATGACATAATTTTCCTTCCTTTTGCTATAAATATTATCACTAAAACAAATATCAGTCAATAGAGAAATTAAAAAAAATAAAAAAATAGTTGATTTTTTTTGTAATATATGGTAGAATGTTGAATGTAAAGTTAAAGTGCTTTACAAAGAGGTTTCATGAAAGTTGAAGAACAATTATATTACTCAGAACTTTTTGATGCTTACAAGCCATTATTAACGCAATCTCAATGTAATGTTATTGAAGATTATTTAAATGGCAATTTAACCGTTAGTGAAATTGCAGAAAACCATTCTATCACAAGGCAAGCGGTTAAAGACATGGTCAACAAATCTTTAAAAAAACTTGAAGGGTGCGAAAGGAAACTTCACTTTGCAGAAAAAATTGATATACTCGAGAAAAAGATTGAGGTTTTAGAAAAGCAAATTAAGAAAGGAGACTTTTAATGGGGTTATTCAATTCGTTATCTGAAAGATTTAATCACATTTTTTCAAAATTAAAAAATCGTGGCAGATTGACTGAACTTGAAATTAAAGAAGCAATGAGAGAAGTTAGAATGGCTTTGCTTGAAGCTGATGTTAACTATCTTGTTGCTAAAGATTTTGTCAAAAATGTTTCTGAAAAAGCTGTCGGAGATGAAGTTTTAAAAAGCCTTACACCATCCCAACAAGTTATAAAAATTGTAAAAGACGAGTTGACACAGTTAATGTCTTCAAACAATCAAAAACTTCAAGTTTCTTCTGCTCCTCCAACTACCATAATGATGTGTGGTTTACAAGGTGCTGGAAAAACTACCATGTGTGCCAAACTTGGTGCTTATCTTAAAAAAAGTGGAAAAAGAACTTTGCTTGTTGCTTGTGATATTTATAGACCAGCGGCAATTAATCAACTGCAAATCGTTGGGAAACAAGCAAATTTAGAAGTCTTTGAAAAAGGAACTCAAAACCCTGTTAAAACTGCTTCTCAAGCTGTTGAGTATGCAAAAAAACAAGGCTTTGATACTGTGATTATTGATACAGCAGGAAGATTGCACATTAATAGTGAATTAATGGAAGAACTTAAGCAAATTAAAAACTCAGTTAAACCTACAGAAATTTTGCTGGTTGTAGATTCTATGACAGGACAAGACGCTGTTACAGTTGCAGATAGTTTTAATAAAGACTTGGATATTACAGGTGTTGTTTTAACTAAACTTGATGGCGATACTAGAGGGGGTGCTGCATTATCAATCAAAGCTATAACAAGAAAACCTATAAAGTTTACTGGTGTGGGAGAAAAGATTGGTGATATTGAGCCTTTCTACCCGGAAAGAATTGCTAGCAGAATTTTAGGAATGGGTGATGTTTTATCTCTAATTGAAAAAGCACAAGAAGCTGTTAGCGAAGAAGAAGCTAAACAGTTAGAGAAAA
The DNA here is from genome assembly GCA_944349375.1 of uncultured Clostridia bacterium. Lineage (GTDB taxonomy): Bacteria > Bacillota > Clostridia > Christensenellales > UBA1242 > Caccovivens. Next base: position 40,134 of record CALVMV010000005.1, read on the forward strand.
AATTTAGAGAAAATTCTTTCACTTTTGATGATTATTTAAGGCAAATAGAAAGCATTAAAAAAATGGGTAATATAAAAGATCTATTGTCCATGATTCCAGGAATTGGTGGAAAAATCAAAAACCTAGATATTGACGAACATCAGATTTTGGTGAACAAAGCAATAATTCAATCGATGACGCCCAAAGAAAGATTGATGCCAGATATTATAAAGGCTAGTCGAAGACAGAGAATTGCAAAAGGAAGTGGAACTTCTGTTCAGCAAGTTAATCAACTTCTTAAGCAATTTGAACAATCAAAAGAAATGATGAAACAATTTAAAAATGGAAAATTCAAAAATTTAAATATTAGATAATGGTATATCATTGCGCAAGCAATTTTATATAAATTTTAAAGGAGGAAAAAATGGCAGTAAAAATTAGACTTACAAGACTTGGAGATAAAAAATCTCCATTCTACAGAGTTGTAGTAGCTGATTCAAGAGCACCTAGAGATGGAAAGTTTATTGATAACATCGGAACTTACAATCCACTTACTGACCCAGCAGAAATCAAAATTGATGCTGAAAAGGCAGAAAAATGGTTGAAAAATGGTGCTACACCTACTGATACAGCAAAACAATTACTTGTAAAAAGCGGAATTATCAAAAAATAAGGAGTAATGTTATGGTTGAACTTGTAGAATTTTTGGTAAAAAAACTTGTTGATGATGAAGATGCTGTTAAAGTTTCGCAAGAAGAAAACGAAAATGGCGAAATTATTATCCATGTTACAGTAAATGAAAGTGATATGGGTAAAGTTATTGGCAGAAATGGAAAAGTTGCCTCTGCTATAAGAACTTTCGTAAAATCAGTTTCTTCTCGTTCGCACAAAAAAGTTTTTGTTAAATTCGGAGAGTAAGAGTGCAAATTGAAATTGCTAAAATTTTAAAACCACAAGGGATTAAGGGAGAAATTAAAGCTCTCCCTTTAACTAATCTTTTGTCTGTTTACAAAAAAATGAAAACTTGCTTTATTGAAGGACAGGAGTATCAAATTGCTAGTCTTTCTTTAAGGCAGGATTTTTTGTATATAAAACTTGCTGGTATAGTTGACCGTAATCAAGCAGAGTTATTAAGAAATAAAATCATTTTTATTGATAGAGAGCTATTAGAAAATGAAAAAGAAGAAGGACAATTCCTTATTGATGAACTTATTGGAATGCTTTTATATAATGAAAAAGGTGATTATGTTGGGCAAATAGTAGATGTTGTAAACTATGGGGCTTGTGATGTTTTTATTATAGAAAAAGAAGGCCGCAAAATGGAAGCTCCTTATGTTGATGATGTTTTTGTCGCAAAAGATAACAAATTAATTGTAAATCAGCAAAAATTTGAAGAGGTTTGCGTATGAAAATTAATATTTTATCTCTATTTCCAGACGCATTTTCATACCTTAACGAAAGTATTATAAAGCGAGCTAAAGAAAAAAACTTATTAGAAATAACAATCTCAAATATTCGAGATTTTTCTAAAGATAAGCATAAAAAATGTGATGATTATCCTTTTGGGGGTGGTGCTGGAATGCTTATGAGTATTCAACCAGTTTTTGATGCTATCAAATCAGTAAAAAAAAGAAATAGTGTTATAATCTTCCCTTCTCCAAGTGGAAAAGTCTTTACTCATGAAGATGCAAAAGAATTATCTTTAAACAAACATATAATTTTTGTTTGTGGACATTATGAAGGAGTAGATGAAAGACTTTTTGAATTATTTGATATTAAAAAATATTCAATTGGGGATTATGTTTTGACTGGTGGAGAATTGCCAACAATGGTTATGATTGATGCTATTTCAAGGCAAATTGATGGCGTTTTGACAAAGGATAGTCTTAATGAAGAAAGTTTTACAGACAACCTACTTGAATATCCACAATACACAAGACCTGCAGTGTTTAAAGGGGAAAAAGTCCCTGAAGTTTTGCTTTCTGGAAATCATCAAGAAATTGCAAAATGGAGAAAAGAGAAATCTTTAGAGCAAACAATAAAGAATAGACCTGATTTAATTAACAAATAAAATTTTTACAAAAGGAAAATAGATGACTAATTCAAAAATAAATTGGTTTCCTGGTCATATGACAAAGGCATTGAAAGAAATGAAATCAATATTACCTAATATTGATGTTATTTTGTATGTGCTTGATAGTAGAGCACCTATTTCATCTATTAATCCATCTTTAAATAAACTCGCTCAAGGGAAAAAGATTCTATATGTTTTTAACAAATTGGATATGGCTGATGAGGGCAAGGTAAAAACAATCGCAGAAAAGTTCAAAACTAACGAAAGTGATTATCTTTGTATCAATAGCACTATGTCAGGAACAAGTAACTTAATTAAAAATAAGATTTTGGTTTTGGTAAAAGAGAAGATAGAAAAATATAAGCAAAAAGGAATTAAAATAACTGTCAGAGCTATGGTGGTTGGAATACCTAATTCTGGAAAAAGCACTTTAATCAACAACCTTTGTGGTAAGGCAAAAACCATAACAGGCAATAAACCGGGCGTGACCAAAGGTATGCAATGGCTTAATATTGGCAACAACATTGAAATTTGTGATACACCAGGAACTTTATATCCAAATCTAAACGATCAAAAAGTTGCAAAAAAACTTGCATTCATAGGAAGTATTAAGGATAATATTATAGATCAGATAGATTTAGCTAATGATTTGATTTCGATCTTAATAAACCAATATAAAAACGAGTTTGAAAAAAGATATAATGGAGCTAAAACTCTTGAAGAAATCGCAACTAAAAGAGGTTATGTTATTGCAGGTGGAGAGAAAGATATCGAACGCACCGCTGTTGCTGTAATAGATGATTTTAGAAAGTGCAGAATTGGGAGAATAACATTAGATTAATGAAACAAAGAAACAAAATTGAGGGTGAGAAAGGAGAAATTCTAGCTTGTCAATATCTTAAAAAGAACAATTATAAAATTTTGCAAACCAATTATAAAAATAAAATTGGAGAAATTGACATTATAGCTGAAAAAAATGGAAAGATATGTTTTGTTGAAGTTAAAGAGCGTAATTCGAATAGGTTTGGATTGCCATGTGAAGCTGTAAATAGACAAAAACAAATCAAAATTTTAAAAGTGGCACAATTATATTTGATAAAAAATAAAATTTTTGAAAGAGAAATTTCATTTTCTGTCTTAGAAATATTAGATGGAAAAATCAACTTGATTGAAAATGCATTTGAGTTATAAAACAACGGGTTTAAAATTCGTGGAGTAGGTTAATAATATTTTAAAAGGAAAAATAAAATATGAAAAAACTATGCTCTTTTTTTGTTTTGTGTTTATGTTTTTTATTGTCAGCTTGCGAAGATTCGCTAAAAGTTAGGGGCGCAAGTATAAGTGAAATCACTTCAGTAGGTAGTTCAAATTATGGGGTATGTGTATCATTTGCTCAAGATTCTCGTTTAGAAAAACTTGGAGTAGATGTCCAACTAAGATTTGAAAAAACAGGAGCAATAACTTTTTGGGAAGAAAATCAACAAAAGCAAGTATTTAAAATAAATGAAGCAGATGTTTGGTATTCTTTAACTAATTTAATTGCATTATCAAATGAAAAGGAAGGACAAGAAGAATTTGTTTTGCATAAAGATGCTGTAAATCATAATTATCTATTTTCGTCTGAAAAAGATAACACTATTTCAATCAGAGTTGTTGCTGGAGAAGTGATAAGAAACTCACAAGATACTGGATATATTTTGGCTGAAACTATGTCAATTAGTGATATTTTTAAATTAAAAATCGAATCAAAAAAGTAGTAAAAGCAAAAATTTTAAATATTTGCTTTTATTTTTTTATAAAATATAGTAATATATTTGTGAATTAATTAAGGTGGTTTATGGTAGAAATTAAAAATCTTTTTCTTAAATATACTAGAGAATATTATGCTTTGTATGATATTAATTTAAATATTGAAGATGGTGAGGCTGTCTCTTTTGTTGGCGAAGATGAAAGTGGGAAAACTTCGCTTTTAAGAATACTTGCAAAACTAGAAAAGCCTACCAAAGGGCAAGTTTATATTAGAGAAATTCCTCTTGAAAAATTAAATTTTAGAACAGATCTGCAAATGGGATATGTTCCTGCAAGCCCTGTGTTTTTAGAAAAAAAATCTGTTTATGAAAACTTTAAATATATTTTAAAGAATTGGGGCTTTACAGAAAGTGAAATTGAAAACAAGATAAACAAAGTAATTATTGAGTTTGCTATAGAAAAAATTAAGGATACAAAAGTTAAAGATTTGTCCTTAGAAGAAAAATATGTTTTATCGCTTATCAGATTGTCCTTTAGAGAATTAGATCTTTTAATGGTTGACAACATTTTCGACAAATTGAGTGAGCCAACAATGGATGTCGTCTGCGACCTTATAAAGAAAATGAAGAACAAAAAAACGACCCTTATTGTTGCTACTACAAAACCAGAAATAGCGCAGAAATTTGCTAAAAGGTCAATTTATTTTAAAAATGGCTCAATTGTTGATAACTTATAATTTTAATAAATGGAATATTAAATGATAATTTCATCGTCTATGGGCGATGATTTTTTTTCTGTATTTTTGCTATTATTTTGTGCTGTAAATATTGATGAAAGAGAAGATAAATCTGCGTTTTTTCCAAGTGCAGAGGCAAGTAGTGATAGCATATTTTGAGGCATTATATTTGATTGATTGTTGTTTTGAAAATCTTGATTTTGGTATGCTTCTTCTGGAAAACTTTGTGCATATGTTGGACTAGTATTTTGAAAATTGTTTTGTCCATTATTTTGAAAATTTTGCAGATTTTGAAAGTTAGGCATTTGAAAGTTCTGCCCAAAATTTCCGCTTAATAATGATGATAACATTTGCAAAAGGTTATTATTCATGTTTATATATATTCTAAAAAATAAGATATTGTTAAAGTTTTTTCTTTTTGTTTCATATATTGAACTAGAGGAGTAAAATATGGCAAAATTATCAGATTTTAAAAATTGTAATAATAATTGCAAAAACGAAAGCAAAGTTGATGAAAAAACTTTAAACGATATATATTCAAAATATAAAGATTTCTCACAAGATGATTTGTTTTCAACACTTATGAATGAAGTTGCAAAGCAAAAAGAGAACGGAACATTCGATTATGTAGCGCTTGAAAATATGGTGAATAGTTTAGAAGGAACAATGCCAAAAGAAAATTTTGAAAATATCAAAAGGATTTTGAACCGTTTAAAATGAATAAACAAAAGATAGATAAAACTTTGCAAAGTCTTGTTAATGCTTTGGGAACAAACAAAAAAATAGATTGTATAGTTAAAGCTTATGATTATGAAAGGCTAAAAAAAATACTTTTACATAAAAATATTCAAATAAATAATGAATATTTATTCATAAAATCATTTGCTGTCAGCCTTACGGGTAATGATATTAATTTATTAAGCAATATGTCGCAAGTAAATATGATTTATTCTATTTGCACTGCTTCAGCACTCATGAATGTTGCAAAAAAAATTTTAAATGTAGAAAATTTAGAGCTTTCTGGGAAAGGTATTAATATTGCATTTATAGATACCGGGATTAGCAACCATGTAGATTTTTGTATTTCAAACAAAAGAATAATTTTCTTTAAAGATTTTGTTAATGGTCGAGAAAATTGTTATGATGACAATGGTCATGGGACATTTGTTGCAGGTGTTTGTTGTGGGAACGGTATGCTTTCAGGAGGTAAGTATTCAGGTATTGCTCCACAATCTAACATTATCGGTTTAAAAGCTTTGTCTTCAAAAGGTGAAGCCGGGGCAGATAAAATTTTAGAGGCTATGCAATGGGTTTATGAAAATCATAAAAAATATAAAATAAGAATAGTTTGCATGAGCTTTGGCTCTGAACCCTTAGGGTATAATGATCCTATTATGAGTGGGGCAGAAGCTTTATGGAAAGAGGGGGTTGTTGTTGTCGCTGCAGCAGGCAATAGTGGCCCAGAATTTCAAACAATAAAAAGCCCTGGAGTGTCAAGCAGAATTATTACTGTTGGAGGTTTTGATGACAACCGCATCAATGAAAATGAGTTTGATGAAAAGTTTTTTGAGGTTGCAAGTTTTTCATCTAGGGGACCTTCTTTTAATAGATTTAAACCAGATCTTGTAGCACCAAGTGTAGATATAATTTCTTGTGGAGTGGATAATGATTATGTTAAATTAAGTGGAACAAGTGTTGCTACTCCTATGATAGCTGGAATATGTTCATTAATTTTAGAAGATAATCCAAATTTAAATCCTGCGCAAGTTAAAAACAAAGTCATGGCATTATGTAAGCCAATATGTTTTAATAAAAATTTAGAAGGCTTTGGATATCCTTTAATAAAAACAAAAATTTTTAATTAAATAATAAACTAATAAAATTTACAAAATATTTATTTTTCTTTATGCATTTTAAATCAAATATGTTATAATAAACAAAAGGAAGGCAAAATGCTAGAGTTAAAAGAATTAGTAAATAATTATATTAATAACAATCTTTTAAATTTAACTAATATCAATATAGATCTTAATTGTAAAATGATTAATAGGCTTTTTTCAAAAAAATTTAGAAAATATTCTATTGATCCGCAAGTAAAGATTGATGTAGAAAAAAAATTAAATAATATAATTGATAGAAAATTACCTTTAAATTTTATTCCTTCTTTTGGAGGATATAAACATTGGTGGTCTCCTTCTTATCCTACAATAGATTGGGCTGAGATTTTTAATATGAAATTTATGCTAGAATATTTGTCTCCAATATGTGCTAATTACAAAGAAAATACTTCTTCAATAGAATATGAAAGTGAAGAAATTATTTTAAGTGAATTAAACAATGTCCCGCAAAATGGTTTAGATGAATACACAAAAACATTTAGAAAAGCTTTAGAGTACTTTAATAGTAATCAACATCTTGTAAAATTTAAGTTAAGTTTGGCAAGAGAACAATATGAAAAATATAATTTTAATAAACAAAAATTATTGGCTAGAATAAATGAAATGATGCCAGAATACACCAATAGGTTTAATTCTTACTCTATTGATGAACAAGAAAAAAGAATAAATAAGGCAAGAACAAATTTTAAACTTGATGGAGTTTTAGATTATACATCATTATCAAATGCAGAAAAAGAAAACTTATATAAATTTTCTAGGATTTTTAATGAAGCATTTTTAGATGCAGATTATGAAGTTCGAGGAAATGATTTTTTTGAAAAAGAAAATAATATTCCACTTTTATTTTCTTTTGGGTTAGGACCAGGGGGAGAAAATTGGTTGCACATTGGTTCTAGTAAATCATCCATGACAGATTTTTGGGCAGGGACTGGAATTTTAGAAATAAGAGATAATGGACAAATAATAGAAAGAATTTTAAGCAGAAAACAATATGAAGAAATACAAAAGGATTTGATAAAAATTGATATTAATTCTCCTTTGTCAGATATTTGCGTTCCACTAACATACATATATGTTTACAAAGGGGAATTGAAATTTTAATATATAGTATAATGTCGAGATCTTTTAATTATTGATTTTTAATTAGTTTTTATATTTTTCTATTTGTTCAATAATTTTGTCGCAAGCATCAAAAGATTGCATTTTTTGCATATTTTTTTTATATTTTTCTTTGTCTTTTATTAAATTATTCAATTTTATTAAAAAAAGTTTATCATCATAATCTTCCTCTTCAAGCATATCGCATAATCCTTGCTCTTTGAAAAGTTTTGCGTTTTCTATTTGATCGCCTCTGGAACATCTTTTTGATAATGGAATTAGTAACATGGGCTTTCTTAAAGCTAAAAGCTCATTTATTGCTCCAGCACCTGCTCTTGAAAGGACAATATCAGCAAAAGCCAAATAGTCTCCAATATTTTCTGCATAATCAATTTGAATATAATTTTTTGCAGTATGTTTATTATCTTTTGCTTGTTTTCCTGCAATGTGAACAACATTAAATATTTCGGTTAATTTATCAATATTTTTCCAAACTTTTTCATTTAAAAAACTTGCTCCTAAAGAACCACCAACAACAAGAAGATTCGGTTTATCTTTATCAAATTTTGTCATGGCATAAATTTTTCTTTTATCACCTTGTAAAACTTTTTTTCTTATTGGTTGACCGGTATAAATACATTTAGGTTGATTTGTTGCTGTTTGTTTAAAAGCTGTGCACATTACATTGCATTTTTTCAATATTATTTTATTTGCTAGACCGAATGACAAATCGCTTTCATGGCTTATGACGGGTATATTTAATTTTGCTGCAGCGAGTACAACAGGCATTGCAACGAAGCCACCTTTAGAAAAAATAATATTTGGTTTGATTTGTTGCAAAAGCTTTTTTGACTGATTGATTGATTTGATTAATTTTATTGGTATCAAAAAATTTTTTAATGTTAATTTTCTTTCTAGTTTTACAGTAGGAATTTGATAAAAATTAATATCTTTTTCTTTTGGTATTATTTGACTTTCCATGCCTTGACCACCAATATAAGCAAATTTATATTTTCCTTCTAGTCTTTCCTTAACAGCAAGCAATGGGTAAATATGCCCAGCAGTTCCACCGCCAGTTAAAAGAATTGTATCCATTAAAAATCTCCTTATTTTTATATTATGCACTTAATAATTTTTTTTGCAAAAATTGTTGAATATTGTCAAAAAAAATTGTTAAGCAATTTAAAACAAAATGAATAAATATTCGTAAAAAGTTATAAAAATACATATCTAGCTATTTTTTTAATTTGTTTTTCTTTCTTTAAAAAATTTGTTTAAAATTTCTTGTTGTGTTATAATAATCTTAAGTTAATTATGCTTAAGGAGTGAAAATGGCTGGAAGTAATTATGATTCTAAAGATATAGTCGTTCTTGAAGGGCTTGATGCTGTTAGACTTAGACCGGGTATGTATATTGGAACGACTGGCTCAAAAGGGCTTCATCACTTGTTGTGGGAAATTGTTGATAATGCTATTGATGAAATTTCTAATGGCTATGGCGACACAATTAGAATAACTTTAAATAAAGATGGTTCTGCTACCGTTGAAGATAATGGGAGAGGTATTCCTGTTGATATGCACCCAACTTTGCACAAATCTGGTGTAGAGGTTGTTTATACTACTTTACACGCTGGGGGAAAATTCAACAATAGTAACTATAAATTTTCGGGTGGGTTACATGGTGTTGGTGCTTCTGTTACCAATGCTCTGTCTTCTTGGTGTAATGTTACTGTTTATAAAGACAAAAAAGAATATTTTGTAGGTTTCCATTCTTACAAAGATGAAAATGGCAAAATGCATAGTGGGGTTGCGAAAGAACCTTTAAAATTTATTGGTAAAACTGACAAGCAAGGAACTAAAGTTACATTTTTACCAGACAAAGAAATGTTTGGTAATATAACTTTCAATTTTGAAACTGTTTGCAATAGAGCAAGAGAGTTAGCATTTTTAAATAAAGGTTTAAAAATAGTTCTTGTAAATGATATCACTGGTGAAGGAGAAATTTACCACTATGAAGGTGGAATTGCTGATTTTGTTACTTATCTAGTTGAAGGGAAAAGCAAACTTTATAACAAACCTGTGTTTTTTCATGCAGAAGATAAAAATTTTGATTTAGAGATTTCTTTTATTTATACTGACTCTTATACTGAAAATAGTTTTTCATTTGTCAATAACATTCCGACTATTGAAGGTGGTACTCACGAAACAGGATTTAGAAGTGCCTTTACAAAAGTTATGAATGATTGGGCAAGAAATAACAACTTTTTAAAAGATAAAGAAGCTAATCTCTTAGGAGAAGATTTTAGAGAAGGGCTAACTGTAGTTTTAAATGTTAAAATGAACAATGTCCAATTTGAAGGACAGACAAAAACAAAACTTGGTAACCCTGAAGCTAAAACAATGGTGGAAAGTTTAACAATAAAAGAATTAACTGCTTATTTTGCTGAAAAGAAAAATTCTACTGTTGCTGAAATTATTGTAAATAAAGCTAAAGGTGCTGCTAAAGTTCGTGAAGCTGCCAAAAAAGCAAAGGAGCTGACTAGAGCTAAAAACTCTGCTGAAAATTTTAACCTTGTAGGAAAACTTGCTGCTTCAACATCAAAAGATCGTGAAAAATCTGAACTCTTTATCGTAGAGGGAGATTCTGCAGGCGGAAGTGCTAAACAAGGTAGAGATAGAAAGTTCCAAGCAATTTTACCTTTAAGAGGGAAACCTTTAAATGCAGAGAAAAAGAGAATTGATCAAGTTTTGGCAAATGAAGAAATTAGAACTATCATTTCTGCATTAAATACAGGGATAGGAGAAGACTTTGATCTTTCTAGTTTAAGATATAACAAAGTTATAATTCTTTCTGATGCCGACCAAGATGGTGCTCATATTCGAGCTATACTGTTAACTTTCTTCTTTAGGTACATGAGAGAGCTTATAAATGATGGGCATGTGTATATTGGAATGCCTCCACTTTATAAAGTTTACAAAAAAGACTATGTTGAATATGTTTACTCGGATGCTGAACTTCCACAAGCTATTGCTCGTGCAGGGAGAAATTACAGCTTGCAAAGATACAAAGGGCTTGGAGAAATGAACCCTGATCAGCTTTGGGAAACCACTATGGATCCTGACAAAAGAAATTTAATACGAGTAAGTATTGATGATGCTGCCGAAGCGGAAAGGCTTGTTACCACACTGATGGGAGATGATATAGAAGCGAGAAAAAATTATATCAACCAACACGCAAATTTTGATAGAGAAGATGAATTTTTCAAAAATTATAGTAAAATTAACTAAAAGAGGATAAAATGCAAGAAAATTTTGAACAACAAAAAATGGACATTGAAACTCCAAAAGTTGACCAATGGGGACTAGAAGATTCTTCTGGTTCTGGGAATAGTGGAGACGGCGAAAAAGGTATAATTTACAAAACTATTGATGAGGTTTTGCATGATTCTATGATTCCATACACTGAATGTGTTGTAATGGATAGAGCTTTGCCTCGTGTCGAAGATGGACTTAAACCTGTTCAACGAAGGATTCTTTATTCAATGCTTGAACTTGGAATTACTCCAGACAAACCTTATCGTAAAAGTGCTAGAATTGTAGGGGATTGTCTTGGTAAATATCATCCTCATGGTGATAGCTCTGTCTATGATGCTATGTGTCGTATGGCTCAAGACTATATTTTAAGAGCAACTCTTGTTGATGGACATGGTAATTTTGGTTCTATAGATGGGGATAGCCCTGCGGCTATGAGATATACCGAAGCTAGACTTACACCACTTGCCATGGAACTTATGAAAGATTTAGAGAAAGACACTGTAAGATGGAGTTTAAACTTTGATGACTCTTTAAAAGAACCTGACATGATGCCAGGAAGATTTCCTAACTTGCTCGTAAATGGTGCTTCTGGAATTGCTGTCGGTGTTGCTACCAATATTCCGCCACATAATCTTGCAGAAGTTATAGATGGAGTTGTTGCTTATATTGATAATCCAAACATTAAACTTTCTGAAATGATGAAAATAATTAAAGCCCCAGATTTTCCAACTGGTGGACTATTAATTGTTGATGAAGGATTAGAACAAGCTTATAGAACAGGTAAAGGGAAAATTGCTATAAGAGCAAAAGTTGAAGTAGAAAAGCAGGGCGATAAAACTAACCTTGTGATCACAGAGCTTCCTTATCAAGTAAATAAAGCTATGCTTTTACAAAAAATAGCAGAACTTAAAGAACAAAACAAAGATAAGTTAGCATCTATCAGTGAAATAAGAGATGAATCTGATAGAACTGGAATGCGTGCTGTCATTAAACTAAAAAAAGATGCAAATGTAAAGAAAATTTTGGAATATCTTTATAAATCAACAAATTTGCAAATTTCTTATGCTATTAACATGGTTGCTATCGCAGGTGGCAAACCAAAACTTATGGGATTAAATGAAATCATTTCTTATTATGCTCAATATCAAAGGGAGATTATAGTAAGAAGAACAAAGTATGATTTAAATATGGCAAAAGAAAGAGCCCACATTGTTGAAGGTCTTTTAATTGCTATTAAAAATATTGATGAAGTAATAAAAATAATTAAAAAATCAATTTCGGTGGCTGAAGCAAAACAAAAATTAAAAGACAGATTTGCTCTTTCCGATAAACAAGCTCAAGCTATTTTAGATATGCGTCTTGCTAGACTTGTTAATCTTGAAGTTACTAAATTGGAAGAAGAACTAAAAGAGCTAAAAGCTAAAATAGCTGAATATGAAAGAATTTTGGCTTCGAAAAAAGCTCAATACGATGTTGTTAAAAAAGAACTTTTAGATATTAAAAAGTCGTATGGAAATAAACGCAGATCAAAAATTTTAAAAGATGGTCAAATAGTTGTTGAAGAAGTATCACAAAATGATAAAGAAGAAGTTAATGAAGTTATTATTGGGCTTTCTTGTGGAAATACAATTAAAAATATCAATACAAAAAATTACTCAATGAGTCAAAAATCTTTGAGTGATAATTCTACTATAACTGATGTTCATAGTCAAGTTATAAAAGTTCCTTCGAACCAAATGTTGTTAATATTTACCGATAAAGGTAATTGCATTAAAACATTAGCATCAAATATAAAAGATTGTAAGTGGAGAGATAAGGGGATTGCATTAAATCAAATTGATAAAAATGCGACAAGTGATGAAATACCTATTAAAATAATTCCTTGTCCAAAAGATGGCGAAATTTTATTTATGACTAAGGAAGGTATGGTTAAAAAATCAACTGTTCAAGACATTATAGTTTCAAAACCTTATTATCAAGCTGTAAAAATTAATGAAAATGATAAGCTTATAAATGTAGAAATTGTTAAAAAAGAATATCCAATTTTAATGCTTTCTGCTCAAGGTTATTCTTTAGCGTTTTCTTCCGATGAAGTGCCTTTACAAGGTAGAATTTCTGCTGGTGTTAAAGGTATTAATCTTGAAGAAAAAGATTATGTTGTATTTGCTTCGCAAGTTAATTATGATTCTGTTGTTGTTGTTAGTGATAATGGTTTTATTAAAAAAATCAAAACTTCTTTATTCCCACTAGCATCTCGATACAGAAAAGGTTTGAAATATATTAATTTTGCTGGAAATGGTAAAATTGTTGCTTTTGCTTGCTCAGATGAAGGGGATAGCACCTTGGCAGTAGATTTTGGTCTAAAGATTTTGCCTTTGGAAACAAAAAAATTACCTTATTCTGATAGGCTATCTAATGGCAACGAAATTATTAAGAAAAAATTCTTCTCAATTAATAAATATCAATTATTAAAGTAATAAAAAAGCCATAGTTTTGGCTTTTTTTTAATTTTATTTGGTTTCCTAAAAGAAACATATTATAATTGTTTAATGAGATGTTATGAGTTTAGGTTAATTATTTATTATCTCATTTTAATTAAATGTTTTGATTTGGAATATATCAAATTTTCACAAATATAATATATTATAGATTTTCGACAAATTATTACTTTTTTCCACAAAAACAAATAATTTTCTCATTTGTTAAAATCTTGAAAAAATTTATTATTAAAAGTGAGGTTTGTATGCCATTTTGTGTTATCAAATCAAGAACAATCAAAATCTTTCTTGCAATGGCTGTTGTAGTTGTTTTGCTTGCATTGTCGTTTGAAGGTGGTGCTTGTGCTCAAGTATGGTTTGGGTATAGTACTAGACTTGTTCCTGTATATCGAGTTGATACTCAGGAAAAACAAGTCGCCATTTCTTTTGATGCTGCTTGGGGAGCAGATAAAACTGAAGAAATTTTATCTGTTCTTGATGAATATGATGCCGGTGCAACATTTTTCCTTGTCGGTTTTTGGGTAGATAAATATCCAGAAATGGTGCAAAAAATTGATGAAGCTGGCTTTGAAATTGGTTCACATTCAAACACGCATCCTGATATGGCTAATTTAAGTTCTGAAAATATTGCTAAAGAATTAGATATTTCAGTAGAAAAAATTAAAGCTATAACAGGCAAAGATGTTACTGTTTTTAGACCACCTTATGGTTCTTATAGCAATGACTTAATCAATGCTTGCTCGTCTCGTGGACTCATTGCTGTTCAATGGGATGTAGATTCACTTGATTGGAAAGGTCTTTCTGCTACAGATGTTACAACAAGAGTTATGAATAATGTTCAAAACGGCTCTATCATCTTAATGCATAATAATGCTGATAATGTTGTTCAATCAACAAGAATGGTGCTTGAAAGATTAACTAAAGAAGGTTATAAGATTACTTCAGTTGGAGATTTAATTTATCATTCTAATTATTCAATTGACAGGAATGGAGTGCAACACTCAAATTAAAGGGAGAAAATTATGGAAGAAACAACAATTTTAGATTTATCAAACAATAAAGCTCAGCTTATGGGAACAATTTTTCAAGATGCAACAATTTTTGAGTCAAATGGAGAAAAATTTTACGAGTTTTTACTAGAAGTTCCTCGTTTATCAGGGGTAGTTGATGAAATTCCTGTTACAATGGCTAAAAATATTGCTGATAGTTATTCAATAAATCCATCTAAAGGATTAAAAATTGCTCTTTGTGGAGAATTTCGAAGCAGAAATCTTCAAGATGAGGGCAAAAGCCATTTGATTTTGTTCTTCTTTGTTAAAGAGGTTTTAAATGAAGAACAAATCAATCAAGCCGATATTAATAAAATTTCTTTAACTGGTTATTTATGCAAAGCTCCAGTATATAGGGATACGCCTTTTGGCAGACAAATTTGTGATATTTTGTTAGCTGTTAATCGTGCACACAACAAAAAATCTGATTATATTCCTTGTATTATTTGGGGAAGGAATGCAGTTTATATCAAAAATATGCCGGTTGGGACTAAAATTAATTTAAGTGGGCGAATTCAATCAAGAGTTTACAATAAGCAAGACGAAAATGGGAATATAACAAAAAGAAAAGCTTACGAAATTTCTGTAAATAATTTCAAAGTTGAATCAGCACCTAGTATCGCTCACGAAGAAGAAGCTTAAATTTATTTAAAATGATTAAAATAAAAACGCAAGAAATTGCGTTTTTTTATGATTCTAAAGATAAATTTTTTGCTTGAGCAAGTATTTCAATATATCTATATTTTATTAATGAAGACATTGTTTGATTTGTTGATATTGTAATCCCGCTACATAATTTTTGGAGTGTCAAAATTAATTCTTCAAGATATTTTGTCAAAGTATTCAAACTTTCAACATCTTCAAAAAAGATTTTATAGTCGGCTACAATTGTATTCGCATTTGAAAAAATATTATTTAAAACCAGTCTGGCAGAAATTTCATTATAAACATTTGTATCTAAGCTAATTGCGATATCGAATAATTGTTTATAAACATTTTCGTAAAGGTTTAAAGCTTTTTGCAAAGCTTTTTTCTCATCACTATCTACGGTAACATTTAGATTAAATGAAGGAATATTTAATTTAATTATTGATGTTTCAATATTATGATTTTGTTTTACACTATTTTGAACTAGTATAGCATCATTTTCATTTACATAGGCAGAACTCAAAATATAATAATAATTTTCTTCTTGCCAAACATATCCGCCTGCGCCTATTTTTCTATAATCTATCGCCAAGCTTTCTCCACCAGCTTGAGTTAAACTTTTATCAAAACTTATAGCGTATATTGTCAATGAGTTCGAAGTTAAAGATGTAGAAGCTTTTTCTGTGGTAGTTAAAAAAAGTAAAGATAAATAATTTGCACAAAAAAGCATTATGATTATTAAAATAATAATCCCTATTGTTATAAAACTTTTTTTTACTTTATTTGCAGATTTTGGCATTATTTGTTGACTATTTTCCTTTTTAGTTTTATTACTTTAATGTATGAACAAATTTGTTATTCTATGAAGGATATTGTTATCAAATCATTTTGCAAATTTCAAATTTGTGTCGTATAATATAAGAGATTATAGGAGGGTATTTATGAAAATTAAACCTTTATTTGACAGAGTTGTCCTTCTGCCAAAAGAAAATGAAACGGAAACTAAAGGTGGTATAATTCTGCCTACAGCTGCCCAAGAAAAATCCCAAATGGCAAAAGTTGTTGCTGTTGGTGAAGGTGGCGAAATTGATGGTAAAAAAGTTACTATGCAAGTTAAAGTTGGAGATATGGTTTTGTATGCAAAATACAGTGGAACAGAAATTACTGTTGATGACAAAAAATACGTTGTTGTTAGACAAAATGATATCTTAGCAATTGTTGATTAGGAGGGAATATGGCAAAAAAGATTTTGGAAGGAGCTGCTGCAAGAAAGTCGCTAGAAAAAGGCGTTGACAAACTTGCAAACATTGTAAAAATTACACTTGGCCCAAAAGGAAGAAATGTCGTTTTAGGTAAAAGATATGGTTCTCCTCTTATTACTAACGATGGAGTAACAATTGCAAAAGAAATTGCTTTAGATGACCCTTTTGAAAATATGGGAGCAGAACTTATTAAAGAAGTCTCAATTAAGACAAATGATGTTGCAGGTGATGGAACTACAACAGCTTGTGTTTTGGCTCAAGCAATTATTCATGAAGGTATGAAAAACTTTGCAGCAGGAGCAAATCCTATTATATTAAAGAGAGGTATTTTTAAAGCTTGCGATGTGGCAGTTGAAAAATTAAAAGAAATTTCTAAGCCGGTTGAAAATTCAAATGCTATAAAACAAGTAGCTTCAATCTCTGCAGGCGATGAAGAAATTGGTAAACTTATCTCTGAAGCTATGGAAAAAGTCGGAAGTGATGGGGTTATTACTGTTGAAGAAAGCCAAACAATGAAAACAGAACTTTCTGTTGTTGAAGGTATGCAATTTGATAGAGGTTATTTGTCTGCTTATATGTGCACAAACACAGAAAAAATGATTTGTGAATTAGATAATCCTTTTATTCTAATTACAGATAGAAAAATAGCTAATATTCAAGAACTTTTGCCTTTGCTTGAACAAATCGTTAAACAGGGTGGGAAATTGTTAATTATTGCTGATGATGTAGAAGGGGAAGCTTTGACAACTCTTGTCCTTAATAAACTTAGAGGAACATTCACTTCTGTTGCAGTTAAAGCTCCATCTTTTGGAGATAAAAGAAAAGCTATGCTTGAAGATATTGCGATCTTAACAGGAGGAACTGTTATATCATCAGATTTAGGGTATGATTTTACAAATCTTACTTTAGAGATGCTTGGCAGAGCTAAATCTGTTAAAGTAGATAAAGATTCGACTACGATTGTTGAAGGCGCTGGCGATAGCGAAAAGATTTCTGCTAGAGTTAAACAAATCAAAGGACAAATAAAACAGCAAACTAGCGAATACGAATTGGAAAAATTAAATGAAAGACTTGCAAAACTTGCAGGAGGAGTGGCTGTTATTAAAGTTGGTGCCGCTACAGAAGTTGAAATGAAAGAAAAGAAGTTGCGTATAGAAGATGCTTTGGCTGCTACTAAGGCTGCTACAGAAGAAGGTATTGTCCCTGGTGGTGGTGTTGCTCTCTTAAAAACTGCAAATTCAATCAAAGAATTAATTGAAACTCTTTCAGGAGATGAAAAAACTGGTGCAACTATTGTTTTAAGGGCGATAGAAGAACCAATAAGACAAATTGCTATTAATGCTGGTATTGACGGCGGTGTAGTTGTTAATAATATAATGCAAAATATAAATAAAAAAGCTTATGGGTATGATGCTTTGAATGGAGAATATGTTGATATGTTAGAAAAAGGAATTGTTGATCCTACGAAAGTAACTCGTTCAGCTCTTCAAAACGCATGTTCTGTTTCTGCAACAATGCTTACAACAGAAGCTCTTGTAGCCGAAATAGAAGACAAAACTCCACCAGCTCCACCACAAGAAGATGTTTATTAAAATAAAAAGGAAGGCTAATCTTCCTTTTTTTATTTATAAAAAATTTTTGTTAACACTTTTAGGACTAATCCCTTTGGGAAAAATTTTTGGACTTGATATAACATTTTATTTCTAAAACCCATAACATATTGTGGTTTTAAATTTTTCTTTGATATAATTTTAGTGATAATTTTAATGGCTTTGTCAAGGCTCATTCTTTTGTCTTGTGCGTTATCAATTTTTTCAGCTGATAATTTTATTGAATCGTTATATCTTTCATTTGTTTTAAAATTCTTTACTCTATTTTTTGTAAATTCTGTTTTTATATCGCATGGGCATATTGCTGTTACTTGCAAGTTAGTTTTAGATAATTCCATACGCAAACAGTCGCTTAACATACTTACTGCAGACTTGCTTGAACAGTAAAAAGCTCTAAATGGTAAAGGAAATAGTGCACAAGCTGATGAAATATTTATTATTTTTCCATTTTTGGACATTAAAGGGATTGCTTCTTGTATTACAAAAATTGCACCTAAAACATTTACTTCATATTCTTTTCTGATTTCATTTTCTTCAATAAGTTCAATAGCTCCAGACAAACCAAAACCAGCATTGTTTATTAAGATATCTATTTGACCTAAATCTTCTTTTATATAAGAAAAAACTTCTTTTAATCTTTTTTTGTCGCTTACATCACATAAATAATCATCGTTTGAGCGACTGATACCGACAACTCTATGACCTAGTTGTTTATAAAATTCTTTTAACCCTTTTCCTATGCCACTTGAAGCGCCTGTTATAACAATATTCATCAATTATCTCCTTATTTTTTTACATATTTTAGTATATAATAAAATTGTAAACTTGTAAAATGATTTGACTATTCTTTGTCTTTGTTTTATACTTTGTAAGAAGGTGAGAAATGAATAAAACTAAAAAATGGTTGTTGATAATTGCTACAATTTTTGTAATTTTAGGGATTGGTTATGATATATTTTATATCGTATCCTATTTTATGACACCAGTTGCATATAGACCTACATTATTTTATATTATTTATGAATTTATTGCATTTTGCTTTATGATAAGTGTTGCTGTTATGATGATTTATGTTCTTTGGGGGAACGGTAAATATTTTAGAAGTCGTTATCGTTATTTTGTAACTTCTTTAATAATATCTATTTGCATTAATCTTTTTTCTGTTTCTACCATTCTTATGATTATTTCAATTTATTTTAATGATTCAATTTTTGTTTTTCCAAAACAAGATAGTAATGACAAAAATATTGTAGATATAACGCCAGAAAATACAGCAAGTGAAAAAGAGATGAAAATACAAGCTTTGAGAAAAATGAAAGAAGAAGGAAAAATCACAGAAGAGGAATTTCAAAATGAACTTTTAAAATTATTATAAAGTGTTATAATAGTAAAAAAGGAAGAAACTTTATTTCTTCCTTTTTGTTTTAAAAAATTCTGTTAACAGTTGACTAATTTCTATTTGATATTGTGGCTGATAGATCTCAGTAACATGATGATTTAGTCGATTGCTTTGCAAAATTTTTTTGCACAAATCATCATTCGAGGTTGTTTCTTTGCAACCATAAATTAAAGTTTTGATTCTAGCATTTGCAATCGCTCCAGCGCACATAGGACAAGGCTCTAGGGTGACATATATTTGACAATCATCTAAACGCCACGATTTCAATTTTTTGCAAGCTTTTTCTATTGCAATTATTTCAGCATGATTTATTGCGTTTTGCGATTTTTCTTTTTTATTGTAACCCTTCGCAATAATTTTATTATTTTTAACTATAATCGCGCCTATTGGGACTTCATCAATAGATAATGCTTTTTTTGCTTCTTTTATTGCATATTCCATATAATTTTTCATAGTTTTATTCTAATAAAAAAGATTGCTAAAGTAAAGCATATTTGTTGTTTTTTTATTTTAACTGGTGTATAATTAAAAAATGGAACAACAAAAAGAAATACAAGTTTTTGAAAAAAGAAAGTTTTATACAGATGATGATAGTGGAAAAGTTTTTATTATAAGTTTATTAGTACCACTTTTTATTTCTTTGCTTATATTTTTAATATGTGGAGCTATAGTTTCTGCTTGTGGGCTTGATGTGCAAACTCAACTAGAATCTACATGGTTTATAGCAGTATCATCAGTTTTAACATCTTTGACTTTTGTTGGAATTTATTTAATTTACAACAAGTATTACAAAATTGACAATAGAGCTGTTGCTTTTAATTTTAAAATCGGTTGGAAAAATTATTTAATTGCAGTAGTGATTTCTGTTATTGCTTTGTTTGGACTGCAACAACTTATTTCTTCTTTTGATGCACTATGGGAAACTATTGGCTATAATTTATCTTCTATTTCTATAAATCCTACCAATTTTGGCTTGTTTGCTTTATTAGTGCTAGTAAGTGCCATTACTCCTGCTATTTGTGAGGAAATCATTTTCAGGGGAATGATATTAAATGGTCTTAGAACAAAATTTAATGATTATGCCTCAATTGCGTTGTCAGCATTTATGTTTGCCTTAATTCATGGAAATTTACAACAATTTATTTATCCTTTTCTTTTAGGGTTGATTTATGGCTGGTTATGTCTAAGAACTGGCTCGATAATTCCTAGCATAATTGCTCACTTTGTCAATAACTTTTTAGTTGTTTTACTTCAATATTTAGCTAATGTTACAGGCTTTTCTATGATTATACCTATAAAGTGGTGGAGCATCTTAATTGCAATATTGTTAGCAGTAATTGTTTTTGTAGTAATTTATTTATTAGATAGGTTAATTTATAAACACAAAAGTTTTACAGTTGTTGAAAAACAAGAAGGGAAAGTTTCATTATTTCTCTGGGTTTCGCTTGCTCTTTCAGGTTTAATATTTTTGTATAATCTTGTCGCTGCATTTGTTTAAATTGTAAAAAATAAAGTAATTTATATGAAGATTTAGAAATAATATATTTACAAGGGTTAAAATAGGAGATTTATGTCAGTAAAAAATAAGGTTGCTACCAGTTCGCTAATATGCTATTTCATAATAGTGGTTATTTTTGCCATGGTTCGTATGCTCTCTGCATTTGGTGTTTTTGATGGTTTGGGAGCTGAAGCTGATTATATTTTTAATGTTATCATTCAAGTAGTTATTTTGTTCGCTTTATCTATTCTTTTGTTTTCATTGTTTCAAAAGAATAAAATTAAGGATACTTTTAGGTTTTTTGGTTGTAAAAAAATAAATGGTAAAGCTGTTTTAATTTCAATAGCAATAGGTGTTGTTGTTTATTTTTTAAATATTTTTGTAGCAACTTTTTTTAACTCTATTCTTTCATTA
This sequence comes from uncultured Clostridia bacterium, assembly GCA_944349375.1. Taxonomy (GTDB): domain Bacteria; phylum Bacillota; class Clostridia; order Christensenellales; family UBA1242; genus Caccovivens. The sequence goes on from CALVMV010000005.1 coordinate 61,360, forward strand.
TTTGGCTATTCTGCTTCTTCTAGCACTACTTACATGGAATCTTATCCTTTTTGGCTTTTTATTGTAAACATTTTAATTACCGCTGTATTGCCGAGTATTTGTGAAGAAATTGCTCATAGAGGCTTACTTTTAAAAGGAATGTCAGGACTTGGGCAAGCTAAAGCTTTAATTTTGTCCTCTTTACTTTTTGGGTTTATGCATATGAATATTCAACAATTCTTTTATGCAACTTTAATTGGCTTTCTTGTTGGATATTTGGCTTTAATTTGCGATTCTATCTATCCTGCGATGATTATACATTTTATGAATAATGCTTTATCTGTCTTTGCTGGGTATTCTTCTTTCAATAATTTAGGTTTTGAAAAAATTATAGAAAGTTTGAATGTAATTTTGCAATCTAATATTATTTTAGGCTTTTTATTTGTTGTTTTATTTTTAGTTGCTTTAGTTTATTTACTTATGATTTTAATTAAACTCTTATTTAGAGAAACAACGATGAAAAATATGAAAAAACTTCAGCTTCAAATAATGAAACAACTTCAAAAAGATGCTTATTTAAAAGAGCTAGAAGCTACCAAAAATGATGAGCAAATTGAAAAGCAAAATCAAGTAACTTTAAGTTTTGAGGAATTTGACAAACTTTATAAAGAAAACAATCAAAAACTAGGACTTATGTCAAAAATTGATAAAGAGATAACTTTTCCTAACAAAGAGAAAATGAGTTTAGTAAACAAAATCCTTTTAACCGGAATTTTTGTAATTATTGCTGGAGTAACTATATTTACTTTTGTGTGGGGGATTTTGTGATGTTAAATATAAATATTGTTTGTGTTGGAAAACTAAAAGAACAATTTTGGAAAGATGCAGAAAAAGAATATAGCAAAAGGCTTACTAAGTTTTGTAATCTTAAAATTATTGAAATAGACGATGTAAATCAAGGTGAAATGTTAAAAGATTTAGAGATAGAAGGAAAGGCTATTTTGAATCAAATTAAAGGGAAACCATATTTGCTTGCTATAAAAGGAAAAGAATGCTCTAGTGAAGATTTTGCCGAAGAATTGGAGAATTTGAAATTAAATAATAGTCAAATTTCTTTTGTGATTGGTGGGTCAAATGGGGTAAGCAACGATGTTGTGAAAAAAATACCAGATAAAATATCTTTTGGCAAAGTTACATATCCTCATAATTTGGCAAGGATTATATTGCTCGAACAAATTTATAGAGCTTTTATGATTAATAGTGGCTCAAAATATCATAAATAACAATTTTATAAAATATTAAAAAATAGAACAGAAAATATTGTTCCTAACAAAATAGCAAATATAGATAAAAGTGGAATATGTCTAAACATGGCTATCTCCTATAGTGTCTATCAAAATCATCATTGATTGACAAACCTTTTTTTTCAAATTCATAATTTTTATCATTAAAATTGTTTTCTTTTTGCCTATCTAGCAAATCTTCATCTGCTTCTATCTCTGCTCTTTGTGTAGTTAGTTTATTTATGTTTTCTTTTACATCTTTTTTGTTTTTCTTTGAAAAAACAGATATTGTCCCTTTGCCTTTAATAAGCTTAAATATAAGGATTAATGAAGACAAACCAAATAGTATGTAAAACAATCTTGAAAGAATGCTTGCTTGAAATCCAAAAATTCCTGCAATAAAATCATACTGAAATAAACCTATTGTAAGCCAGTTAATAAGACCTATGATTGATAATAAAAATGCAAAAATTGTAAACATTTTGTTCTCCTTTGCATATATTATCTACATTAAACCCTAAAAAATTCATTTTCAAACTTAATTAAAAAAGTTGACTATTTTTTTTATTTGAGTATAATACTCATTACATGCTTTGAAACTAAAAGGAGAAGGACATGGAAAAACATTACTTAACACCTGAAGGGAAAAAAGAACTAGAAGAAAAATTACAATATTACAAAACTGAAAAAAGAAAACAAGTTACTGAACAAATTGTTCGAGCTAGAGAGTTTGGTGATTTGTCTGAAAATAGTGAATATGATAGCGCTAAAGAATTGCAAGCTCAAATTGAAGCTGAAATTGCTGAAATGGAAGATATTCTTTTATCATGCCAAATTATCAATAAAAAAGATATGAAAAAAGATGAAGTTTGCGTTGGTTCAACAGTAAAACTTTATGATGAAGAATTTGATGAAGAACTTGAATATAAAATTTTAGGGACTACAGAAAGTAATCCAGCTAAAGGTATTATAAGCAATCATTCTCCAGTTGGTAGTGCGCTTATTGGCCGCAAAGTAGGGGATACGATTTCTATAAAACTTCCTACGGGTCCAGTTAATTACAAAATTCTCGAAATTAAATAAAATATCTTTTAAAAATTATTTGCATAACTTAAGCGTTTAATGTATAATCAATTATAGAATAGAGTTGTTTTATGATGTTTAAAAATTCTGTAAAACTTTTGTGTGCAAATTTCGACAAAGTATGGAAACTTCTTGTTTACCATATTTTGTCTTTTGCTGTATGTTTTGGACTTTTATCTATTTTCTATGATTTTTTTGTTTCAGCTGTTAATTTGGCTTGGACAGAAGCGAATTTAGCTAAAGTTTTTGCTAGTGGAACCTTTTATGGTTATAGTGTTGCAGATGTTTTGTTAGGCATTACAAATGCAGTTTGGGGATTCTTTGTTACAATTTTTTCAAAAAATGTTGGCATAGCTGTCTATTTTTGTTTTATTGTTTTTTATCTTTTACCTTTTTTAATGAACATTGGTAAATATGTTGTTAATGAAATGATGTATGGCTTTATGTCTTCTGCACAAAAGCAGTCTTTCACGGGAACATATCTTAGGACATTAAAAAAATCTTTGCAGTATTCTGCTGTTAAGACTTTGTATGCAATTCCTTTTAATGCTTTAATCATTTTTTCTATGTTTGCTCTTGCAAAAATTCAAAATGATATATTTGATTATATTTTACCTTTGGTATTTGCTATAGTCCCATCTATTTTATTTGCATTTAAACAAACATTTAATGGTGGCTGGGCGCCTGCTATGATTGTTTTTGATGTTAATGTTTTCAAAGCTTTTTATCTTGGCAATCGAGCAATGCTTAGAAGAGGAGCAAGAGTTTTTTCAACTTCATTTGTTTTCTTTTTATTATCTATAGTTTTATCTTTGATTTTAGGTGTTTATGCAATAATCATAATTTTGCCTATTGCATTTCCTTTCAGTGATATTTTTGAAATGACAGCATTTTTCTCAAGTCAAGGAATGCGTTTTTATGCTGATTATGATACCATTTTAACACCTAAAAAACTTGAAGAAATAGATAAAATTGAAGATGCAAAGTTTATTTTGTAATTGTTAATTAAATAAATTATTATTTAAATTATTTTATTGGTCAATATACTTGAGCAGTATTTTAATCTATAAATTAAAAGGAGTAAAAATTGAATAATAACAAATTAAAAATCACCTTTTTGGGCGGGGTAGGTGAAATTGGAAAAAACATGACCGCCTTCGAATACAACGATGAAATTATTATTGTAGATGCTGGTTTAACATTTCCTAGTGATGATTTGCCAGGAGTTGATATAGTGATACCAGATATAACTTATCTTTTGGCGAATAAAGAAAAGGTTAAGGCTATATTGCTTACTCATGGACATGAAGATCATATTGGAGCAATGCCATTTGTTCTTAAACATTTGAATGTTCCAGTATATGGTTCTCGTTTGACTTTGGCATTGGTAGAAAATAAACTTAAAGAATATCCTAACATTAAAATGAAAGCTATAGCTGTAAAGCCTAAAAATGTTCTTAAATTAGGCTCTTTTGTAATTGAATTTATTAAAGTTAGTCATTCTATTGCGGGAGCTCTTGCTATGAGTATTACAACACCAGCGGGAACTGTTGTGCATACTGGAGACTTCAAAATTGATTACGAACCTATTGATGGCACTATGACAGATCTTACAAGGTTTGCTGAAATTGGCAGAAAGGGGGTTAATCTTTTGCTTTGTGAAAGCACAAATGTTTGTAGAAAAGGTTACTCAATGAGTGAAAAATCAGTAGGTAGAGCTCTTGAAGAAATTATAAAAGAACACACAGAACAAAGAATTATTGTCGCCACTTTTGCTTCAAACATTCACAGAATGCAACAAATATTAGATCTTGCTGAAAAATATAAGCGTAAAGTTGCTTTCACTGGTAGAAGTATGTTAAATGTTAGCGAAACAGCTATGAAAATAGGTGAATTAACATTTAATAGACAAAACATTATTGATATAGAAAAAGTTGATAAAATGGACGACAAAGAAGTTTTAATTATGACTACAGGTAGTCAAGGTGAACCTATGAGTGCTTTGACTAGAATGGCTGCTGGAGAGTTTAAAACTTTAAAATTAAAGTCTAATGACCTTGTTATTTTATCTGCTTCTCCAATCCCTGGAAATGAAAAGAATGTTTATAATGTTATTAATGCTATTTATAAACAAGGTGCTGATGTTATTTATGATGAACTTGCAGATGTTCATACTTCTGGTCACGCATGTCAAGAAGAGTTAAAACTTATTCACAGTTTAGTTAAACCTAAGCATTTTATACCAATTCATGGTGAATATAGGCACTTAAAAACTCATAAGGAAATGGCAATGGCTTTAGGATTAGAGGAAAGAAATATTATCTTGCCAAGCATTGGTATGCAAGTTGAACTTGGTCCAAATTCAATCAAGCAATGTGGCATTGTAACTGCAGGTCAAAGATTGGTTGATGGTATGGGCATTGGCGATATGGATAGCAATGTTTTGAGAGAAAGAAAACAACTTTCTGAAGATGGAATATGCGTTGTGTGTGTAAACATTAATAATGTTGCAGGAGAAGTAACAGGAGAGCCTTTTATTATCACTAGAGGGGTTGTTTATGCAGACGAGCAAGAAAGTTTTGTGCAAGATGCTAAAGCTTGTATTATTGCCTCTTTGAAAGAAGCTGATTTGCGAGGTGTTGAACCTGCTGTAATTAAACAATCTTTGCGTAGGAATATCTCTAACTTTATTTTTAAAAGAACAAAACGCAGACCTATGATTTTGACTATTGTAACTTTAGATTAAAGATAAATTAAAATATGTTTAAAGAATTAAAAGAATATGCTGTTGAAAATCATGTACCAATTATCAGAAATGAATCTGGTAAGTTTTTATGTGATGAAGTAAAAAAGAATAATCCCAAAAGGATATTAGAAATTGGAACAGCGATAGGGTATTCAGCATTATTAATGTTATCAAGTTGTAATGCTTTTATAACGACAATTGAAAAAGATGAGATAAGAGCAAAAATAGCAGAGAATTATTTTAGAAAATATGAAGTAAATGAAAGGATAAATTTAATTTGTTCTGATGCCCAAATTGCTCTTGAAAAGTTATCTAGAAACAACGAAAAATTCGATTTTGTGTTTTTAGATGGCCCAAAGGGACAGTATTATAAATATTTGCCATTTATTAAAGAAATGCTTTTGTCTAATGGAACATTATTTGCTGATAATGTTTATATGGGAGGTTTAGTTTTGTCAACAGCTCCTATTCCTCATAAACAACGAAGTATGGTTAATAACATGAGAAAGTTTTTGGATTTGGCTAAACGAGATAGTGATTTTGATGTGAATGTTTTTAATATTGAAGATGGAATAGCAATTATAAAAAAGAAATGAGCATAAGCTCATTTTTATTTTTAAATTTAATTGTTTATTAATTTAGTTGTATTTTTTATATTATTTTGTTAAAATAAAGTCATGGCTTTTGAAGTAAATCTTATAAAGTTTTTACAATCAGGACTTTCAACAGGGTGGTTATCATTTTTCCAAGTTATAACTTTGTTTGGAAGTTGGTTAGGGCTTATTATTTCATTTATTATAATAGTTAGAAAAAGAGGAATAATGGCTATTCTTCTTCTTTTATCGTTTGCTTTTGCGGGTGCTTTTAACTTTATAATTAAAAATCTAGTTTGCAGACCTAGACCTTTTGAAACTTACGATTTTATTATCAATTATGGTGGTGAGAATGGATTTAGTATGCCTTCAGGGCATAGTGTTTGTGTCGCTGTATTAGCAGTATTTTTGATTTTCTATCTTTTTCAAAATTCAAAAAGAAAATCAGTAAAAATTTTAGGAACAATATTTTTTGTCCTATTTGCTTTGTTGGTAGCTTTTTCTCGAATGGTTTTAGGGGTACATTATCTTACTGATGTTATTGTTGGGCTTTTAGAAGGAACAATAATTGCGTTATTAATTTTGTTGATTTATAATTATAAGAAGGTAAAATTTTTAAATAAAGCAAAAGATAAAAGTTAATGAGGAGAAATTTACAATGAATAAAATTTTAGTTAATACAAATTCAGCAGAAGAAACTATGCAATTTGCAGAAAAGCTGGCTAAAGTTTTGGGTAAAGGTGCTGTTTTGTTGTTACATGGTGATTTGGGGGCAGGTAAAACGCATTTTGTTAAAGGATTTGTGAAGGGAATTGGCTCAAAATCAGTCGTAACAAGTCCTACTTTTACATTATTAAACATTTATGATGATGGAAAGCTTCCGATTTATCATTTTGATATGTATAGGCTATCTTCAAAAGAAGAGGCAGAAGAAATTGGATTCAATGAATATTTTGACGCCAATAATTCAAATGGCATTGTTTTGGTTGAATGGCCTGAAAAAGTAGAAGGGCTTATTACTTGTCCACATATTAATGTTCAGATTAAAAAGTTAGATGAAAATAAAAGAGAAATAATTGTGGGAGGTGGTAAGTGATAGCACTTTGTTCTGCATTTAAGAAAGGGTTGGTAGCAATCAAGATAGATAATAAAGAAGATTTTTTTGAAGTTGATGCAAATTGTGGACATAGCGAAAAGATGCTTCCTGCTATAGATTATATTTTAAGAAAAAATGAACTTGTGTTAGCACAAAACGAAAGTTTTGGTGTGGTAGTTGGTCCTGGATCGTTTACCGGAATTAGGATAGCTATGGCAATAGTAAAAGGTTTATGTGCTGGTAATGATAATGCAGAAAAAATCTATCCTATAACTACTTTTGAACTTATGGCATATACTTATATAAACAATTTTCACCCTAAAAATAATTTTACTTGTATAATTAATGCGCTAAGTGGCAAAGTATTTGCGTGTCAATTTAATATGAAAGGGGAAAAATTGGGAGAAGAAAAGATTATTAATAGCGATTTAGTTGAAAAAGAGTTTGTAGGGTTGAAAGAAGAAGAATTAACAGGTGTTTTAGTTGAGCCTTCTGCTAAGGATTTGTTAGAATTAGCTATACAAAAAAAACAATTGCAAAATCCTATAAAAATTGACAATCTATCACCTATGTATTTACGAAAAAGTCAAGCTGAAGATGACTTAGAGAAAAGAGAGAAAAATATTAAAAAAATATAAAAAAATTTGTTAAATTGATAGACTTTTTTTTAGTATATTAGTATAATGTTGGAGAATAAAGATAAGGAGATATTATGAAAAAACCTGTTTATATAAGATGTCCTAGATGTGAACTAAATTACATTCAAAAAAAGGATAAATTTTGTTCTGTCTGCAAGGCTGAAATGGAAGCTAAAAAAGATTATATTGATGATGTTGATTTAGAACTTTGTCCTATTTGTAAAACTAATTATATCCAACCAGATGAAATTATGTGCGCAAGTTGTTTAAAAGAACACCAAAACGAAGATGGAGAACTTTCAACAGATTGGGAAGATTACATGGTTAGAGATGATGAAGAAGACATTATGACTGCTGAAGATGAAACCGGAGAAATGGCATCTGTAACAGACATTACAAAATCATCTTTGCTTGATGAAGACGATATTTCTTCTGATATTGATTTTCCTGATGATCCTATGCCATTTGACGATGACTTTGATGATGAGGCAGATGAAGATTTTGAAGATGAAGATTTTGAAGATGAAGAAAATGATGAAGATGAAGATTTTGATATAGATGATGAAGATGAAGACGATGATGAAACATTTGACGATGATGATGAGTAATTAAAAAATTTAACAAAAATAAAGCACCTAATTTAATATATAATTTAGGTGTTTTTTATTGAAATAATTTTGATCTTATTATATAATTTTAATTATTATAAATCTGCTTAAAGTAAAAATCATTTTTTACAATAATCTCACCTTTAATTTAAATAAAAAAGGAGTGAAAAATTGACAGCTATTCCAAAACCATCTAAACAAGAAGTTAAAAAATATTTAAAAAAATGGAATTCTTTAGAAAACTATGTCTTGCAAGAAAATAGTTTAGATAAATTATTTTTAAAAACATATCCTTATAATAAAGATATAAATGATATTTTAATTAAATGCAGTTCTTTAAATGATTTCTACAGCACTAATATATATTCTATATTTTCAGTTGCAAAACATATTTTGAAATTAAATATAGACAATAGATTAAAAAACGGTGATCCTTGCGTTGTTAATGATATAGCTAAAGTTACAATTAATGGCAAGGATAAAGTATTTTATTCTTTTGCTACAAAATATTGTAGTCATCATTTTCCAACAGTTTATCCTATTTTTGATAGCTTTGTAGAAAAAGTTTTGCTTTATTTTAGAAATTTAGATAATTTTATGAAATTTAAAAAAGATGATTTAAAATGTTATGAAAAGTTTAAAAATGTTTTATTAAATTTTAAAGAATTTTATTGTTTAAAAAATTTTAATCTAAAAGAAATTGATAGATATTTATGGCTTTTAGGAAAATATTATTTTCCGAAAAAATATAAGTAAAAAATAAAATTGGAGATAAATCAACTAAAATAAAAATGAAGGATTTTGACCTTCATTTTTATTTTTTATTTATTTTTAATCTTTTTTGTTTGATTTATCATCTTCTTTGACGATTTTCACTTTTCTTTCTTGCTTTAATCTGTATTCCTCTTCTGATGTTACATCTTTTTCAATATCAATTAAGTGTTCAGGGGAGGATACAATTGTGATTTGTTCTTCCAAGATATTTAATTTTTCATCTATTTTGTTCATTTTGCTAGCGTAAGATTTAAATTCTCTTTCCGTATCTTTAGTTATTTTTCCTTTATTATTTAATCTCGCTTCTTGAACAAAGAATTTGTGTTGTTCTTCTAAAGTTTTCTTTTCTTCAATAAGATTTTTCTTTGCGTTGAAGAGTTCATTTAATTCCTCATCTCTTCTTCTTTTAGCTTCATTCACAACAAGATTTTGGTCAATAGAAATTTTTCTATCATATTTTGATTTTTGAATCTTGTCTTTTTTCTTAAATTTAATTTTTCTTAAGAAGAATGCTAAAATTGCAATAATCATTGCAAGAGCCATGATTATTGATCCAATCATTAACCATGGAGTTGTTGTTTGAGCAGGTTCTTCTGTAACATCTTCAGATGTATCATCATCTTCTGTTGCATCATCTTCGGAAGAAATATAATTGCTTTGGAAAACAGTGTTTTCATAATTCACATCATTCACGGCAGCTTTAAATTCTGCTTGTGTAGTTTCAGTTATGTCTATGTTTGTAAGGGCAGCAACGCCTACAGTTTCTTGGCAATCAGATTTTATTGAGAAAATAAAATTTGTTGTTGAGGCTGTTGTGCTATTTAAATATATTGTGAATGTTGTTAAATCATCTGCAGTTAAATTTTTTATAACATCAAATCCGTCTAAACTAACCGATACACCATAATCGCATTCGTGAGTTTTTTTATTTACATTTTTTGCATCAGGGAAAAATGTTTTTAAGTCAAATGTTAGTTTGTAATATTTGTCAGCTTCAAAATCTATAGAGAAAGCAGATTTTATTGTTGCAGAGCTTGGTAAAATAGTTTTTAATACTAACAAATTCAAATCATTTTCAATTCCATATATGTTGTTTTTACCATTTACCAATCCTCCAATAGCTTGATTAGAAATATCGTTTCCGTCTAATGCTTCATCAATTGAGAAAGTGTAAGCAGTTGTAGTTGAAGAAGATTGAACATCACCTGTTAGTTTGTCTGTTTCAAATGATAAATAGTAGTCAGAAAAATCATTTTTATTAAGAGCAGATCCATATTCTTCTTCAGTTGAATCTTCTAAGATTATATTATCTAAATATACATAACCAGCAGTTTTGTTTTCTTCAGTTCCTAGCACAATCTTTAATGTAACTTTATTAGAAACAGTTTCAGCTGTATGGAAAACAACTTCAAATTTGGACCAACGAGATTCGCTATTTGCTGATTTTTCAAATAAAGTAATTCCATTAGAATCTAATACTTGAACAGTTATTGTGGCATCTTTTAGTGTGTAGTAATCAAATGAAATTTTTTGATAAGAATTTTTTGTAAGGCTTAATTCGCTAGAAGTTAAAGATTGATAAGATTTTGTACTGTTATACATCATGTACACATTATTTGGTTGATTTTCCCATGCTACATTTTCTGGATATATGCCAGCCCAGTCATAAGCACTATACATCTGATCATACATCTCTTTTGTGTATAAATATAAAACTCCTGAAGTGTTATATCTTTCATCTTCAATTTTTGTTGTGTAATTACTTGCTTTTACAGGGTAGGTTGAGTCTTGTGCTTCTGTTGAGTTAAAATATGAATTTGTATCGTTTGTTCCTGAAAAAGAAGTAAATTCAACTTTATTTGTTGCATTTTCATATTCTTCATAACTTGCGTTTGAAATTTTAATGTTGTCAATTACTACACAGCCTTTTGCTGATGTGGATTCTGAACCTAAAGAAAGTGTAATATTAAAAGATGATTTATATAATGAGTGTCCTTTTACATATAATTCAACGGTTTGGTAATTGTTTGTGTAGTTGTTTGTTGCGTTTGTAGTTATTCCAGATGTTTCACCAGATTGGAAAGTATATTCTTTGTCTGAATTTTTTAAAGAAGGGTAATATTCAAGGATATTATCGTTTTCTTTCACGCCTAAAGTAAAACTTCCACTTTCTATTGAAGCAACTTTAACTGATGCTGTAATTTTATAGATTTGGTGAGGATTTATATCTATTGCTTTGGATTCAACTGTGATATATCCAGAATTTTTAGCATACAAAACCATAGCTTGAGTATTTGGTTTATCATTAAGAATATCATAAGATAAATCCATTCCGATATAATCATATCCTGTTTGAGCAAATGTTGAGTTATAGTCATCTAATCTCATTATTTGAGCATGAGCGTTATTAACAGCAGTTTGTGTCCAAGATGGAGATAATGTATTAGATGATGTAATTTCGTTTTCAAAATCAAAATTGTAACTTTTGTCAACTATTTCTGAGTTAGGGGTTAAAAGGGTAGTAATTAAATATTTTGTTTCTTTGCTATCTAAGTCTTCATAATTATCTTCTACATAACCAGTCTGTTTTGCTGTTTCTATAAATTCATTTTGAGAATACTGAAACATTTTTACTTCATCAAAGAAAACTGCACCTGTGCTATAGTCATTTTTATTAGAACCTAAATAAAAGTCTAATGTAACAGTTTGCTCATTATCGCCTGTTGCAACAAAAATTTGATAAGATTGCCATTGTGAATTAGTTAAAAATTCATATCCAATTTCTAAAGGATTTCCATCTTCATCTTCAATCCCTGTAAGGTAAGCAGATGCAAAAACCGAGCTATCACCATTTGTTGCAGTTTTTACAGCAAAAGAAAAGGAGTAATACGAATTTGCGGTCAAAGTTATTTCATTTGAACGAAATCCTTTATTGGCTTGTTGATTTACAGCATCTTTTGAAGTTTTAGAATTTATCATTAAAATTTTGCTGTCATCACCCATATCTGCTCTAGGATTTTTTTCAAGGAAATAAGTTGTGTTTTGATAATTAGAAAATGTTGAGTTTGTTGTGTCTTCACTGCTAGAAGAACCAGTTCCTACATTTATAATCATTCCAAGAGCATTACTTTCTTTTTCGATTGTGCTCCATCCACCGACTTTGCTATCACTTGCATCACTATCATAAGGATCTCCACCATTTTCAAAAGATGGATCTTCAAAATTATCCTCAGTTACATCTAGGCTATAAGAAGAAATATAGGCATAAGAAGTCGTGTCTTCTGCTTTTACTAAATCAAAAACGCCAAGCCCAAAAGACATTGACAAAGGCAACATCGCTACTGCTAAATAAGGAGATAATTTTTTTCTTTTATTTTTATTCTTAACCATTTTACACCTTTTAAATTTATTTAAATACTAGAGTATTATAATATATTTATTGACGCAAATCAAATAATTTTTACAAAAATATTAATAATAGTTATATGAATTTTATTAAAAATCATAATTGTGATCAGAGAAATTTTCAAAGTTTAAGTAATAAGCAAAATTCAAAAGAATATGTATCAAAAAAACAAATTCTTCTTCTTTTATTTTTTGGTGCGATTATAGGAATATTAAATGGATTTTTTGGCGGTGGAGGAGGAATGGTTTGTGTACCAATTTTACAAAAAGCTTTAAATTTAACTAGCAAAGAATCTCATGCTACTGCTATAGCAGTTATTTTCCCGTTAAGCTTAGTTTCAGCAAGTATTTATATTTACAATGGAGCTGTTAAATCTCTGCCATTAATTACTATTGGGCTAGGAGTTGTCGTTGGTGGAATTATTGGTGCTTATTTACTTAAATTTATGCCAACGAAAATTCTTAGAATAGTTTTTGCTGTAATTATGTTGATTAGTGGAGTGCGAATGATTATATGAACATCTTTTTATATGTTTTGTTTGGTATCATTGGAGGGATTTTTGGTGGTTTAGGAATGGGAGGGGGAACCTTGTTAATTCCTTTATTGACTATTTTTTTAAATTTAGACCAAAAAATGTGTCAAGGTATAAATTTGATTTCTTTTCTTGTAATGGCTTTAATATCAATTTTAATACATTATAAGCATGGATATATCAAATTGAATGGAATATCTTACATAATAATAAGTGGTATCTTATTTTCAATTTTAGGAGCTTTTTTAGTTAATTATCTTTCAACATTTGTTCTTAGAATTATTTTTGGTGTTTTTCTTATCTTTTTAGCCGTAATAGAATTTTTAAAAATTTTGTCAAAGAAAAATTAATATAATATATTTATAAAATTTTAGTTTACAAAAGATTTTAAATATGCTAAAATATCTGCAAACGGAGGATTGTATGGTTAATGAGGAAAGATGCATCGGTTGTGGAACTTGCGTTGCTATTTGTCCTGTTGGAGCAATAAGCTTTAACAAGAACGGTAAGGCAAATATTGATAAAAACAAATGCATACGATGTGGAGCTTGTCAAGCCAGCTGTCCTGTTGATGCAATAAAACTTGATTAAGTGAGGATAATGTGGAAAAATTAGCTATTTTAGAATTAAATGAAAGCATTTTAAGAGTTTCAATTTATAAAATTAGTAATGGAAGATTTCAATTAGCACTAGAAAAGAGTCAAAATTTTGCTTTAGGAAAAGAAATTAATAGCGAAGAACTTATTAAACCTAAAACAAAAAATGAACTTCTAAATGTTATTAAAATCTACAGAAAACTTATTGAAAGCTACAAAGTAAATAAAATTATTGCAGTTGCTTCAAGAATTTTGTTGTCGGCAAGAAATTATAAGGGTTTTATAGATGAAGTTTATAATAATACTGCAATAACTATTCAAATTATGTCCGATGATGAATTGTTAAAAACTATTTATAATTCTGTTGTTAATTCGATTGATAATTCAAAAGGATTTTTCTTCTATGTGGGACATGATTTTACAGGAGTAGTAAAATACAATCGTAGAACAATGTTATCAAGTCAGACAATACCATTTGGAATAGATAATGTGGTAAAGGATAGCGATGGAAATTCTTTAAGTATTTTGCAAATAGAAGACAAAATGAAAAAAGAATTTACTAATTTAGAAATTTTGAAGGAAATTGAAGAAGATAGCAATTTAGTGGGGTGTGGTAATGCCTTTTTAGCTTTTGGGAAAATAGCCAAAAAGATAGCTAGATATCCTCTTGATATTGATAATAATTACGAAGTTAGCACTGAAATTATGTCAAAAACATTTGATTTTATTAAAGATATAGATGCAGAAAAAATTGGTAAAATCAAGGGCATAGATTTTATGGAAACAGATGAAATTTTAAGCTCTTTAGCAATTATCAAAGCATTGTATATTGTAAGTGGTGCAAAAAATATTGCAGTTTCAAATGCTTCTTTAAGACATGGAATTGTTTGTTCAAACGTTTCGTCAACTCAGACTCAATTTTCTGACCTTTTATCAAATTCACTTGATAATTTTTATGAATTTTACAAAGATGAAAATTCTATTAATGAATATGTTAATCAAATGGCACTTATTCTTTTTAAGCAACTTAAGGTTATGCACAAATTACCAAGATTTTATGTAAAGCCTTTGAGAATAGCTTCATATCTGTATGATTGTGGTAAAATTATAAATTATTCTAACTTAGAAAAATTAGGCTTTGATGTTATCTTAAATTCAGGTATTACAGGTGTTACACATAAAGAACTTTTGATTGCTAGTTTTATTTGCTTGTGTCAAAATTTGGACAATCTTTCTTTAGGAGAATGGCTAAAATACAAAGATTTATTAACAGATGAAGATTTAGATGCTGTTAGAAAATTAGGAGTTATTTTAAACCTCGCTAGAGCTTTAAATGCATCTAGAAAACCTATTATAACAGACATAGTTTGTGATATTTTAGGGGATTCAATAATTGTTAAAACGGTCGTTGAAGGTAATGCAGAATTTGAAATAATTGAAGGAATGAAAATTGCTTCCGATTATAAAAAAGTGTTTAAGAAGAGCTTACAAATAATTTAATTGGAGAAAGAATGAAAAAGTATAAATTTGCTATTGAAATTGGGGGAGCTTATACTAAAATTTATGTAAAAGATTTTGGTATAGTTTTATGTGAGCCTACTTTGGTAGCTGTTGAAGCTAATGCTAATGGATATGAAATTGTTGGACTTGGTCAAGAAGCAAAATCTCTAATTGGTAAAACAAGTGAAAATGTTGAAATTTTTAGCCCAATTATAAATGGTCAAGTTAGCAATTATGAATATCTTAAAGAACTATTAAATTATTTCTTTGATAAAATAGAAACAAAAAGAAAAAGAGAAAATATTGTGGCTCTTGTAAATTGTGCAATAGAGAACAATGATAAAACAATTTTAAAAAATTTATTAAATGAAATTGGTTTTAGAGAAGTTGCACTTGTTCCTACTGTCATATGTTCTTGTATTGGAGCTGGCAAAAATATAAGTTCAACCAAAACTAATATGGTTGTAAATATTGGTGGTGCTAATACCGATATTGCTGTAATAAACATGAATGCAATTGTTAAAGGTGCGACGCTAGGGCTTGGAGGTAAAGCTGTTGATGTAGCAATAACTAATTCTATTGCTTACAATCATGGTATAGTTTTAGGTGTAGGAATTAGCGAAAATCTTAAAGTAGAAATAGGCTCTCTCTATGCAAATGATACTTTAAATATGGAAGTTACAGGCATAGATGTAGAAAACAAAATGCCAAGATCTTACATAATAACATCAAATGATTTATTGCCAATTTTGGAACCTTTTTATGATGAAATAGTTCGCTCAGCAGATGTTACAATCACTTCTTTACCACCTGAGATTTCAACAGATATAATTAATAATGGAGTTGTTTTTGTTGGTGGAATGAGCAATATTAACGGACTTGACAATTATTTAAAAAGAAATTTCGCATATCCGTTTAAAATTATTCCAGATGCTGAAAATGTTTCGATTTTAGGAGCAGGAAAACTTTTGGACGACCCAGAACTTTTAAATAAAATTATTGAAAATTTTTAACATGACTTTTAGTCATGTTTTTTATTAAAAAATCACAAAATTTGACAAAATTTATTTAAATATTAAATTTATCTTCTTTGCAATGCTTTTGCAAATGAATAAAATATTTGCAGGAGTTAAATTATGGCAAGAAAAATAGTTTTGACAAGCGGAAAAGGTGGGGTAGGTAAAACTACTGTCTGTGCGAACTTGGGCAAGAACTTAGCCAAGCTCGGATTTAGAGTTGTTCTTCTAGATGTGGATATAGGTCTAAATAATTTAGATGTAGTAATGGGAATAGAAGACCAAGTTGTCTTTGATGTTACTGATGTAATTATGGGTAAGTGTAGGGCAAGGCAAGCATTAGTTCAAGATAAAAAAATATCATCTCTTTACATAATGCCATCTACACATGCTTACAATAAAGTTAAAATTTTGGGAGAACATGTAAAAAATGTAGTTGATCAGTTAGATAATAATTTTGATTATATTTTAATCGACTGTCCTGCAGGTGTAGAAGCGGGATTTCATAGAGCTGTTTTCCCAGCAAATGAAGCAATAATTGTTGTAACTCCCCACTTATCTTCTATTAGAGATGCAGATAAAGTTATCGCCTTGCTTAATGATTATAATATTGCGTATAAAGGGTTGGTCATTAATCGTATGCGAGGTGATATGCTATTAAATGGAGATCTTATGGATATTGAAAGTATTGTTAAATCTTTGGGAATACCACTTTTAGGCATTATTCCAGAAGATGATGCAATAGGAGCTTCTTGTTCTCTTGGAAAGCAATGTAGTTCTATTGAAAGTGCAAGAGCTTTTACTTTGCTTAGCGAAAATATCCATAATGGCTCTAAAAAGATATTTGATTGCACATATAAATACAGGGGATTGTTTGGCTATTTTAAAAGGAATATTAAAAAGAGAGTATAGGAGGTGAAAAATGGATATGAGAATTGCGAATCGTCTTTCTTGTATATTAGAAAACGATAAAATGTTTGCGCCTCAATATATTTGTCAAGTTTTAGAAAAAGAACTTGCTCCTATAATTGAAAATTTTTTAGTTACGAAAGAACATATAAAGGTTCGTTATAAAAAAGAAAATTTAAAAAATATATTTTTTATTGAATTTGAAGCCGAAAGAATAAAGCCTATTGGGTATATTCCATATTAAAAAAAGTTGCAATTAAATTGCAACTTTTATATTTTAATTGGTAGTTTGTTATAAATTTCTTTACCTTTTTCTTTTAATTGCTCATTATCGCTTGAAGATAAAACAAAATCTCCTAAAGTTATTTTTGATTCGTTTTCATTTTTCTCGATTTTTATTATTAAACCATTACTTGAAAGTGTAATAGAAGCTTGCTTAATAGTTTTATCTTTATTAAAAACAAAATATAATTTTGCGTCAAATCCGAACAGATTCATTGAAGATTCCATTACTTCTTTTTGGTTGGTCGAAATTGCAATCCCTATTCCAGCAACACCCAAAGTAACCAAGAAATATGTTGATGATATCTTAGTATCTTCGTTTTCTTTATCTAATTCAAACAAAGGAGTATAAGAATCACTTGCTGTTAAAGTTACCTTTAATGAAGAAGAATTTTCATCCTTGCCAGTAGCTGAAATTTGCATTTCATTTTCAAAATCATTAATGGTAACCAGGATTTTGTTTGCTAATTCTACATTCAAACTTGATTGTTGAGAATAAATTTTGCTGATTAGTGTTTCATTAACATCAGAATGTAATTGTGATAATAGTAAGAATAAAATATTGTCTTTTGAAATTTCAATGTCGAAAAGACTTTTTAATAGGTCTTTGAATGCAGCTAATGCTTCTAAAGATTTCGAATTATTTAAATCAAACAAAAGAGATATGTCTTTTCCTAATTTTACAAATATTTTGCTTTCATAAATCGCTACATTTATTTGGCCATCATTTAAAGTTAAATATATTTCAGGGGAGTATGTGTCTAATATTATTTGGTATTGTCCTGCTAAAGTTGTATTTGAATTAGGCATTATTAGCGAGAAATCTCCACTTACTGAATTTGAGTTAAATAAATTTTTGAAACTTGAGATATAAGGTATTAATGTTGAGAGTTCAGTATTTTTATAAAAATCTTCGTTTAATTGTGGCATTTGGGCTTTTTCTACAAAGTTCATTTCTGTTTTAAAATAATCACTATTTATAATCATCTTATTTATGGAAATATCTGAAGTTTCAAATGTTATAGATGCAATATTAGTTAAAACTAAATTATAATTGTTGTCTATTTTATTTAATTGTTCTATAAAAGATAAATCTAAGTCAGATAGATTAAAATTTAAAAATTCAAAAATGTCAGATATATTTTGAAAAGAAATATTGTTATTGTTTAAATTAGTTAATATTTCGGGCAAATTTATATTAAATTCATCTTTTAACAAAGAAATTAAAGCAGGAAGTTCTGATAAATCAAATTTTAAGTATATATTAAAAAAATTAAAGTAAATTGAATTATTTTGAAGAGTTAAGTTTATATTGTTTAAAAGTTGTAAAGAAATTGTAGAAGTAGGTAAGTCAACAAACAGTTTATAATCAACATTGTTTAATAATTCGTTATCTATTGATAAGTTGCCATCTATTGCTATAATATTATTTTTTGCATAATATAAAAATTTATTTGCAATTTCCATTAATAATGTTAAATCTTTATAATCTTCAGTGTTTTTATTTATGTTGATAGTTTGTGGATATAAATTAAAAACTCCTTCTATATTGATTTGTGTGTCTTCTAAGTTAATTGTTGGTATCTCAAAAGCCATTAAGTTATAATTTAAGTCTGTAGTAATTATAATTTTTTCTACAACTGGCAAGTCGATCTCTATAATTTTAACATTTTCTAAAGTTGTTTCTTTTAAATTTGAAAAAGTATTTAAAATTTCATTTAAATCTAATGAATTGATGTCAAATGAAGGTAAATCTAATTCCAGCAAGCTCAATAACTGATAAATGCTTCCGATAAAATTGTCAGTGCTAAAATAAAATTTGTTATTAAAAGCATCAATAAAAACATTTTTATTTTGATAAACAACTGATAGTTGGGTTGTATTATTTAGGTCTGAGTCTTCAATTAGGCTTAAATCTGATGCAAATGTCATGTTTTCTAAACCATTTGACAAATCTAAATAACAATTTGCTTTGATTAAAGCAGAGCTTTTTTTGTTTTTAATTGAAACATTTAAATCAAATTCCATTGACTGGTCTTGCATAACATTATACAAGATATTAGAAATTTGGACAGGCATTTGGGCGTTACTACTTGAATCTTCGGTTGAATTATTATTGAAAGATAACAAAATAACACCGTATGCAGAGGCTATAGAAATAACTAAATACATTAATGTGAACGATATGTATCTTAATATTCTTCTCATTTTTTACCTCCTTATAAAATTTCTACTGTTATTTCTTTATCGAAATAAAACATGTTTTCAAGTGTTCCAGTGCAGTAATTTTTCATTCCAAAAGCTACCATAGAATAAACTTCTGTTGAACTTATCGAAACGAAATTCCAATTTTCGTCTATTGTTACTACTTGGGTGATAGAAGTAAATTCTGGATAAGCTGATAAGTTGCTAGTATATTTTATTTGTCTGATGTAGTTTAGAACGCTATAAATATTGTCTAATTCCATAGTGAATTGATAATATTTGCTTCCATCTTCGTTTTCTATTACTTCAATTTGAGCGGTGGTGTTATTTAAAACAGTGTCGTTAGATACTATAAAATTTTGACTTGTGTTTGGAAGTCCACCGGTTAATGTTTTGTATTCGGTAGGTAAATAATTATTTCTAGCACCATTCCAATTAGCTTCTTCATTTGATGTTATCGAACCTTTAACGGTAGTAACTCCAGTTTGGCTTTTATTCATTTGAGCTATTTCTGCAATTTGCATAATACCATTGCTTATACTTATTGCTTGATAAGTTGTTCCGTCAAATTTCTTTTCACTATAAATGTTTTGTGTCGCAATTGTTTTAACACTTCCTCGACCTTGAATCATGTATTGCGGTGCTGTTTTAAAATTATAATTTGCAAGTTGATAATTTTCAGCTAAAGTGAAATCTAGTGGGGTGAGGCCTTTTTCCTTTGCAACAGTTTCGAAAGACATTTTATCTTCTTCTGAATAAGAAGATCCCAAAATCTTTTTTAAACCAGCATCTAATGTAGTTTGCTCAGTTGCTTCGTATTGAGATAACTGCTTTAAATATGTTCCCCAGTCCAAACTTGAAGAAAGAACATTTTTGTAATACCATGTTCCTAATCCTACTCCTGTTATAATGGCACATAACGAAAAGAGGAAACCATTTAAAGCTCGTTTTTTAAAAGATTTTTTCTTTTTAACAATTTTTGATTTTTTTATTTCTTTTCTTAACTTTTTTAATTCCTTTTTATCAGACACAAAAGTTAATTGCTTAAAAGAAACATTTTTGTTTCCTTCTAAAATGTTGTATTGTATATTTTTTAAAAATTTACGATTAAAAATTTTGTTGTCAATAGAAGTATCCTTTCCACAATTATGCGTAGGATAATTTTGTTTTTTATCTATAACAACTTTCAAGTTGTTTTGGTTATCATTATTTAACATTATTTCCACTCTCAAAATACCTCTTGAGGAGGTAGTAATATTTATAGTTTATATAATTCATCTAAAAGATGTTTTGTCTAGTTTATCAACAAAGTTGTTTACTTTGTTAGTTTAAGTATAATACATAAGTTATAATAAGTCAATAACTTTTTAGAGAAAAAGCAAAAAAAATTAAAATTAATGTATAAATATGCAAAAAATATTTGATTTATGCAGAAATTTGTTATATAATATTATCACTTTCACAAAAGGGAAATTTATGGCTGATTATAATGATTTTGTATTAACTTTTTTAAAAAATTATGATATTGATGGGGATAAACAACAATTGTCTGAGGAAGATAAATTGTTCTTTTTGCATGTATTTGATTCTTTAAAAAATCAAATAGAAGATGACAAAGATTTTTTGCATGAGATTAAACTTCGTTACTACAATAGCTATTACAATTTTGCTGATAAACCAAGTTTGGAAATTACAGAAAATATTGATCAAGAAATAGAAGAAAAGTTTAATGATTTCTGCACTGAAGATATAGAAAATAAAAGTGGAATAGGGTATAGTGATATTAAGCAAGCTTTGAAAGCAGAAAAAGAACTTTTTGATGACAATATTATCTCTAGCTTATCTGTAGCAAAGGGGATTGATGTAACCAAGATTAAACTTGCATTGCAACCAAAACTTGATGAATATTTACAAGAAAAGTTAAACTATGTAAAACTTGCGTTTAAACATTTACATAGCCTTTATAGTTATAATACATCTGAAAAATAATTTAAAAAATGTTTAATTTTTACTTGACAAATTATGTCATTCTATATAAAATATATTCGTCTTATTAATGAGGCGTTTTTTGTCTGTATTAGCCCCACAGGTTAAAGACCCTTTTCAAGACTAATTTTTCGGAGGAAATCAAATGAAAACATTTATGGCAAAACCAACGGATGTTCAAAGAAAATGGTTCGTTGTTGATGCAACTAATATCCCTCTTGGTAGAGTGGCTTCACAAGTTGCAGATATTTTAACAGGTAAAAATAAACCTACTTATACTCCACATGTTGATACTGGCGATTTCGTTATTGTTTTAAATTCTGACAAAATCGTGCTCACTGGCAAAAAAGAAGTGGAAAAGAAATTGAGATGGCACACTGGTTATGTTGGTGGTCTTAAAGAAATTGACTATGGAACTTTAATGCAAAAGAATTCTCCTAAAGCACTTGAAAAAGCTGTTAAAGGAATGCTTCCAAAAACTTCTTTAGGAAGAAAACAATTCACAAGACTTCATGTTTATAAAGATGCTCAACACACTCATGAAGCTCAAAAACCAGAATTTGTTGAATTAAAAGGAGCTAGAAATTAATGGCAGAGAAAAAATCAAACAAAACTAGTCAGATTATTGCTACTGGCAGAAGAAAGAAATCTATTGCTAGAGTTAGACTATTTCCAGGAACAGGCAAATGTGTCGTTAATGGCAGAGAAATGGGTGAATATCTCCAAAGAGATACACTTCTTTTAGTTGCTAGACAACCATTTGAAGTTACAAATACTGGTGATAAATATGATATAACTGTAAGAGTTATTGGTGGTGGTATTTCTGGTCAAGCAGGTGCTATTTGTCATGGTCTTGCAAGAGCTTTGGTTAAAGCTAACGAAACTTTCAAAAAAGAATTAAAAGATGCTGGTTTGTTAACTAGAGATCCAAGAATGAAAGAAAGAAAGAAATATGGTCTCAAGAAAGCAAGAAAAGCTTCTCAATTCTCAAAGAGATAATCAAAAAAGCAGAAATTATTCTGCTTTTTTTGTTTTTTTGTTTTGAAAATTTTTGTAAATGTATATAATGAAATTATGGGAAAAAATTACGATATAGTTATTATTGGTGGTGGGCCTGCAGGTATTAGTGCAGGCATATATGCTTCTAGGGCTGGAAGAAGTGTCCTTATTATAGAAAAATATGCTCCTGGCGGTCAACTATCTTTGATAGGGCAGATTGAAAATTACGCAGGTTTTAAAAGCATAAATGGTTATGAACTTGCTGTAAAGTTTGAAGAGCATGCAAAATCTTTAGGGATTGAATTTTGTATTGATGAAGTTGTTGATATTACAAAATCAAGAGGAGATTTTTTAATCAAAACTTTGCAAACTAAGATTTGTGCAAAGAGTGTTGTTTTAGCTCTAGGGTGTCATTCAAGACCTTTAAACATAGAAGGGGAAGAACAGCTAAAAGGCAAGGGCGTTAGTTACTGTGCTCTTTGTGATGGTAATTTTTTTAAAAATAAGACTGTTGCAGTTGTAGGTTCTGGGGACTCTGCTTTTTCTGATGCTATATACCTTTCAAGTTTATGTAAACAAGTTTATGTTCTTACCAAAAATAATTTAAAGTTGCATAATTATTCAGAAGATGAGTTAGATGATAAAACTAATGTGCAAATTTTAAAAGGTGCAATTTCTAAGAAAATTTTGGGAAAAGATTATGTCCAAAAGTTGACATTTGAAAAAGACGGAATAATGACAAATATTGATGTCGATGGTGTTTTTGTAGCTATTGGTAGGGTGCCAGATACAAAATTTTTAAAAGATTTTATTGAATTAACTGATGGTGGATATATTAAATCTAATGATCAAATGGAAACTTCACAAGCAGGTGTGTTTGTTTGTGGTGATGTTCGAGAGGGTAGTATTAGACAAATTGCCACTGCGGTTGGAGATGGTGCTATAGCAGGAACCAATGCAAGCAAATATGTTTTAAAAAAGATAAGTCATGTAAAATAAAGAAAAAAAGAGCAATTACCAATTTGCTCTTTTTTATTTTAAATTTTTTTATTTTTCAGAATCTTCTATACTATCAAGTATAGTTTTTTTTATGTTGTTCTCTTGTTATGTCAGTTTCTTTTATAGAGATTGCATGTAAAAGGGAAGATGGTGATGGTGGATGTTTTAGCAAAAATCGTGTATAGTATATTCTTCATTAATGAAATCTATTGCTTTATAAAGAACTTTTTTGTTAGAGAAAGGTACCAATTTTGCAAATGCTTCAATATTTGCAACATATTTTGTATTGATAATTGCTTGCTCAAAATCTTTTATATCTGCATCTTTTCCATTTAATTCCTTCATAAGTGATGCCAAATTTATTATTAATTCTGCATTGCCACTAAGACAAACAGCTTGTATTAAAAGGTTAATATCTATTTCAGCGGATAAACAACAACGAGCAAATCCTAAAATTTCAGTTTGATTTCCTTCGTTAACCATGGATTGAATTAAATTTTTAATAATTAATTCTTTTGTATCATTTGGCAATTTTTTTAATGCTTCTAATAATTCATCATTGTTTTTTGAAATATTTTTATCGTTTGATGATTTGTTTTGTCCCATTTTTAATTATCTCCTCTACTACAATTTAACATACAAAGCTATTATAGTCAATGAAAAAAAGGAAAAAAGATCCTGCTTTACAAAATCTTTTTTATTTTTCAGAATCTTCTTCTTTAATTTCATCTATAATTTGTTCTAGTAATTCTTTGTTGGCACCTTTAACATATTTAGCAAAGGCTTCAATATCTTTAATGTTTCTTGTTTTAATTATAGCTTTTTCAAGGGCTCTTATATTTGCTCCTCTTACTACCCATGCAAACATTAAAATTGAGCGCGAATCTTCGCTATCAATGATTGATTTTTCAAGACTTTCTATATCACAATTTCTATATTGTTGAGCAAAAGAAATTTTATATTTATTTGATTGTGGATTTGAATCATTGATTATAACTTGTTCAAGCTTTTTAATATTTGCACCTTTAACATTTACAAAAAATTCATAACAAAGGTCTGCTCTACCAGTTGCAATAATTGCTGGTTCTATAACTTCATCTAAGTAATGAGAGCCTTCTGGTAAACTTTTTAAAATTGTTATTAAGTCTTCTTTTTTTATATTTGTCATTTTGTTATTTTCCATATATTTTTTCTCCTCTACGGCTATGTTAACATATAAAGTCGCTATTGTCAATATGGAAAATAAAAAAAGACTCTACTTTTTTGAATCTTTTTTTTATCTATTACCTATCAAAAGCAAACGATTATTCCTTTTTCAAGGGCATAATATGAGCAAAGGCCTCTTGTTGGCACAACTCTAATTTCTTTAAATTTATAACGATTTTCAACTTCAGATTTGATTTGTTTTACTTCCTCATCAGCAAAGCAATGTGAAATAATTAATGTTCTATTTTCTATATCTTTAGCTTTTTCTCCAATCATTTGAACCATTTTTGAAATCGCATTTTTTATTCCAATAGTTTTTTTAGCTATTTTGATTTCTCCATTGTCTGCAACACAAATAGGGCGAATCACAAGAGTGCTAGCGATTAGACCTGCAAATCTGCTCATTCTTCCATTATTGACTAAATTATCAAATTTTTGCAAAATAAAGAATAAATTTAATTCATCTCTAAATTTGTCAATTTCTTGGGAAATTGTTTGAAAATCTTTATTTGATTTGATTAGCTGGACAAGTTTATCTACAATTAAGATTTCTGTTCCGGATACAGCTTTTGAATCAATAACATGGACATTATCTTTTTTATCATAAGAATTTTTTGCTACAATTGCCGAATTATAACAGCCTGAAAGTTTTGAAGTGATTGTAACAATAAAAGTATGCTCTGCATTGTCAAACAATTCCAAAAAACTTTGTGGGGCAGGGCATGCACTAGAAGATTTTTTTGCTTTTTTTAAATCTTCAAGCATTATTTTACAATCTAATTTATCATTGTCAACATACTCTTTGTCGCCAACATTTATTGTTAAAGGAACAACTGCAAAACCAATATTTTCATTTTTAAGATAGTCGCTTGCTAGTTCTGAGCAACTATCAACAATAATTTGATATTTCATTTTATCTCCTTATAAATTATAGAAAAGTTAAATTTGAATTATAGTTAAAGATTTTTTATTAGTATAATACAATATGAAAAAAAATCAAACTAAATTACTCTTAAAAATTTAAAGTTTTTTATTAAAGAATGTTTTTCGACAAATTTCATTCTTGAACATGTTTATTTGTGTTAATAAATGTATTCATATTTGATGCTAATTCTATTTTGCCAAATTTATTATTTATAATTTCCGTAACTTCAGAAAAATCTTTCTTACTTTCAAAGAAAGATATTTGTTTTATTCTAGCACTTGTCAAAGATGATGCCCTTAATCTTATAGCTCTTACTGGGTAGTCATAACTCCAAATTTTATCAGCAATAATCATTGCGTTTTTAGCTAAATCTTTTACTTGGTTTGTAGGAGATATTTTCATGCTTTTATGATATCGTTTTAGTTTATTTGTTTTAATTGATAACGATAAAGTGTTAGCCAAAACATCATGCTTTATCATTCTAGAAGAAACCTTTTCAGCTAAAAAAAACACAACTTTTTCAATGTCTTTACGCAAAATTATATCATGTATGGTTGTAGTTCCATTTCCGATGCTTTTAGGCGGGGGAAGCAGGTAATAATCACTTACTGAATTTTCTTCTTTTCCAAGCAATGCTTGTTTTAGTTTTAATCCATTTATTCCCATTAAATGCTTTAAATAATCATCTTCAAGCTTAACGAATTCTCCAATAGTGTTTATAGATATAGAAGAGAATTTTTTTTCTAATCTTTTTCCTATTCCTACTATTGAAGATAAGGGAAGATGGTATGTCATGTTTTTAAAATTTTGCTTATTTATTTCTGTAGTAAAATCAGGCTTTCTTAAATCCGAACCTAGTTTAGCAAAGATTTTACAGAAAGAAACGCCTACTGATACAGTAAAACCAAATTCTTTTTTTACTCTTTCTCGTATTTCATCAGCAATTTGTTTGCCTGTTTTCTTTAAATATTTTAAGCTGTTTGTAACATCTAGCCAACATTCATCTAAGCCCAATGGCTCTACAAAATTGGTATAAGTCAAGTATATTTCATGAAGTTTTAAAGACAGCTCTTCATACAAATCGTAATGTGGTGGTAAACAAACTAGCTCAGGGCAGAGAACCTGTGCTTCTCCGATAACCTGACCTGTTTGAACCCCATACTTTTTTGCAATTTCGTTTTTAGCAAGAATTATGCCTGTTCTTTTTTTAGGATTGCCTGTAACGGCTACTGGCTTGTTTCTAAGCTCAGGTTTGGTAGAACATTCAACAGAAGCAAAAAAATTATTAACATCTGAATGTAAAATAACTCGTTCTTTCATTTGCCTTTTTTCTCCCTATTATTGTATAATTGCCTATAAGTAGGAAATTTATGATAGAAAAGATTAAAATAAAAAATTATTATTGTGATCCAATCGCATTTATTCCACCGCAAGTTACTTCGGTTGAGAGTTGGACGGAAGATGAAAAGAAATTTTTGCTAGAATATGCTATTGCATTAAATTCGAAAGCGGGCATAAAGGAGCTTTTTTTAGTTAATGATTTTGCTATTGATTTAACAGAATTTTCTGAAAGATATAACATGAAAATATTTAGTATTATAAGTGCAGAAAATTTGCTTGAAATTCCTTCTTCGCTATTAGTTGGCAACAATCTAATAGTTGAAATAAAAAATATAGAAGAAATTGCTGAAAATTTTTTAAGTCAAATAGTCGATTTATCTGCAAAACTAAATTTGCCATTGTTATTGCACTTTGGTAGAGATTTAAAAAGTTTAGGGAAAATCGAACAAAGATATCACAAGCCACCTGAAAGATTTATTGAAGATTTTGGCTTTTTAGATAGAGAATGCTATCTACTAGGTTGTAATTATCTTGATAAAGATGCAATTTCGCTTTTATCAAATTACAATGTAAAATTTATTTTTACTCCTTTGTCTGATGCTGAGCAGGGAAGGGGATTTTTGAATTTTAAGTTGTATGAAAATTTAGATTGCTTTTTAGGAAGCGAAATTATGCAAAACATTGATATAATCAAAGAAGCCAATTTTTTAAGGCTTGAGAATAGCAATTTGTTATGCTCAAATAGTCTTATTCAATTTTCTAATTTTACAAAATTAATTGATAATTCTTTCAATCTGTCAGAAAGTGAAGCAAAAGAGTTGTTGACTTCAGAGATAGCAAAAAAGGTTGAAAACTTTGAAGATTTATCTACAAAATTTAGCAAATTGCTTGCTCAAAAAGGACAAAAAAATTAAAATATATTTGATTAGTTAAGGAGAAATTTATGGATTTAACATTAGAATTAGCACAAGAATTTGGTATTAAACAAGAATATTCACAAAACCTAATTAATTTGCTTGATGAAGGTTGCACTATTCCTTTTATTGCTCGTTATAGAAAGGAAATGCATGGAACTTGTGATGACCAAACTATTAGAGCATTTGCAGATAGGCTTAAATATTTAAGAAATCTTAATGATGAAAAGGCAAAAGTTGAAAAAGCAATCACAGAACAAGGAAAGTGGACTGATGATCTTGCAAAAGCATTAAGCGATGCAAAAACTTTAACTGAAGTTGAAGATATTTATAGACCTTACAAGCCAAAGAGAAAAACTAGAGCTTCAGTTGCTATTGCAAAAGGATTGGATCCTCTTGCTGATATTTTGCTTGCTCAATCAAATAAATTGAAAATTGAAGAAGAAGCTGAAAAGTTTTTAACAGAAGAAGTTACTTCAATAGAAGATGCTATTGCTGGGGCAAAAGATATTGTCGCTGAAAGAATTTCTGATAATGCTGAACTTCGAAAGGAACTTAGAACTTTAATCGAAAATAAAGCATTTATTAAATGTGAGCTTTTAGAAAATGAAAATAGTTTCACATATGAAACATATTCTAATTTTAAACAAGAAATCAAAAATATTCCTAGTCATAGAATATTAGCAATCAATCGTGGTGAAAAAGAAAAATGCTTGAAAGTTGATATTGAAATTAACTCAGAATTGACATTAGCTGTTATAAACAAATTTTACAAGAAAGAAAATCCTAACACAGACAAGATTATGGAAGAAGTTATTCAAGACAGTTATGATAGGCTTTTATTTCCATCACTTGAGCGTGAAGCAAGAGCAAATTTAACTGACAAAGCAAATGAACAAGCTATAAAGATGTTTGAAGTTAATTTAAAACCTCTTTTAATGGAAGCTCCTTTAAAGAACAATATTATATTAGGATTGGACCCTGCTTATAGAACAGGGTGTAAGATTGCCGTTATTGATACAAATGGTAATGTTTTAGCAACTACTGTGATTTATCCAACTCCTCCTCAATCAAAAACAGAAGAATCTATTGAAAAGTTAAAAGTTTTGATAGAAAAATACAAAGTAGATATAATTTCTATTGGTAATGGTACTGCATCAAAAGAAGCAGAAATATTTGTCGCAGAACTTATTAAACATGTTTCTAGACCTGTAAGTTATGCTGTAGTTAGTGAAGCTGGTGCTTCAGTGTATTCTGCAAGTAAATTGGGTGCTGAAGAATTTCCTGATTATGATGTTTCTTTAAGGTCGGCTGTTTCTATTGCTAGAAGATTGCAAGATCCACTAGCTGAACTTATTAAAATTGATGTTAAATCTATTGGGGTTGGGCAGTATCAACATGATATGCCACAAAATAGATTAACAGAAGTTTTGACAGGGGTGGTAGAAGATTGCGTAAATAGTGTTGGAGTAGATATAAATACAGCTAGTCCAAGTTTATTATCTTATGTTTCAGGGCTAAACATGTCCATCGCTAAAAACATTGTTGCTTACAGGGCAAAAGTAAAAGGTATTTCAAATAGAGAACAACTTTTAAATGTTCCAAAACTTGGGCCAAAAGCATACGAACAATGTGCAGGTTTCTTGCGTGTAGTTGGTGGAGATGAAATTTTAGATAACACTGCTGTTCACCCTGAAAGTTATTCTTCTACTAGAAAACTACTTAAGATTTTCGATATGACAGAAGAAGATGTAAAGAACGGAAATATTTCTTCTTTACCAAATTTAATTCAACTCAAAGGGGAAGATAAAGTTGCTAAAGAATGTGAAATAGGTGTTCCAACTCTTACTGATATTGTAAAAGAACTTTTAAAACCTGGTCGTGATATCCGTGAATCTATGCCTAAACCAGTTTTAAGAAGTGATGTCTTATCAATGGAAGATTTGAAAGAAGGAATGGTTCTCTCGGGCGTTGTTCGTAATGTTATAGACTTTGGTGCTTTTGTAGATATCGGTGTTCATCAAGACGGACTTGTTCATATAAGTCAAATTTCTGATGCCTATATCAAACATCCTTCTGAAGTTTTAAAAGTTGGACAAAGGATAGATGTTAAAGTTCTTTCTGTTGATGTTCAAAAGAAAAGAATTGCCTTAACTATGAAAGGCATTGATAAAGAATAATTTTTTTCAAAGGTGAAAGATTGAATAAATGTCCATATTGTAATACATCTTTTAATGAAATAAAACAGTCTGGTTTTGTTGGATGCAGTCGTTGCTATCAAGAAATTGATCAGCTAAAAGACTTAGTGCATAAGCTTTATGGCGACAAAAAACATACTGGCAAAAAAATAGGAGGGGAAGATGGAAGAGTTTGATAAAATAGCCATTTCCTCTCGAATTCGTTTAGCTAGAAATGTAGATGGACTTAAATTTTATACCAAACTAGATAGTGAAATTGATGCTAGTTATATTACAAACGCAGTCATTAAAACGCTAGAAAAGTTTGAGGTTTTTTCATACATAAAACTCTCTGATTGTTCGCTTAATGAATGTAATGCTATGTTTGAAAAGCACCTAATAAGTAGGGAACTTATTGAGAATAAAGATATTTCAGGGCTGGCTATAAGCGAAGATGAAAAAATTATCGTAATGATAAACGAAGAAGATCACATAAGAGAACAATGTATTGAAAATGGTTTTAATTTATATAAACCATATCGCAGATTATCTAAAATAGATGATGAAATTTTGGCTTCTTTGCCTATAGCTTTTGACAAAGAACTTGGTTTTATTACTGCATCGCCTTCTAATTTGGGAACAGGAATGAGAGCTTCCGTTATGCTGTTTTTGCCTGCTTTAGAATTTCAAAATAAAATAAACAATTTGTTTGAAAATGCTAAGTTAAATAAACTTACCATTAGGGGCTTTTATGGGGAAGGAAGTCGTGCAAAAGGTAGTTTATATCAAATTTCAAATCAGGGTTCTTTGGGCTATAGTGAAGATGAAATTATAGATAAAGTTAGCCAATTTATATATGATGTTATTGAACAAGAAAAAATTGCCAGAGAAGAAATTGTGCAAACTGAATTTGAAACCATAAAAGATAAAGTGTTAAGAGCTTATGGTATTTTGACAAATTGTTATAGTTTAAAAGAAGATGAAATGATTGAGTATTTATCTTTAATAAAGTTTGGAGATGCTCTTGAATTTTTACAAATTAAAGACAATGAAAAATTTATGAAATTATTTTATGAAGGAACAACTTCAAATCTAAAAGAAATTTTTGATTTTTTTCAAACAAAAAAGGAAAACATCATAAGAGGTGAGTATATATCTAAAGAGATTAAAAATCTCGTTACAAGGAGGGAATTATGAATTATCAATCTTCTTCATTCTCAGATAATATTGAAAAAGTTATCAAAAATGCAAGTAAAATTGCATTAAGGTTTGGCTCAAATTTGGTAGGAAGTGAACATATTTTGTATGGACTTACAGCTGTCGAAGATTCCTTAGCAAGTGAAATTCTTGCAGAGGAAGGTGTAACAGAAAGTGCAATGTTTAATTTTTTTGAAGAAAATTCTGATGGAGATATTTTGTTTAGTAATGATGTTGAATTAACACCTAGGACTAAAGATTTATTCCGTATTGCACAGGAAATTGCTTTGCAAATGAACCATTCGTTTTTAGGCACAGAACATTTACTTTTAGCACTATTATCTAGCAGTGGTTCGGTTGCATATAGAATTTTGCAAGGGCCTTTTGATATCGATATTGAAGCATTAAGAGGAAAAGTTATTAGAGCTTTGCAGGCGAATGCTCCTTCAAATTCTGAAGAAAAAGAAAGTGGCAAGGCTAATAAACAAACAGGTAGTTCACTCCCTGAAAAATTGCTCGATATGGGAACCGATATTACCTTAAAAGCAAAAGAACATAAATTGGATCCTGTTATTGGTAGGGAAGAAGAAATTCAAAGAGTTGTTGAAATTTTGTGTAGAAAAACTAAAAACAACCCTGTTCTTATTGGTGAAGCAGGCGTGGGTAAAACTGCTGTCGTAGAAGGGCTGGCTCAGGCTATCGTTTCAGGAGATGTCCCAGAGATATTAAAAGACAAAGTGATTTATTCTCTTGAAATAGGCGGGCTTATGGCTGGCACTAAATATCGTGGTAGCATGGAAGAAAAACTAAAAGATGCTATAGAAACTATCATCGCAAGCAAAAATATAATTGTCTTTATTGATGAAATACACACACTTGCTCAAGCGGGAAGTGAAAAAGGCGAAACTTCACCAGCAGATATGTTGAAACCTTATTTAGCAAGAGGGGAAATGCAAACTATTGGAGCAACCACTACCGATGAATACAGAAAATTTATAGAAAAAGATAAAGCTCTTGAAAGAAGATTCCAACCTATCATGGTAAATCCACCTAGTGTTGAACAAACTATACAAATTTTAAAAGGTTTGAAAGACAGTTACGAAGCTTTCCACAAAATAACTATTACAGATGAAGCTATTGAAGCTGCTGCAGTTCTTTCTGATAGGTATATTTCAGATAGAAGTTTGCCAGACAAGGCGATTGACTTAATTGATGAGGCAAGCAGTAAAGCAAAAGTTAATTATACTGTAAAGCCACAAGAGATTAGAAAAATTGAAGAAAAAATCAAATCTTTGTCAGCAAGCAGAGATGAAGCAAGTTTGCAAAGGAACTATGAAAAAGCGGCAAAACTTCAATCTGAAATAATTAACAATGAAAATGAACTAAAAAAGAAAAATGAAAAGTTTTTTGGTACAAGTGAAAAGTCTGGCATTAAATCTATTGGAGCAAATGAAATAGCTGCTGTTGTTGCAAAATGGACAGGCATACCAGTAACAAAAATCACTGAAAGTGAAAAAGATAGACTTTTACATCTTGAAGATATACTTCACAAAAGAGTTGTAGGTCAAAACGAAGCTGTTAATGCTGTCGCTAAAGCAATAAGGCGTTCGAGGGTAGGATTACAAGACTCTAAAAGACCAATAGGCTCATTCTTATTTATGGGACAAACAGGTGTAGGAAAAACAGAATTATGTAAAGCTATAGCTGAAGCAATGTTTGATGATGAAAACAACATTGTAAGAATAGATATGAGTGAATACATGGAATCTCACTCTGTTTCCAAATTAATTGGTTCGCCTCCTGGCTATGTTGGTTTTGAAGAAGGTGGGCAATTAACTGAACAGGTAAGAAGACATCCTTACTCAGTTGTACTTTTTGATGAAATTGAAAAAGCACATCCAGATATTTTTAACGCATTGCTTCAAATTCTTGATGATGGAAGACTTACTGATGGACAGGGAAGGACAGTTTCATTTAAAAATACAATTATCATTATGACAAGTAACTTGGGTGCAAATGAGGTTAGAGAACATAGAAGAAATTTAGGTTTTGGCAGCGAAGAACAAGAAGAAATAGATACTAACAAAATTTATATGGATGCTTTAAAACATAAATTTAAGCCTGAATTTATCAATAGAATTGATGTTATTTGTGTTTTCCAACCATTAACTCATGATGACCTTGTTAAAATTTCAAAAATTTTAATTTCAAATATAAATAAACGACTCAAGGAAAAGAATTTATCTTTGAAAATTACTGAAGAAGCCCTTGATTATGTTGTTCAAAAAGGCTCTAACACTGAATATGGAGCAAGACCTTTAAAACGATTCATACAACAAGAAATTGAAGACAATATAGCAGAAATGATTTTAATGGGTAAGTTAAAAAATGAAGGAGAAATTGTGATAGATGTTAAAGATGACACTTTAACTTTCGAAAACGAATAATTTTTTGATTGCGTTTTAAAATCATTTGGAGAAATCTATAAATTTTGTTAATATATAACTAAGGAGGCAAATATATGAAAATTGATATATTAGAAAGAGGCGGATATAAAGCTTCAAAAAGAATAAAGACAATCATTGAAGACAAACTTGCTAAACTTAATAAATATTTTGATGAAGAACCAAATGCTAAAGTTGTTCTTTTAAAAGTTGCAAAACAAGAAAAATTAGAAATTACAATATCTTGCAAAGGACTTTTATTCCGTTGTGAAGTAACAAGTGACAATATGTACAATAACATTGATTACGCACTTCCAAAACTTGAAAAACAAATCGTTCGTTACAATCAAAAACGCAAAGAAAAAAAGAAGGGAGCAATTGAATTCCCATTTGAATTTTTGGAAGAAAAACCAGAAGAATTGCCAGCAATTTATAAAACTAAAACTTTCGACCTTGATCCTATGCTTATAGATGATGCAAGATTTGCTATTGAAAGATTAGGACATGACTTCTTTGCTTTCTTAAATGCAGAAAGTGGAAGAATAAACATTCTTTATAGAAGAAAAGACGGCAAATTTGGTTTAATTGATTTAAAATACTAAAAAATAGCACTTTGAAGTGCTATTTTTTATATTTTAATACATTTTTAATTTTATTTTTCATTTGTCTTAAGCATTGTTCTATTAAATTTATTTAATACTTTTAATAAATTTGGGGTCAATTTATTATACTATTGTAAATAAAAATAACCTAATAATTTAATTTGATAAATTTTTTATTAAAGTGTATTGACAAATATTAAAAAATAATTTATTATTCTTCTATACATAAGAAGGAGGAGTAAGTATGTATTACAAAGTTGTAGAGAAGAAAATTGATGAAAATTTAATGACAGGAGAGACAAAAGAAAAATCAAGAAGCTTTTATTTTGAAGATGAAGATGTCGCTAGAGATGTTTGCTCATATTTAAGTGCCAAATTTGACCAAATTGACAATAGAAATGTTGAAATCTGTCAAGTTGAATTAACTGATAAAGATCTTGAAAAAATAAAAAAAGCGAAAAGACTATTTAGGTCAAAAGATGAATTTGAAGATTATTTTGATTATTTAGCAAAAAAAATCAAAGAACTCAATGTTGTTCGCATTTTACCAGAAATTGAATAATTTTTGAGTTAAGGTTTAGATTGAAAAATAATTTTAAAGCTTTATAAAATATTAAAATTATATTTTTAAAAATTCTCTTAATATTAAGAGAATTTTTTAAATTTTAATCTGTTTTTATTTAAAAATTTGAGGAGAGATTATGAAAGAGGATGCTTTTAAATTTTATTTCAAGGCTACACAACTTAAAGATATTTTAAGACAGGGTGCTGTCCAATGGAATGTAAAAAAGAATAGGTTAGAAAGTATTGCTGAGCATGTGTATGGATGTTTAATTTTAGTTATCTCATTACATTCTGAGCTTAATTTGGAATTGGATTTGGGAAAGACACTAGAGATGTTGGCTATTCATGAATTAGAAGAATTGGTAATAGGTGATGTAACGCCTCTTGATAATATTGATAAAAAAGATCTCAAAGATAAGGCTAGGGAAGCTGTATTTAGTTTTGTTAAAAATTTAAATCAATCGGATTTTTTAATGAACTTAACTGATGAATATAACGAAGGGAAAAGCTTAGAAGCAAAATTTGCTAAAGCAGTTGATAAACTTGAATGTGTTTTAGAATTTAAAAAATATCAAGATTTAAAACAAGTTTCTCTTTCACATTTAAAACCTCAGATGCTAAAGAACAAAAAAGTAAAAGAATTTGTTGATAGTGGAAAATATGATTTAGCTGATATATTTTTTATGTATCACTTACCAGCTTATAAAGAGTTTGGCATAGATGAAATGTATTGGAACACGAAACTTAAACCTATGAGTATTTATGACGATGAAAAAAAGATGTAATAAAAATTTTACATCTTTTTTTATTGTTTTATAAAACAAAATAAAAGGTTATTTTTTAATTTCGTGCTTATTATTTTTTCAATTCTTCAAGCATTTTTGAAAAATGAGCTTTTTTTCTATCTGCATTGTTTTTATGAATAACATTGTCGCAAGCAGCTTTATCAAGCAAAGAAACAACATCCTTGTATGTTACTTCAGCTACAGGGATATCTTTGTTTGCAACAGCAAGCTTAAATTTCTTAATATATGTTGAGATTTTTGATTTGATAGCTTTATTTTCTAATGTTTTCTTTTCAATGATTTTAACTCTTTTTTCTGCTGATTTTATGTTTGGCATAGTTTTCTCCTTTAAAATTTCTATATAAATATATCACAAACTTTTTTTAAAATCAAGTAAAAATAAATATTTTTTTAATTTTATAACAAAATAATTTTATGATTGACTTAATTGATGAATGTTCATGTGATTTTTTGAAAATGGGATATAAAAAAAAGAAAGCAGACAAGTATGGAATAGAACTCCTTTCTTTACATATTAAAGATGAAAGCCAAAGTTTGGAATCTGGCTTTGACATAGGGGACTATTACATTATTAACGCTCCTCTTGTTCATTATTTAGATGAAGAAAGTTTAAACTATCTTTCTTTATTGTTAAAAAAAAGATTAAAATTTTTAATAAAAAAATACAATTTAAGCAAAGCAAAAACCTTGATTGTTGGACTTGGCAATCCTGAAATTTGGGCAGATAGACTAGGAATTGAAACTTGTAATAGCATAGATTTGCTAAATTTAAATAATACCGTAAAAATTTGTCCTAATGTTTATTTTGAAACGGGTATAAAAACTTTTGATATAGTATATTCATTAGTTAAAAATTTAAATATCAAATTTGTTGTTTTAATAGATTCTCTTTGCACAAACTCAATAGCTAGATTGGGTTGTTCTTTGCAACTTACAACAACAGGCATGACTCCTGGTAGTGCGGTCAATTCAAAAAGTAAAAGAATTTGTCAAAAAGAATTGCATATACCATGTTTTTCATTGGGAGTGCCATTTATGATAAATGCAAAGACATTTAATTTTAATAATGAATTACTTCTTAGCCCGAAAGATATAAAACAAAATATTAAAAATATATCTTATGTTTTGGCAAAAGCTTTGCAGGAGGTAATGAAATGATGAATTATTATCTTTTGATTCCTTTTTTTATAATAGTTATAATGTTTTTCCCTATAAAATTTAAATTAAAATTTTCATGTAATTTATTAAATAAAAATGGTGCAATTGGAGTTTTCCTTTTTAAAAAGAAATTGTTGCATCAAAGATTTTGGTTAAAAAATGGTAAAATTCTATTGCAAGATGAAAATGATGTTTCTTCTATGGAAATTGAATTTGATAGTAAAGAAGTGATTTTTGTAGATGTTTTTTCTAAACAAATTAAAAATAAAACCCATTTAAAAGAACTTTATCTTTTTTATAATGTTGGGTTAGGTGATGCTTTTGTTTCTTCTATGTTTGCAGGAATTATAAATTTATTTTGCCTTATATTCTTCACAAATTTAAAAAACTCTAGAGCTACTGCGTCTATGGCTGTTTATGATACTGTTTCTTATAATAGGCAAGTTCTAGAATTTGCTTTAAAAACAAATATATCTATTTCTTTGTTTGATGTTGTATATTCTTTTGTTATTTCGCTCATTATAACTAATAGAATTGCTAAAGAAAAATTTGTTAAAGATTTGAAAAATGAGGTGAAAAATGAAATTTGATGAAGATAAATCAATCAATAGTCTTATAGACAGTGCTATGGAAAAAATTAAAGGTATTGTTGATTCAAGCACGATAATTGGTGATGCTATTATTACAGACAGTGGAAAAACTATAATTCCTATTTCAAAAGTAAGTGTCGGTTATGTCGTTGGTGGGGGAGAATATGCTGATCTATCAGCTAGAAGGGTTGCAAGACATTTTCCTATGGCTGGTGGCTCAAGCGGTGGTATGAGTGTTGCTCCTGTTGGATTTATTGTTGAAAGTGAGGGAGAGATAAGTTTCGTAAATGTAGAAAACAAGACTTTATATCAAACAATATTAAATACATTTAATGCTTTTATTAGTAAAATTAACAAGGAGAATGAAAATGAAAATAATTAGAATTGCATGTATTCTTTTTGTTTTTATATTCGCTTTTTCTGCTCTTTTAAGTGGGATTTTTTTGGTTGCGAGACCAAAACAAGCACAAGCTTCTGAATACACAAGTGCAAAATCAATGTGTGTTATGGAGGCAACTTCTAAGAGAGTTTTAGAAAGTCAAAATATGAACGAAAAATTAGCAATGGCGTCAACAACAAAAATAATGACAGCTATAACTGCTATTGAAAATTGCAAAAATTTAGATGAATATTTTACAATTTCACCTAAAGCAGTTGGTATTGAAGGAACGAGCATTTATCTTCGTAAAGATGAGACTTTTACTATTAGAGATTTATTGTATGGGTTAATGCTTGTATCAGGTAATGATGCTTCTGTAGCGATAGGAGAGCAGGTCGGAGGAAGCTTAAATAATTTTGTTGAATTAATGAATAATACTGCAAAAAAGATAGGAGCAGTAAATTCACATTTTGATAATACGCATGGCTTAGATTCTAAAACACATTATACTACTGCCTACGACTTAGCATTAATAACAAGTTACGCAATGCAAAATCCGATTTTCAAAGAAATTGTTTCAACAAAAAATACAAAAATAACAAATAAGGAAGGAAAGACTAGATATTTAAAAAACAAAAATAAATTACTAAATAGCTTTGAAGGATGTAATGGAGTTAAAACAGGTTTTACTGATGATGCAGGCAGATGTTTAGTTTCGAGTGCAGAAAGAGATGGAATGCAAATCGTTTGTGTGGTTCTTAATTGTGGTCCTATGTTTGAAGATTGTTCTAGACTAATGGAAAATGCTTTTAATAAATATAAACTCTATGATCTAACAACTTTTTATGATTTTCAAAAAAATATAAAAGTTAATGATGGCAGGGTTAGTGATGTTGCTATTGATACTTTTGGACATTTTTACTATCCTTTAACCGAAACCGAATTAAACTCTATTAAAATCAAATACGATTTAGTAAATGAATTAGTTGCTCCTGTAGAAAATCACCAAGAAGTTGGTATGACTCAAATTTATTTAAATAAAAACTTGCTTTTCTCTGAAAAAATATATACAATAGAGAAAGTAAGGAGAAACTCGCTTTGGCAAAAACTATATGATGTTTTGACAGAGTGGTAAAAAAAATATGAGATTAAATAAATTTTTGGCTTCTAGCGGTATCGCTTCAAGGAGAAAATGCGACCAGTTGATTACAGAAGGGAAAATTTCTGTTAATGGAAAACCTGTAACTGAGCTCGGCATTGTAATTAATGAAAAAAAAGATAAAGTTTTCTATGAAGGAAGACAAGTTTTTCTTCCTTCTTCTTTTATTTATATAAAACTTAATAAACCAAAAGGTTATGCTTGCACTGCTAGTGATGAAAAGGGAAGAAAAACCATTTATGAGTTAGTGCCTACAGAAGAAAGGCTTTTTTCTATTGGTAGGCTTGATTACGAAACAGAAGGACTTATAATTCTTACAAATGATGGAGATTTTGCAAATAAAGTTGCTCATCCTAAATATTCAATAGATAAAGAATATCAAGTTACTATTGAAGGGGAAATTAAAGAAAGTGAACTTGCAGTTTTAAGAAAAGGTGTTGTTATTGATGGG
Organism: uncultured Clostridia bacterium; assembly: GCA_944349375.1. Classification (GTDB taxonomy): domain Bacteria; phylum Bacillota; class Clostridia; order Christensenellales; family UBA1242; genus Caccovivens. The sequence goes on from CALVMV010000005.1 coordinate 100,503, forward strand.
GAAAGAATGCCTACTGCAAAGGTGGAATTTATGTCATTTGATGGAAAATTCACAAAAGTATCAGTGGTAATTAACGAAGGAATGAACAGGCAAGTACGCAGAATGTTTGAAGCTATTGGAAAAACTATAAAATTATTAAAACGAGTAAGAATTGGGAAAGTAAAATTAGGTGGCGTGCGTAGAGGAAGTTGGCGAGATTTAACTACAGAAGAACTTGATTCTTTAGTGAGGTCAGAGTGAAAATAGCGATAATAGGCGCTGGACCAGCAGGAATGCTAGCTGGTGGTTTTTTGTCGTCTAATCACGAAGTGCATATTTTTGATAAAAATGAAAAATGTGGGAAAAAACTATACATAACAGGAAAGGGCAGATGTAATTTAACTAATAACTGCAATAAAGATGAATTTTTTAATAATGTAGTAAATGGTAAAAAATTCATGTATTCAAGCATCAATCAATTTTCGCCAGAAGACATAATAAGTTTTTTTGAAAATATTGGATTAAAATTAAAAACAGAACGGGGTAATAGGGTTTTCCCAGAAAGCGATAAATCAAGCGATGTAATAAAAGCTTTAGAAAAATTTTCAAAAGATTGTAAAATTCATTTAAATGAAAAAGTCGAAAAGATTAGCAAAAAAAATGAAGAGTTTTTAATTAAAACTCATAAAAAAGAATATTTGTTTGATAGAGTTATTATTTCTACTGGGGGTATTAGCTATCCTTTAACTGGTAGCACAGGAGATGGTTATAAGTTTGCTGAAGAATTTGGACATACCATAACTAAACCAAAGCCAGCGCTTGTGGCTATAGAACTAAAAGATTGGTTTATAAAAGATTTGCAGGGGATATCTTTAAAAAATGTGAAAATAAAAGCAACTTCAGACAACAAAAATTTCGAATATTTTGGAGAAATGCTTTTTACTGATAAGGGAATATCTGGACCTATTGTTTTGACTTTATCAAGCTTTATCAATAGAGCTAACGAAATTAAATTGTTTTTAGATTTTAAGCCTGCCCTTAGCGAAGATAAGCTATTATCTAGAATATTGAGAGATGTTGACCAATGCAAAAATAAAACAATGTCAAACTTTGTTTCTTTATACCTTCCGAAAACTTTGGCAAATATATTTTTAAAATTATTAAACATTGATAATCAACAAAAAGTAAACAGCTTTACAGTTAAACAAAGAGAAGATTTTATAAAATTATTAAAAAACTTTCCGTTAACTTTTAAAAATTTGTATCCAATTGAATCTGCAATTATTACTTCTGGTGGTGTGGCATTGAATGAAATAAACCCTAAAACAATGGAAAGTAAACTTGTAAAAGGATTATATTTTATTGGTGAAGTTTTAGATGTAGATTGCTTAACAGGGGGATTTAATTTAACACAAGCTTTTTCAACTGCTTATGCTTGTTCGCATAATTTAACATAAGGAGGAAATATGTTTCATTTTATACAATGTTTGTTAGCATTACCTATAAGATTTTTTTATCCTACAAAGTTTATAGGCAAAAATAATATACCAAAAGGACCTTGTATCATAGCAAGCAATCACACTTCTAATCTAGATTCTGTAATTCTTGCTGTTCATACGTGGGAGAAAAAATATTATGTTGCAAAGAAAGAGTTGTTTAAAAATAAATTAGTGGGTTCATTTTTGAAAACTATGGGAGCAATTAAAATAGATAGGCAATCAACAGATGTGGCGGCTATAAAAAATTGCTTAAAAGTTTTAAAAAATGGCAAAAAACTTGTAATCTTTCCTGAAGGAACAAGACACGATAATGCAAATATGGAAATGGGAGAAGTAAAGCATGGCGTTGCAATGTTTGCAATAAAAGCAAAAGCCCCAATAGTTCCAATGTTTATTGCTAAAAAGCCAAAATTTTGGAGAAAAAACAAGGTTGTTATAGGAGAACCATTTACTTTAGAAGAATTTTATGGCAACAAACTTGATAATGAAACTTTATCGCAAGCTAGCAACATTATTTCAAATAGATTGGATAGCTTAAGACAAATCGCATTTAATTCTTTGACAAAAACCAAATAATTTGTTAAAATTTTATCAAAGGATAGTTATGAAAGACAATAAATTTAGTTTAGATGAAGTGGAAAAAACATTTGCATTTTACAAAAAAGGTCAAATGTTTGATGGTGTTGTGGTAATAAAAAGGCCCGAAGGTGCGATTTTTAATATTGGTGGTAAAAATGATGCGTTTTTACCAGCAGAAGAAGCGAGTAATTACAAAGATTTGTTAATAGGTGATAGGTTTAAAGTTGTTATAACAAAATTGAAAAATGATGATGGTCTAATTGAAGTGTCAAAAGATTTGGCTGATGAAACCATCCTGCAAACACAAAATGCTAATAAGTTAAAATTGGGTAGTAAATTTTCTTTCGTTCCTTCTTCAGCTAATAACGATGGGCTTATTTCAAAAATGGGTGATTATGATATTTTTGTCCCAAATGAAGAATCTTCTATAAAATTTTATGATAAAAGAAAATGTGTTGGCAAACAATTTGAAGCTATAGTAACTGATATTAATAAAGACAATAAAAAAATTATAGCAAGTATAAAATTGTTGGAAGAGCAAATCAAAAAAACTAATGAAGAATTGTTTTGGAATTCAATTTTTATAAATAAAATTGTTAAAGGGACAATAAAGAAAATACTGCCTTATGGTGCATTTGTTGATGTTGGAGGAGTTGATTGCTTTTTGCATATTTCTAACATTTCTTATAAACATATTTCATCGCCTGAAGAAATTATTAAAACAGGGGAAAGTTACAACTTTAAAGTGATTGAAGTAGATAGAGAAAACAAAAAGGTTGCTTTGAGTTTAAAAGCTTTGCAGGAAAGCCCAAAACTTACAGCCATCAAGCAATTAAAGATAGGTAATGTTTATGAAGGTGTGGTTGTAAAAATATTAAAGTTTGGAGCTATTATAAAATTGGAAAATGGCGCATCTGGGCTTTTACACATTAAAAATGCTACAGAGCAAAATAATAAACAAATTTATGAAATTGTTAAATTAGACCAACAAGTAAAAGTTGAAGTGATGGAAAAAGATGAAGAGAACGAAAAAGTGTCTTTTAAATTAATTAACTAAATAATAGGATTTTATGTGTTGCATAATACTATATGTTGTAGTATTATGCAAATTTTCTTCCTATATAACTTGAGAAATCAAAAAGTATAACACTATAAATTTTGCTTAATGTAATAAATGTTAAATGAATTATTGTAAGATAAAATATAAAAATTCAAGTATTTGCTGATGTGGCTCAGTCGGTAGAGCAACTGATTCGTAATCGGTAGGTCGCGGGTTCGATTCCCGCCATCAGCTCCAAAAAAGATTTATTAAAATAAATATTGACAAAATTAAAAATTTCAAAAAAATATTTCGAAAAGATAATATTTTTTTACAAATTATTAGTTATAAAATTTCTAATTCAATATATCAAATATGTTTTGAAGAAGACAAAAAGAATGTTATAATTTGTCTATAAATTAAGTTTACAATTTTTACGATTATACATACTAAAATAAGATAGAAAGGAGTTGCTATGAAAATAAAAACAAAAAAATCTATGATTTTTATAGTTTTTTCTATGCTTGTTGCGTTGATAGGTGCAACACTGTTGTTTTCATTGCCAAAAGTTATAGATAATTCAGAACAAGCAAATGCGGCAGATCCTACAGAAGAACCTGTTTATTGGACTGATATCTATGGAGACTTTGATACATATGTTTTATCTGGTGCAGGAACTGAAGCCTTTCCATACCTTATCCAATCAGAGAAAGATTTGGTTTTTTTGTCTTGGACAATCTATAATAATCAAGCTTATAATGCAAATGTAGCAACAAATGGTTCGGTAAAGTATTTTTATGATGGAATATATTTTAAACAGACAAAAGACTTGAATTTGGCTGGATATTATTGGCAACCTATTGGAATTTCTTATGATCGTAATGGAAATACAAATCAAAGTTATTTTTCTGGTTCATATAATGGTAATGGCTTTAACATATCGGGAATAACCACTCCTGAAGGTAGCACAAATGCTTATTCATATCAAGGACTGTTTGGTGCTATATATGTGAAATCAATAGTTAAAATTGAAAACATCACATTAGATAATGTTAATATAAAAGGGTACTCTTATGTTGCAGGAATTGTTGGTTATGTTTCTGTTGCTAGTGACGATATAAACTTGACTAAATGCTCTGTTTATGGAAATGTTGATGGAAATTCTTATGTGGGTGGTTTAGTTGGCTCGTGTATATCTGCCTATCCTCGATCTGATGATTATAATTTTCACATTTCAGATTGCGAAAATCATGCCCAAATAACAGGGACTAATTATGTAGGAGGAATTATTTCTAACCCTTCAAGTTATGATTATCTTACTTACACAATAGATTCTTGTATTAATTATGCCAACTTAATTGGAGAAAGTTATATAGGTGGGATTTCTGCTTATGTTTCTTCTGACTGTCAATATACTAACTGTAGTAATCGAGGTAGATTAACTTCAAATTCGTCCAATTCTTCTTATATTGGGGGAATAATAGGTTATATAACTTCTTCATCAAAAAATGGCATTATTAAAAATTGTAACAATATTGGAGAAATTGTCGGGCTTGATTATGTAGGTGGAATTTCTGGATTTGCAAGTTGGAATTATAGTATAGAAAAATGCTATAACGAAGGAATTATAAGTGGTAGGAAATATGTAGGTGGGATTTCTGGAGATGGCGGAAGTTCTGGGAAAATTGTGTCTAGTTATAATGCAGGACAAATTCATGCTGAAGAATTAGGTGGGGGTATTGTTGGAAAAATTGAGAGTAATAACATGTCACTATGTTACAATATTGGAGATTTAATTACAACATCTGGAACAATTGGTGGCATTATTGGGAAAGTTGATAATTATTACAATTCAGTTGTTTGTTCTTTAGTAAACATATATAATTCAGGGACTTTACAAAGTGGAAGTCTAAGTATAGTTGGAGGAATTGTTGGCCTAATTGAATCTAACCAAAATTATGAAGAATATATTATCATAAAGAATGTTTATAATAAAGGACTTTTTGATATAGAAGAGGAAATTTTAAATGCAGGAGGAATATTTGGAAAAATTAACATCGGCTTGAATTTGATTTTAGATGTTGCTAATACTTTTAATATCAAAAGTTCTTCTGTTTCCAATTTCGGAGCATATATTGGAGGAATTGATTATACGAGTACGACTGGAACAGGGCAAATTAACTATACTTTTAATTGTAATTATTTTGGAGGAGATGGTTTTGCCTCGGATAGTAAAATAGTTGGAGATGAAAGCTTAACAATCACAACTGGGATTTCATATCTAAAAGATATTGAAATAATGGCTAAAACTGAAAATTGGTTTACTAATGAAAATTTATGGCAAAAAAACTTTATTTGGGATTTTGATCTTATTTGGGGATTTAATCCAGCAGAAAATGATGGCTATCCAATTTTTGGAGCAGGAAGTTCTGGTGGAGAAAAAGCATCTTATTGGATTGATTTATACAATGATTTTGATACATACGATTTAGAAGGAGAAGGGACAAAATTAAACCCATATTTAATTCAATCTGAAAAAGATTTAACTTATTTATCTTATGTTGTAAAACAAGGCAAAAATGGTGTCGTAATAGATGATTATACTGTTGTTTTTAAAGATTGTTATTTCTTGCAAACAAAAGATTTAAATTTAGGAGGATACTTTTGGTTTCCAATTGGATATTCAGCCTCTATGTCTTTTAATAACATTTCCATCTTTGGTGGCAATTATGATGGTGATGGATATTCAATTTCTGGACTTCAAAGTTCAGGAGATGAAGCAATTTTCGGTTTGTTTGGTGTGGTTTGGGGAGATAATACTCGTTTTCAAAACATAACAATTAACGATTCAAAAATCATAAATTATCAATTAAATTCTTATGTTTCAACCATTGTAGGGTTTTATTTAGGAGAATCTATAACATTTTTTAATTGTGTAAATTATGGATCTGTTACTAATCTTGGATCCGCAAGTGGAATTGCCTGTTTTACTAACTCTACACAGGCAAGATTTATAAGTTGTATAAATTATGGTTCTATTTATGGAAATATGATAGGAAGTGGAATCAGTTGTGTTGGCTTTGATTATTTTGAATGTGTGAATTATGGAGATGTAGAAGGGTATCAAATAGCATCAGGTATTTCGTATTATTCTCTTGGAAATATAAAATATAGCGAAAATCATGGTAATGTTTCTGGAATGATGTCGGCAGGTATCGTTGGAATGGCAACTGGTATTATAGAAAATTGTCAGAATTACGGAAAAGTAAAAGGAAGATCTGCTAATGGAATTTGTTATATGGCTCAGGGAGGTATATCATATTGCAGTAATTTTGCTGAAATAAATGGTAGCAGTGATTTTGTTGCTGGTATTGTTGGAAATGTTAGTGCTAGGAGTAAAATTAATATCAATAGATGTGTTAACAAAGGCAAAATTGTTGCTTCAAACAGTAATGCTGTTTCATCTAATGTGACTTATGTTGCTGGCATAGTAGGAGCAGGGAGTAATTTCGTTTGCTTAGATTGTTACAATTATGGAGAAATAATTTCTAATTTAAGCAATTCTTATTGTGCGGGATTAGTGGGACAGTTGACTAATGCTGATATAGTTTTTTCTTATAATAAAGGATCTGTTACATCTTCTTCAAACATAGGAGGAATTGCTGGTTCAGTTGGCTCAGGGTGTAAAATTTTAAATACATTTAATGTTGGGGCAATAAATTCTGATACTTCTGATGAGAGTAAAAACATAGGGGCAATTGTTTCTTATAATAATGGCGGAACTATAGATTATTCTTATTTTGGAGGTGGTTGCACTCAAGACTTAAAAGCTATTGGTAATCAAGATAGCACTAGCTTAAATTTAACATATATAGATAATCTTGAAAGCTTGGTTACACAAAATTCTGATTGGCTTACTTCTCATTCAAATTGGTGTGAATATGTTACAGAGATGGAAGAAATAAAAAACAACTTTGATTTAAACACAATTTGGAAAATGGACACCGATTTTGAAAATGATGGATATCCTGTTTTAATAAATTATGATGAAAAAAATTTAATGCTTGCTGATAATAGAGCAAATTCATTCTCTGGCGGTGATGGTACAAAAGGAAATCCATATTTGATTTCTACTATACAAGAATACGGTTATTTTGTTTACTTAATTGAAAGCGGAGCAGCGGAAAGCGTAATAGTTGGTGATTCTAATTTTTCTGTAGTTTCATATTTACCTAACCAATATTTTAAGCAAACCGGAAATTTAGATTTTGCAGGTTATTATATTAAAAGTATTGGATATTATCCTACTAATATTTATGGATTTGGTGGCAATTATGATGGAGGAGGATTTTATTTAGATAATTTAACTATTTTGTCCGCAGAATCATGGAATTATTTTAGTGGTGTATTCGGAGTTTTAGCTGCTCCAAAAGGGATATCGGTTTCTATAAAAAATTTAACCATTGAAAATATCAATTTCTTAGAAACTCCTTTTTATCCATCAGTATTTGTTGGAATCGCTTTTTGTGAAGAAGAGTTGAAGATTGAAAATTGTGTTAACAATGCCGATTTATTAAATGAAAATTCTAATTCTCAAGTTTCATCTTTTTTAGGAATGGATGGTGGTTATTCAACATCGAAAATTATAAGTTGTGTAAACAATGGAAATATGACCGGCAATAGTGCTTCTGGAATAGGTTCTGCTTCAGAAATTCATGATTGCATTAATAATGGAACAATTACTGCCTTAAATATCGGTAGTGATAACTCTAATTGCAAAGCTTTTGGAATAGGTTATGCAAATAATATAAGTAATTGCACTAATAATGGTAATATAATTAGTGGATATTCTTCAAGTGGAATTGGTGAAGCCGAAACAATAGAAAAATGCGTAAATAATGGCTTTATAACAGCTGAAGTTGATGCTTCAGGTATAAGTAATTATTATAATAGTTATGGAAGTGAAAATTACAAAATTCTTAATTGTTACAATACGGGAAATATAGCTAGCACACAAAACGCTGGAGGTTTGGTTGGAACATCTAATTCTTCTTCTTTAGCTATATATTCCTCATACAATAGAGGGAGAATAGAAGGTAATAATTATGCTGGAGGTTTGGTTGGATATTTAAACGGAACATTAAATATAACAAATAATTTCAATATTGGAGAGGTTGTTTCTAATAGCTTGGCAGGAGGCATAATAGGGGGAATTTCCACAAGTGCGAATTTAACATATCAATACAATTATTATGGTGGTGATTGTTCTTCGTCCTTGTATAGTATTGGTGGAGATAATAGCAAACAAAATTATCTTTCAGAAATTGGTCAACTTGCCAAAACCGAGGACTGGTTTGTAAATGTTAGTGATGGTTCGAATGTCATTTGGGGAATTGGTCAATACATTTGGGATTTCGCAGGTGTTTGGGGATTTAAAAATGGTGAAAATGATGGATATCCAGTTTTTGCTGATGTTTCTTTGTGGACTGATACTGGGAACAGAAGCAGTTATTTAGTGGGATCAGGAACGCAAAGCGACCCATATTTGATTTCTTCAGCACAAGATTTAGCATATCTTTCTTACATGGTTAATTCTAAACAAGCCCCTAAAATAGAATCTTCATTAAAAGGATTATATGGTTATTATGCAAATTATTACTTTAAACAAACTTGTGACATTGATTTGACAGAGCATTATTGGAAGTCTATAGGGAATTTAATGTATAATGAAAATGGGGAATTAGATGGAGCTTTTTTTGCTGGAAATTATGATGGAGCTGGATATTTAATATCTGGTTTAAATACATTGAATGGAACTAATATTAATTATTACACAACAGGACTTTTTGGCTCAGTTATAACAGCTAATAATGATGTTGTTATAAAAAATATAAACATAGTGAACTCGAATATTAAAGGCAGTGCAATTTTAGGCGGAATAATAGGAGGAACCTTATCCTATAATTATGATATTTTAGTAGAAAATTGTAAAAATAGTGCGAATATAGAGTCGAACAATTCTATGGAATATTCTATAATCGGTGGTATTGTCGGCAATGGTAACGCAAAAATCTCTAATTGTTCAAATTATGGGAACTTGCGTAATAATTCAAATTCTGCTGATTCTTGTACTGGTGGAATAGTTGGCTTTAATACAGGGTTGATAACCGATTGTTATAATTATGGGAATATAACTGGTTATAATTGTTCAGGAGGTATTGCAGGCCGTTTATCAGTGTCTGAAAATACATTACTTAATAATTGCTACTCTTCTGGTGAAATTAGTGCTTTAGCAACAAATGCTGGTGGACTTATTGGTAAAGTAGAAGTAAACGAAAATTATACTTTAGATATAAATTATTGTTTATCTGAATCTATATTTAATACTGAAAATAATGTAGGTGCTTTGATTGGAGAAACAGTAGGTGCAGGAGCTGTTAATATCTCATATTGTTATTCAATTTCAAAAAATCAAAGTGCTATTAATACTATAGGAAATCAGGGGATAAGTAATTTTTCTATAGATAAAACAGTTTATTTGATTATGCTCAATGATGGTAGTATATTGAAAAGATATATTGGTAATGATTTTACAGATTTTTCATGGATTAATTATTCTTTAACACCTATGCCTAAAAAAATGGCGTGGGTTGGGGAAATACAAACTACTCCTGCTGAATATAATGGAGTTGACGATTGGGTTCTTCAAAAGATGATTGATGAAGGTTGGACTTTGGCCGCGAACTAATGTAAATAAGAGAGTTTTGTATGCTCTCTTATTTTTTTTAATTTTAATTTTTTTGCAAATAAAAATTAAACAATAAGTTGACTTTAGTTTTAATATTTTGTATCATGGAATGGAGAGGAAAATTTATGTTTGGTGGAATTATTGTTGTTTTGTTGGGTATATGCTCTTTTGTAATGTTAACACAGCCTGCCCTTGCCTTTTATGGGGGGAATGGAAATGAGCTGGCTGAAACGATAAAAGATTTTTTAAATAAAAATTTCACTGGATCTACAAATTGTTATGATATGATCGTTTTCGAAGAAAGCCAAAATACTTATTGGCTTATTGGAAACATCTTTTTAATTATTGCGATGGTATTTTGTGGCTTATTATTGCTTTTTACAATTGTTAATCTTGTTTTGCAATCTGCTGGTAAAAACAAAATTTTAGGAACTAGAATTTTTGCTATTTTCTTTTTCCTATTTGCTGTTTTAAGTTTAGTTATGTATGTTTTATTTTCTAATGAATTGATGAACACGAACTTAGAAGATTTTGTTCAAACAATAAAAGAAGGTGGCATGATTTTTACTGTAGGATATGGTTTAATTTGTTTTGTTATATCTTCATTGTTAACAATTTTCTTTGCCAGTGGAAAAAAGAAATCAAGATAATTGGGGGAGTTATGAAAAATCTATCTTTGTTATCCGAATTATTAGAATCATCTTCTACAGCATGTGAACTTTTTATAAAAAGCGAAATAGCTTTAAATGATGGAGAAATAGAAATTTGCCAAAAATTCAGTAAGGAAGGGCAACAATTATTAAAAACTTTAATTAGTGACACTTTTATTGAATTTAACGAATTTTATGATTTAGATATTCAAGAATGTCTAGATTATGATTATCCTAACAATATGGAATTAATAAAATCTTTAACAATTCTTTCAAAATTTATTGGAGGATTAATTGGCTCAGATGATGAAAAAATAGAAATTATGTATGCTAAAAACGTTATTAAGTCAATAAATACTGTTAAGGAAATATATATTGCTCTTTATGAAAATTAATTATACGAAGGAGGAAAAAATGATTAATATAGCAATTGATGGTCATGTTGGTAGTGGAAAAAGCACTTTAGCTCATTGTTTAGCTAAAAAATTAGGATTAAGAGTGTTAGATACAGGTGCAATTTATAGGTCTATAGCTTGTGAATACAGAAAAAAATATGGCTTAAATATAGATTCTGAAAATATAGAGAAATTAGTTAAAAATTTAAATATTGAAATTAGTTTTGTTAATGATACTCAGCATGTTTCAATAAATGGAAATGATTATTTTGAGCAAATTAGAACTGAAGAAATTTCCATTTTAACTTCTAAAATTTCTCCTTTTGTAAGTATTAGAGAAAAAGTATTGTCTGTTCAAAGAGCTTTTGCACAGAAATTTGACTGTATTATAGAGGGGAGAGATATTGGAACAGTTGTTTTACCTTATGCAAATTATAAATTCTTTGTAACAGCAAGCGAAGAAGTAAGGGCAAAAAGAAGATTTGATCAAATTAAAGATAAACAAAATGTTTCGTATGAACAAATATTAAAAGATTTGCAAATAAGAGATTACAATGATACTCATAGAAAAGTAGCTCCACTGATCCCAGCCAAAGATTCAATAATTTTAGATACTTCTGATTTTACGCTTGATCAAACAGTTGATATGTGTGTGGATATAATAACAAAAAATAAAGCTAAGTAAAAGCTTTATTTTTTTATTTTTCATCAGATTCAGAATTTTCTGATTCTTGATTGACTTCTGTTTGCTCTTTAGACTGTTCTTCAGTTTGTTTTGGCTTTAATTCAATTATTTCCATAAAGATATTTTTAATTTCATCTAACTCTTTTTCATTAATAAATTTATTATCAATTATTTTGTCTTTATTTTCTTCCAATAATTGTAAAATTAAATCTAAAACATCTATATCTTTGTCATTTAGTGCTTCAATAATAATTTTTTTCATAAGTTCAGCATCTTTATTATAATGATATAAATATTGTTTAAAATTTCTTCTTATTTCATTAGTAATATTTCCATTCATTATTTCTTGAAGGTGTTGTAATGTAAATTCAAAGACTTTTAAAGCACCTAATTCTGAAGTTTTCACACTGTATTTCGAATAATCTCTTGGTTTATTGGTAAGATAAATAGTTGAAGGCTTCCTAAATTTATTAAATTCTGATCTAGGATTAAAAGTAATAACAATTACCGAATTACCATTTTCATCTCTTGTTGCTGTAGTTGAATAATACTTTGTCTTTCTTATAGGTTTTATGATTTTCCCTCTAAATGCTGCTCTTATTTTGTTTGTAGATGGTTCTTTATAATAATAATCATAATAATTGTTTGCCATATTTTTTCTCCTTTGTTTTATAGTTTTATTATGCGTATTTTAGCAAATCTTATTGAATTTGTCAATATTATATAAAAATTTGAAAAAAAATCGTTTACAACGCATCAGGGAGTATCGTGAGAAGGTTAGAAAAAAGGTAAAAAAAGGTAAAAAAGTATTAAAAAAGTGTTGACAAAGAGAATTAATATATGATAATATATACTCGCTAACTCGAAAAGGGGAAGCAAAGAACCATGAAAATTAAATAGAAAGTACAAG
>CALVMV010000006.1 GCA_944349375.1 uncultured Clostridia bacterium
CTACATTGAAATACAAAAATACCCGTCTTAGAACTCAATAACGGGAAATCTATTTAATTGATAAAAAAAGTCTATGCTTAATTGCATAGACTTTTTTTGTTGTTTTAAATACTTTTGGTATGAAACATTGTAATATTTTAATTAAAAAAACATGCGGATTAGCATGTTCTTATTTTTTACATTATATTTAATGATAAAGTAGAGTTTTCTGTTATTTCTATTTTGTAAGAAATTTTATTAAATTCGCCGAATGTGAGATCTCCCACATAATTATTCAGCTCAATGTTAAACATGTAATATGGAGTGAAATAATATAAATCAAATATAAGATAATGTTTTCCATTTTCTGAAGATGTTATAATGTTTTTGCCATCTTTGTTTTTAAAGTGAAAAGCAAATTTGTATTGTTCAAATTCATCGTCAACATAAATAACAAGGCCATCACTAGAATTAACTAGATTTGATCCAAAAAGTTCATTTATAATGTAAGCATTATCATATAAATTTACATTAAAGTTGTTCATCATCATATCAACAACTTGGAATTCTATGTTATATTCAGAATTTTCATCAACTTGTTCATCAGAAGGGTCTTCTATTGGTGGATCAATTGTTTCAGGTGGCAACACTGTAGAGTCATCATTATCAGAATCGTTATCATCTTCAGATTGATCTGGATTTTCTACATTTTCATTGTTTTCGTTGCTAGAGTTATTTTCATTGTCTTCATCACCAGAAGTGTTTTCGCTATTTTCATTATCGGTAGTTTCGTTGCCATTTTCTGTATTTTCAGAATCTGTCTCTGAGTCGGAGTTGTCAGTGCTATCGGTATTATCGTTGTCAGAAGGAATGGTAATAGAAGGATTATTTTGTGGACAATCAGAAACATCGCTTTGGGATAAAGATGAACAAGATATCATAAAAATTGAAATAGGTAGAATAATACATAATACGAATAATCTAATAAATTTTTTAAACATTTTTTCTCCTTTGTAAAACACGAGAATAGTCTATCACAAAAGAATAAAAAATCCAAATAATATTGATTTATTTTTTTAATTTTTTAAATAAAAAAAGAGGTTAATAACCTCTGATTATATTTAAAATTAAAAGGTTTGATTTTAACACGAAATTATAAGTTTTAAGAAAATTATTTTTCTTCAAAATGCGCTTCGGTGAAAAGAGAGTAGCCTTTTAATAAAGATTTTAATAAGATCTTGCTAATTTCTTCTTTTAGTAAATTTTTTTGTTTTTCTGAAGTTTTTGTAGAGAAAATGTTTTCAAGAATTTTTTGATTGTTTGCATTACTAATTTCTCTTTGCCATTCACATAAAACATTAAACTCAATTTTTGAATCTTGTAACATGGCAGTTTCATAATCCATATTTGAACCCAGCAAAACTTCGAGCAATAAAATATAATTATTTTTTTTAATCTCTGAAGGCGACATTTTTATCTTTAAAAGTTTGCTCTCTATAGGATGATTTTTCTCTTTAATTGATCGGGCTTCGCCATTTATAGAGATTTGGAAACAGCCTTTTTTGTTTTTTATTATATAAATATCCCTTAATTTAACATATTTAATTTCTTTCATTTAAACACCTTAGATTAATTTTATCATACTTTAACAAAATGTCAATATAAAAAAATTAATTGACTGACAACTTATAAAACAAAAAAAGATGCTACTTAAAGCATCTTTTATGGCGCCCCAAGTAGGATTCGAACCTACGACCTATCGGTTAACAGCCGAGCGCTCCACCACTGAGCTATTGGGGCATATTGATTAAATAAAAAGAAGAGGGATGGAACAAGTGTTTGAATTTCAAACACTTGACAATCTAAATTTAGATTGCATTGCTATGATATCAGATTTCTAAGTATAAGTCAACAAAAAATTAAAAATTTTTATAAAAATTTTTCTATCTTTGGTATGTTTTCATTAGATGAGTTTATATTATCTAGTTTTTGTTTTTGATAATTTATGACTATAGCGGTGATAATAACAAAAATTATTAAAAATACTATTCCACCAATCGTTAAATATTTTTTAATTTTTTTCTTCTTTTTTTCTTCCATGTTTAAGATTATAACATTTTTTATTAAATTTTGTCCACAAAAATCTTATTAAATAATTAGAAACAGTCATACCTAACAAGAAAGATAAAGCAGAAAACAATCTAAATTGACCATAATTTATGACAAGATTAACTATTTCAAAAGAAAAAAAACAAAAAACAATAAAAAAAATATAAAACAATTGTTTTGCAATATTATTTTTTATTATTTTTAAAGTTAAATAGGGAAGAAAAGATATACTACCCGCAATAAATAAAACAATGAACACCACGGCTTGATTTAATGTGGAATATAACATTATTTAAAAATCCTTTTAAAAAATGATGGCTTTTGTGCGTTAGCTATAGAAAACTTTAAATTGGAAAAAGTTCCAGTTAAAGACACTAAGCTGTTATCTAAATCTAACTTAGTTACTTCAATATTTGAACCAGTTAAAATAATAGTTTTATTTTCTGTTTCCACAACAGCTTGTGTAGATGTTGCACTAACAATTTTCTTTGCACCTTTTATTTCTAACTTTTCGTAATTTTCAAGAATTATGCAATCATTCATGATAAAACTCCTTTTTGTATCTTATTTTTTATTTGATCAAAAAATGCTATGTTTTTATTTTATATTGTAGTAATATATAAATATGGACAAAATGATAATAAAATGCAAAAAAAGCGGAAAGATTGTTGATATTTTACAAAAAGAGGGATTAAGATATAATTGCATTTTTAGATCTCTTAGGAACAAAGATGTTAAACTTAATGGCAAAAGGATAAAAGAAAATTTAGAAGTTGCTGAAGGGGATACTATTGAGATATTTATTGAGAAATCAACGCCGCTTAACTTTGAAATAGTATATGAAGATGAAAATGTTTATATTGTAAACAAACCAAAAAACATAGAAATAGAAGGGGTTGGTGGATTATGTGAGCATTTGCAAGCAATTGCTGTGCATAGGCTTGATAGAAATACAACGGGGCTAGTCATATTAGCAAAGAATGAAAAAACAAAAGAGATCTTATTGCAAGTTTTTAAAAATAGATGGATAACTAAAAAATATCTATGTGTAGTGCTTGGGGAAACCTTTTTTAAAGGAGAAACTTTTAAGGGGTATTTGCTTAAAGATTCTAATCTGGGCAAGGTAACTATATCAACAAGACAGCTTGCAAACAGCAAAGAAATATCAACAAAATTTAAAACATTAAAAAACAACAACGGATTAAGCTTGGTGGAATGTGAATTATTAACAGGTAGAACACATCAAATAAGAGCTCAATTATCTTTTTTAAAGCACCCAATAATAGGAGATGGAAAATACGGGAATAACGAAATTAATAAAAAATATAAAGAAAAATATCAAAAATTACATTGTTTTTATTTAAAAATTAATAAAATTAATGAATTAATGAAAAATTTGCAGGGAAAAGAATTTATAAATTATCCAGATTTTTTTAATCAATTTTAAATTACTTTTTTAAGGGCAATTTAAAAGACTAAATTTATTTAAAAAAGATTTTTTATAATATTTTTTTTAAATTATTAATAATTTTTAATTAATTTTTTAAAAATTAATAAATTTTTTTATAAATTTTTATAATTTTTAAAATTTATTTTTATTTTTATTTTATTTTTTTGTTTTTTATTTTTTCAAATTTCTTTTTAATCGTTTGGCTTTTTGTTGTAAAAAGTGTTAATATGTAAATATTAATAATATAACAAATAGGAGGAAGTTTGAAAAAACTAATTTCATTACTTTTTATCTCAATTTGTTGCTTGTTTGGGTTGACTGCTTGCAATCAGCCTTCTTCTGTCTATGGAAGTTTTAAAAATGAAAATTATGTTTTAAATGTGGGAGAAACCATTGATTTCCAAAACGAATTAAGTTTAAAGGGGTTAGATTTTCAAAAAATTGAAATTAACTTTTCGAATAACAATGTTTTGACTAAAGAAGGAGATTTGTGGTCTGCTTCTGAAAGCGGGGAAACAATTGTTTTTGCTAACTATGAACAAATAACTATTGCACAGTGCAAGATTGTTGTTAATTATAAATTTTCATCGCCTTCAAATGTGAAAATTTCTCAAGATGGCATTTTAGAATGGGAAGTAAGTGCTATAAATAAAAATTCTGGTTTCGTAAAAGCTCAACAATACATAGTAAAAATAGGTCAAACAAAAGAATATCAAGTTTTAACAAACAGTTTTGATTTTAAAGCAGAAGGGCTATCCTATGGTAATTATCAAATTCAAATAGCAGCCGTTGGAATTGAAGAAGAAAATATTTTGTCATCTGATTTTTCAAATGAATTTACAGTGATTTATGATTATGTAAGTATGGTGAAGGGATTGGACATCTCTGTTTCACAAACTTTTTTAGACCAAACTGCACAATTATCTTGGGTTCAAACTGAAAATGTCGTTTACGATATTTACTTTAATGGGTTTAAAGTCAATCAGGAAAAATTAACTGAAGCAAATTTCTCATACAATTTTTCAAAATTTGCAGATGGAAGCTTAATTAATGTTGATATAATCGGCTTTGATGTAAATCAAGAAAAATTATCAACAACTGTAAGTTATCAAATAGAAAAGTTGTTTTCAGTTGCTACTGTTTATAAATTTTATGAAGATGATGGATTTTTGCTAATTGATGACAACCAAAATGCTTTAGGATATATTTTATATTGGTCGCAAATTGCTGGAGATGTTGTAGGACAAAAGATAGTTCAAAGTGGGAAAAAAGAATTTTTAGATGAGTTAGAAAATGGAATTTACAATATTTCAGTTCAAGCTTTAGGAGGAGAAAACAACGGCTCTTTGTATCTTTCAAGCAATAACAGCCAATCTATAACTTTTGCAAAATTATCTACCCCAGAACCTGTTGTAAATGTGAATGAAAGTGGTGTTGAAATCGTTTTTAATGAAGATTTTGATAGCTATGTTTCAAAGTTTAAGATTACAATTGGAAATTATAGTAAGGTATATGATATAGCTGAAGGATTAAATTTAAATATTGATTCATCTTATCTTAAACAAGGAGAAAACGAACTAAAAATTTATGCTCTCCCAACGGCAGATGAAAATTCTTCTACTGGAGTCAAATATTATATTGTGCAAGAGAACATGACAAACAGAGTGCTTTCTTCTTCTCCTTTCACAAAAAATATTTATTTATTATCTGACATTGGCGATATTTCGCATACATTAACAGAAGAAAACACTTCTCATATTTCATTTAAAAATGTTCTGTTTGCTAATTCTTTTAAATTGTATGTGAATGAACAAGAAGTTCCAAATTTTGATTTTCAAATTGGCTCAATAAATACAACAATTTCTTTCGAAGGTTTAAATACATATCAACCTACACCAGAGGGTGAATTCATCATTAGAGTAGAAGCTCTTAGAACAGATGGAACAAGCATTAATTCTTATGGCGAAAAGACTTTGAGAATTTTGTCAGCTCCAACAAAGGCAAATAGCGAAAATGGACAATTTAGCTGGAACGCAGTAGAAGGAGATGTTTTATATAAATATGAAATTTTTTCGGTAGATGAAAACGGAGAAAATGAAAGTTTATATTTAAGCGATTCAACACAAAATTTATTTTTAAATCAAGAATTGCCTTTTGGTTATTACAAAATCAGAATTATTTCAAGCAGTTTAGATGAAAACCTTTATTTAAACAGTAATTTTAAAGATGAGAGCAATGTTTTAGAAGAAAACTTTTTAGTTTATCAACAAATAGAAAGTCCTACGGTTGAATTTGTTGAAGAAAATGGAGTATATAAAATAAAAATTTCTTCAGAAGAATATGCTGGACACTTTTGTATAATGTTAGATGGAGCAGAAATTGATTCGTTTGATGTTGTTGAAAATCAAGATAGTTATGTAAGAACTTTGAGTGGTCAAACTTTTGCTGAAGAAAAACAATACTTATTGACTGTTGTTGCAAGTGCAGGAGAAATGTATGACAAAAATTTGCATACAGATTCAATACCGACTGAAATAAAAATAATCAGAATTTCTACTCCAACTTATAGCGTTGAAGAAATATATTCTCAAACTGGTTTATTTGGAATTGATGGGGAGATTGGAAAAAAGATTGAAGAAAATCTAGTTGTTAGCAGTGGTGCAGATGAAGCCTATGTCGATCATTATGAAATTGCTGTTAACGGTATTAAAGAAAACTTAGATAATCAAAATAAAATTAATATGATTGATCAGCCTTCTTCTTTTGAAATTTCTTTTTATGCAGTTGCAAAACAAAGTGAAGAAAATGTTTATTATTTAGATAGTAAAAAAGAAACAAAAGTTGTAAATAGATTATCACAACCATCAAATCTAAGTTTCAGTAAAGAGAGGGTTTCTGTTGTTAACAGTGATCAAAGCATAACTGAAAAATATTTTGTAGAGATTGAACTTTTTGTTGAGAGTGGAAACAGAACAATTAATTTCTTTGTGGAAAAAAATTCGTTTAATCTTCAAGATAAAATTGACCAATTCTTAGAAAATTCTGTTTTTTCAAATGAATTTGCGCAAGCTAGTAAAATAGGAATAAAAGTCTATTCGTATATTTCTCCAAAAGAGATAAATGGAGAACTTACATTACAATCTTTGAATGCTGTTACTTCAAATTTGGAAACACAATTAATTATAAATAAAATGGAAGCTACTATTCTTTCTTTTGATGCTGAAACACAAACATTAAAATGGAATAGAGTAGGAGAACAAACAAAATATGATGTTTATAATGGCGAGAATTTGGTGCTAGAAGATTACACTAATAACAGTATTTCTTTAGATAGTGTTTTACTAGATGTAGATTTAACAACGCAAAATGCAACATTTAGGGTAGTCGCTAAAAATGATAGTTACTTAAATTCATCGTCTTCTAATCAAATAGAAGTTGCCAAATTAAGCAGTGCAAGCAAAATGCAAATTGTTTGCCAAAATGGAAGTTGGCAAGCTGTTTTAAATATAGCAAAATCTTCTGATGCAAGGCGAATTAGTAAAATTTATGTAAACGATGAAAAAATTGATTACACAAAAGGTCAAATGAGTGCAGTTATTGATTTATCTAAATACGAGCAACCAAATTTCAATTTAGAGATTAAATTAATTGCAAGTAATTCTGTAGATGAAAGCATTTATTATCTCAATTCAGACACAGGAACTTTTAAGTTGACAAACATTTCACAAAATAGTCTAAATGCAAATGTTGAAAACAATAAAATTATATGGACTAGTCCATACCTTTCTTGGCAGGAAGCCTTAGGATTGGTTTCATATGTAATTGTAATTGAAGATGGTCAATCACAATACATTATAGATAATTATACAGAAACAGAAATAAGCATAGCAGAAATAGAAAAATTGGCAAAAGTTTCATTTGATGATGGGGCTCAATTAACAATCTCAATAGAATCTATTTTGAATTCATTTGAGTTAACATCACTTTTGGAAGGCAGATTTGGAGTTGTAAAACAAACAGGCATTTCTTTAGGAAAAGTTGAGGCTATTGAAAGTGGAGAAGTAAATATTTCATTAGCCGAAACAGAAGATTTAATCTTGCAACAAACAAAGAGCAAGGTGGAGATCTCATTCGCAAATATTTGGGATGAAAATGTATCTTTTAATGTTTTAATAAATTCAGATGTTTCCTTTGAAAACTTAAATTTATCCTCTCCATTTGAAGACTGCTCTCTTTCGTTAAGCGAAGGATACTACAAAATTGCCATTTCATCTTCATTGATTTCATTAGCCGGAAGCAACAACATTGCCATTAGGGTAAACGGACAAAATGTTATTTCATCTAATTGGAAAGATTTTTCAATAACAAGAAACAATGATGTGATTTTTGCTTCCTTAAGTGAGGAAGGTGTCTTAGATGTAAATTACGGGAAAAATTGTAAAGATACTTTAATAGTAAAAGCTATTGTTGGAGATCAGTTATCATATCAAAAATATTCTACAAGTATTAGTCAAATAGATTTAAGCGAGTTTTTAAAAGATAAAAGTGGAGGTGTGGAAATACAGCTTATTGTAGCAGATAGCGAAAATATGAAATTAAGCAGTATGAATATTTATAGTCTTTCACAGATTAAACTTCCTGCTATAGAAAGTATTATTGTTAAAAACGATGGACAAGTAAGCTTTACAATATCAAGTAATAGTTTTGAAGAAGGTTCAAGCAATATAGAATTTATAGCTCAAAATGAACAGGGAGAAATTTTCATTTTTGAACCTGTGCAAACAGATAATTTATTTGTTTATACATATTCTTTGCAAGACTTTATAAAGTTATTGGGTATAAACCAACAAGGAAGTTATAACATAAAAGTTGCAAACCGAGTAAAGAATGCACTTAACTCTGATTTTGTGGATTTTGTTATCAACTATAAAATCGAAGAAGAAAATAATGTTATAAAAATAAGAAGTTCTCAAACAAGTGATTATATTTTATTTAAATTGCTAGCAACAGAAGGAAATTTGGCAACTTGTGGCTTTAGATTCACCATTACAAATAATTTAAATGAAGTTGTTTACCAAAAATTAATAGACTTGTCTGATTCTGCAACAAATTTTAAAGGCTATTGGGATAACAATACAAACAAATTTAATACAGCTAAGCCTAGCGGGGAAAATTATTTCGAATGCTTTGGATTTTCTATAAACGAATTGTTTGAAAGTTTAGAGTATGGCAACTTTACTTTAGAGGTTTGCAGAATTGCTAGCCAAGAAAACTCTTATTATATATTTAGTTCAAACCAATTTAATATAATGAAATTAAATAATGTTGTAGAAGACTCCTATAATCCTTTGTCAATCGCTATTGAAGGAAATATCTTAAAGTGGACTTGGGTAAAACCAGATGACAGCTCTCTGCCATCAAATTTTGTTCCAAGTGCTTATATGATTTCTTATTGGCCAACAAATTCTCCTGCACAGGTTAAAACAATAATTACAACCAACAACACTCTGGATTTAAGAGAAGTGCCTTTGGCAGATGGATATAATACCTTAACTATTCAAGCAATATCCGAAAACGAAAACATTTTGAGTTCTTCCGTTTTAAAAACAAGTTTAACTCCTTTTAAATATTCACAAACAAAACCTGTGACTTTGGAAAACGGAAAAATTGTCTTTAATTTAAATAAAGATGGAGCTATA
Organism: uncultured Clostridia bacterium; assembly: GCA_944349375.1. Classification (GTDB taxonomy): domain Bacteria; phylum Bacillota; class Clostridia; order Christensenellales; family UBA1242; genus Caccovivens. The sequence continues at coordinate 9,238 of CALVMV010000006.1, forward strand.
GATAAAACTATAGATTTTGTAAAAGTATTTGATACTGAAACAAGCACAAATATAGCAAACAATTTAGCCCAAATTGGAGAAAACGGTTTTTATGATATATATTATTTCCAAACAAACTTTGTTGCTGATCAAACAATAAAACTTAAATTTGTTGAAACAGATTCAAGCGGAAGCTCAGTTAGTGGAAAAACATATTATGCAACAGTTAACGCCTTGGATTTAATGCCAAACTTTATTGTTTCTAACACTAATTTCTTAACACAGCTAAAAGATTATATTGATTTACACTCTGGCTCTTTGGAAATAAACTATCAAAATCTTGTTGCTTTTTATGAAAAAGTCAAAGATATGGCACAGGGGATTACTGATGGAGAAATTTTGTTTGATGACTTTGGTAATTCTATTCCTGCAGGTTATTATAATGTTTCTGCTATTCAAACTACAACAAATATTTTCGATGATTTTATTGATTCAGAAGCTTCAGCATCAAAATTAATTTATGTTAGTTCTGCGCCTAGCAGTCAATTGCTCAGCGAGTATAATGAACAAACAGGAGAAGAAACTTATAAAGCGCAATTTAATCTAACCAATATTGTTGGAGATGATGGAATTTTAACAAAAGCTACAAGCTATATAATGTTGTTAAGAGAAGTAAACGATTATGGTCAAAGCAATGCGTATAGATTTGAAATAAAATATTCTTCTTCGTGGGCAATAACCTACAATACTTCACAAATTTATAATGTAATTAGTGGAGATGAAAATAGTTTTGTCATCAATTACTCTGCTTTAGCTGAGCATCAGTTGGAAGAAAATTACTTAATCGATAAAAACAAACAATATATTGTTTATGTTTATGCTGTTGGAAATAATTATTCTTGTTTTGGCAAAAGCAGCAATATGAGTTTAACATTTTTAAACTTAGAAAGTTCAAATCTTTCTATTGAAAATGGGTTCTTTACAATTACAACATCTAAAAACGAAGTCGGAAGTGATATTTTAGTCAAATACAGAAGAAAATATGGCTCTGGATCTGAAGTTCAAGAGCAAATTATTAAAATGGAAACCAATGAACAGGGGCAAGTTATTTTAAATAACATTTTAACAAACTCGGGCTTATACGATTACATCATATTTAATGTGATGGGGCAGATTGATGATGAGAATATGGTTATGAAATTACCTAGCGTTTCATATGGTATTTTAAATGCTTATAAATTGTATTCTCCACTATTGTCAACAAGTCAAAATAAACTTTTAATTTCTGCTCAAAGTAACGATTCTCAGTATGGACCATTTAAATACGAGTTAACAAACGGAGAAACGATTATTTATTCAGATACTGAATTTTATAATACCGAAAGCGAAAATATAAGTTCTATGTTTGTTGATCATAGCAAAGTTAATATTAATGGTGAAAATGCTGTAAGGTTTATTACAGGAAGTACATTTAATATTTCTATAGTAGATAATTTATCCGAAGGGCAAAGTTATCCATATTTTGAAAAAAAGATAGATTTAGATAAGATTGTATTGTCTTCTGAACTTGAAACGATTTCTTTGCAAGGATTAGAAAAATTAACGGAAATTTCTATAAGAGAAGGCAATATAACATGGATTGAGTTCGATGCTCAAGGGTTGACCTTTGATGAAAATGTCGAGATAGTTTATAAAATTCAAGTTGATTACTATGACAGAGTTGGCTATAAGGGCACTCAAGATTTCTGGACTCAACAAACAGTTTTAGATAGTTCGTTAATTGAAAACAATTACACTCAAGGTGTCGGGGCATACTTTAATATTTCTATTTATGTATATGTTGGTAAGTCATCAGACATTGGTGGAAATGAGCTTATAGAAGGAGGGTATATTGATATCAGTGATTCATTTGCTTTCAGCGATGGAGCACAAATATTACATTCCCAAGCGATAACTCTTGAAGAAGTTTATAAAGCTTCTACACCTAAATTCGCAGACGAAAATCAAGTTTATGAAGGAAAAATTGCAATATTAAAAGATCAAGAAAGACAATTTGCAATCAATTTAATAAAGTCAAATGGCCAAATTTATAATTTAATTAAAGATGTTGATTTCATTGTAGAAGAAGGAAAGATTATACTTAGTGATAACTCTTCTGTTGATGTTTACTTCATATCTATTGTAAATGAACAGTTTGCAAATAAGGAAAACTTTACATTAGACATTTACGCTTATTCGGATAGCGAAATTAAATCTTCAAAACTTTCTACAAAATCACTATATAAATTTGCAACACCTGCCTTAAGTCAACTAAGTCTTTCATTACAGCAAAATCAATTTGGGGAATATGAAAACATTTTATCACTTGAAAAATATTTTAATGATAATCAATTTGCGTATGCAAACAATATGTATGAAATTGTTTTGCTTAATGCTTTAAATCAAGAAGTCTATGTTTTTGATAACACTAATAAAACTTTTAAGGCTGACGACTTAGAACAAGGCAGTTACTCATTGATTGTCAGACCAAAAACAAACGAAAATTCATATTTGACAAGTGAACAATTAAACATTGGCATTAACTTGTTTGACGAAAGCAATGAATTAATTTTCTTGTTTAATGAAAATGATTCTAGATTTGAATGGAGTTACTCAAACAACTTGAATTACAAGTTTTTTGCCAAAGTCACATACGATGATAACGAAACAGAAAGTTTTTATATTAAAGATTATTTAGAGAAAGCTGGAACTAGATATTACTATTTACAACCTTCGAAAATGGGAAATATAAAAGAAATTTCTTTATTTGCTAGCAAAGATTTACAAGAAGGCGAAATTGTTCTTTATTCTAAAATAGGCTCATGGGAAGGAGAGTGGCAATTTGATTTGTTTGAAAGTGGAAAAGGAACTCAATATGATCCATATGTTATACAAAATGCAGAACAATTTGCAAACATTGGACTAAGAGATGATGCTAACAATCAAGTTTATTTTAGCTTAGGTCAATCTATCTCTTTAACATTAGAAGAAACTAACAAGTATCTATTAGAAAATTTCTATGGACAACTTGAAGGAAATGGAAACACAATATCTGTTGCTATCTCAAGCTCGCAAATTCAAAATCCTTCTATTAATTATAGTTTAAACATGGGAAGTAGCTCAAACAGAGTAACTTTTACAAATGCTCAAAGTATTATCAAAACGATACAACAGAACGCTATAGTTAAAAATGTTAAAATTGATTTAAGTTTTGATTATAGCGCGCTCGGCGACTACTTGCCAACAATCATTAGTGGATTGGCAACTGAAAATTATGGGGTAATTCAATCTTGTGAGATTAATATTTCTTCACTTAATCTTTCTAAAAATTTAACATCTTTAGCAGTTGCTGGACTTGTGGGTGTAAATTATGGAACTATTCAAGATTGTAGCAATTATTCAAATTTACAAACAAATTATCCTACAACAGCCATTAATCTTTTCTATGGAGGAATTGCTTTATTGAATCAAAGTGGGGGATTGATTATTGGTTGTCAAAATAATGGAGCTATAGAGTTAACAATTAGAAAAGAAAACTCAGGTATTTATTTGGGTGGTATTGTTTGTGAAAATAATGGAGGTCAGATAAGAGCCTGTGGGAACAATGCCGACATCACTATACTTGGAGATTATCAATTCGAAAGTGCTGTTGCTGGCGTAGTTTCAAGAAACATTGGGCAAGCAAGTTATATTTTTAACAATGGTCAAATTTTGTCATCAAGTGGAAGTGCAGGGATTATATATTATTATCGCTCTGGTAATATTGGCGAACTATTTGAATTTTCAGGTATCAATGCTATTGGCGCTATTTATGGTAGTTCTATTTCTCAGACGGGTAAAATTTATGCGTACAAAAACACCATTGCAGGTATTACAGTTACCGAACTTCCAGGAAGCTTAAGTGGTGGAGAAGAATTTTTATATAATCAAAACTATAAGTTAGTTGTTCAAAAAGAGCAAGAAAGCATAGTAATGTTGTTAGAAAAATTATAGTAAACAATTGGTAATTTTATCTAAAGATAAGGAATATTTTAATATATGAAAAAAATTTTATTCGCATTAATATTGGTTTTGCCTTTAATTTTTGCTGGGGTATCGTCCACGAGTATGGCGGAAGAAAGTAAAACTGGTTTTATAGAAGTTCAAACTCTTTCTTATTCAAGCGGAGCAGTTCTGCAAGGATTCTATTTTTCTATAAATGAAGATTTGTTAGAATCCTTAGGTGCTTCTACTGAAGATATAACAATCTTTAAATCAAGGTTAAAGTCTAATATTACAAAGTTTAAAAATTTGATGGTTGCAAATTTTGCTAATATATATTTACAAAATCCCAATGAAGAATTTGCTATAGGCGAAAATGGTGGGCTGGTAATAAAAGAAGTTATATCTTCACAAAATGATTATTTAGGGTTTCAGTTATTATTTACTTCATCAAAAGCTTGGAGTTTCTATCATCCAAATTCTTCAACTTCCGAAGATGATTCAAGTCAGGATCAAGACAAGATTGAGTTTGTAACTACAAATAATTCTTCTGGTCAAATCATTTTTGCCCAATCTCTTTCAAATTACAACCAAACAATAGGGCAATATTTAATAGACATTTATTTAAGTGCAGGAGAAGGTATTATTGTTAATTTGGAAGAAAACTATTGTCCTTCATTAATTTATGATTATGGTGTTTCGTCATCAAAATTACACTCAAATGCCGATCAAATATTTTTGGGGAATGACAATCTTTATCATCATGTATGGCAAAGATCTTTAGAAAATTATACACTACAAGACAGCATCAATTTATATTATCATCAAGTAAATCAACAGTGGTGGTATTTAACGATAATTTGTATAGGTGTGGGCATTGTTTTAGTAGGTACTGCAATTGTTTTAATTTACAACAGGTATAAACAAAAGTCTAAGAAAAATAAAGAATAAATTTTTATAAACATAAAAGGACATGTAGTCATAATTGCATGTCCTTTTTTATATATTTAAATTACGGAGGAAAAAGTGGAAATTTTGTCATTAATGCTTTTAGGTTTCCTTCAAGGAATTACAGAGTTTTTGCCTATATCTTCTAGTGGACATTTAGTTTTGTTTGGAAATATTTTTGGGATAGAAGAAACTTTGTTTGTTTCTATTATATTACATCTTGCAACTTTATTGTCTGTTATTATTGTTTTTAGAAAGGAAATTTTTTTTATTTTAAAAAATCCTTTTTCAAAACAAAGTATAAATCTCATGATTGCAACTATTCCAACCTGTGTAATAGCTATAATTCTTTTGCCAATAATCGGGCAATCATTTGAAGGTAGATTTTTGGCGCTATCTTTCTTAATTAGTGCATTTATCTTATATTTTGCGGAAAAAAGAAAAAACTCTAGACCATTTATGAATAAAGAAATTGACAATAAAAGTGCTTTCATAATGGGAATAGCACAGGGGCTCGCAATCTTTCCAGGGATTTCACGCTCTGGAACGACATTGAGTGCAGGTCTATATGCTAATGTAGAAAAACAAAGTGCTACCAATTTTTCTTTTCTTATGAGTATTCCTATAATTATTCTTTCACTATTTTTGGAAGTATTTGAATTTGCAAGTACAGGAGCGAGTTTGTCTATCTCATGGGTTGGGCTGTTGTTGGCATTTGTGATTGCTTTTTTGGTAGGAATTTTATCAATAAAAATAATGATCAAGCTAACCAAAAGCTCCAATCTAAAATTTTTCAGTCTTTATTTGTTGCTAATATCCATTGTTTCATTTTTCATTTTGTAAAGGAGTTTTATGCAGTTTTATAAAGAATCAATAGATGAGTGCTTAAAAGAAGTAAACTCAACATCTTCAGGACTTACTTCTAAAGAAGCAGAATCAAGAAAAAAAGACTTGCTTCAAGAAGAATTTTATGATGAAAAAAATGGGATAATAAGCAAGTTCTTTGCTCAATTTTTTGATTTAATGATTATAATTTTGTTGCTAGCTTCCATCATCTCTATTGTAATTGGAATAGCGCAAAACACTACGGAAGAGATAATTGACGGAGTTGCTATTTTGGCTATTGTTCTAATGAATGCAATCTTCGGTGTAATTCAAGAGAATAAAGCAGAAAAATCATTGCAAGCATTAAAAAAATTGACTGCCCAAGAAGTTTATGTTTATCGTAATGGGACATTAAAAAAGGTTTCTTCAAATGAATTAGTTTTGGGAGATGTTATATCACTTGAGGCTGGGGCAATATTGCCAGCTGATTGCCGATTGATTGAAGGGTATGATGTCAAAGTTGATGAATCTTCTCTCACAGGAGAAAGTGTTCCAGTAATTAAAAATGCCAGCTTTATAGCAAAAGAAAATTTGCCAATCTCTGAGCAAAAAAATATGCTCTTTAAAGGAACAAATATTACTTATGGTAGAGGGAAAGCTGTTGTTGTAGCTTTAGGGATAGATACTGAATTTGGTAAAATAGCAAAAGGAATAAAAGAAAATTCAAAAGAGTTAACTCCTCTGCAACAAAGCATAAAAGGTGTTGCTAAAGTATTAACTTTTCTTGTTTTATTTGTTGCATTTGTTACTTTTGTAATTGAAATCTGTATTTCTCCACAAAATATTATGGAAGCATTTTTAACTGCTGTTGCTATTGCTGTTGCTGCTATTCCAGAAAGTATGCCTGCCGTTATAACTATTATTATGAGTTTAGGAATAGCCAAATTAGCAAAACAAAAAGCAGTTGTAAAAAGAATGCACGCTGTAGAAACGCTTGGGTGTTGTGATGTTATTTGTTCAGATAAAACAGGAACAATAACTCAAAATAAGATGGCTGTTAAATCATTGTATTTTAATGGAGAATTAAGGTCAGGTAACTGGCAAAAAAACTATCAAAAGCTCTGTAAATTAATGCTTTTATGTAATGACACAAATTATTCAAAAGGAGAATTTATAGGAGATCCAACAGAAGTTGCGCTTTCAAATTTTTGTTTTTCGAATGGAATTAATAAAAATGAGATTGACAAGCTTTTCCCTAGAAAAAAAGAGAAGCCTTTTGACAGTAACAGAAAGTTGATGTCTGTTTGTTATATGGAAAATGGCAAAGAGATAATGGTTACAAAAGGGGCGGTCGATAATTTATTAGAAAGATGCTCCCAGGTTTGTATTAACGACAGCATTTATCCAATGAACGAAAGATTTAAACAAGAAATTTTAAAAGCAAATGCAACAATGTCAAAAAAAGCACTTAGGGTTTTAGCGTTTGCGGTAAAAACTCAAGATGCAGAAAAATTAGAAGAAGAAAACTTGATTTTTGTGGGGCTAACAGGAATGATTGATCCTCCACGAAAAGAAATTTTTAGTGCTGTTAAGAAATGTAAAAAAGCGGGCATGAGAGCGGTTATGATAACAGGGGATCATAAAGATACAGCGCTTGCTATCGCTCAAGAGATAGGTTTGGCAAATAACGAAAAGCAAGTTTTATGTGGAGTAGAACTTGACAAAATGACAGATGAAGAATTAAATGAAAAGATAGAAAATGTTTCAGTTTTTGCTAGAGTTAGTCCACAAAACAAAGTGAGAATTGTAGAAGCATTAAAAAAGCGTGGGCATATCGTTGCTATGACAGGAGATGGAGTAAACGATGCGCCTAGTTTAAAAAAAGCAAGCATTGGAATAGGTATGGGCAAGACAGGAACCGATGTGGCTAAAGAAGTTGCCGATATAATAATCACTGATGACAATTTCGCTACTATTGTTGTGGCTGTAGAAGAAGGAAGAAAAATTTATCAAAACATACAAAAGACAGTAAAATTTTTGTTTTCAGCAAACATGGCTGAGTTATTATCTTTGTTTATAGTTACGATCTTTTTTCCACAGTATGTATTTCTTTTGCCCGTGCAAATATTGTTTGTAAATTTAATCACAGATTCTTTACCTGCTATTGCCTTAGGAGTTGAACCTCCAGAAAAAGATTTAATGAATCATCCTCCTAGAAGTGCAAAGAAAGGGCTTTTCTCAGATGGAAACGGCTGTGCAATAATAATCTTGGGTATGGTACAAACCTTACTTGTTGTTGTTTCTTATATTATTGGGCTTTATTGTTTTGGACAATATACTGCAACTACAATGGCATTTTATACTTTAAATATGATACAAATGTTTTATTTGGCATCAATGAGAACAATAGCGCCTATTCATAAATCAAAACCTTTAAAAAACAAATTCTTCCTGCTTGCTGTGGGCTTCTGTTTTGGTTTAATCGCTTTATTTGCATTTACTCCTTTGCGTGGAATTTTTGGATTAGAAAAATTAAGCATTGGAGCATGGCTTGTTATACTTGCGCTTTGTTTCTCAATGCTTATAATAAGTGAAATATATAAATTTTTTGAAAATAAAATATTGTCAAAGAAAAAGAAATAGACTTTTATGTCTATTTTTTTTATTTGATAAATTTTTAAACAAATTTTGTTTTATTTATATAGAAAATTATGTTAAAATAAAAACATGGATATCGTTGACGAAATAATTAATAGCTTAGAGTTCAAATTTTTTTCAAAAAAGATTTCTCATACAATAATGTTGGTTAGCAAAGATAACTTCTATTCTTTAGAATTTGCAAAAGTGCTGGCTTCTTTTATTATTGATGGAAAAGTAGATAAAAATTCAGAAAACTATAAAAAAATTATGTTGCTATCGCACCCAGATGTAAAATATTATCCTAGTAAAGAAAAATTGCTTGTTGGCGATAGTGAAGAAATTGTTTCAGAAAGTTTTGTCAAACCGATATTTGCAAACAAAAAAGTCTTTATCATAAAGAATATAGATAACTCTATGGAAAGCGCACAAAACAAACTTTTAAAAACTTTGGAAGAACCATCAGCAGAAGTGTATTTAATCTTGACTTGTGCAAATCAAGAATTGGTTTTGCCAACTATAAAATCAAGATGCACTATAAGAGAACTTGCTAAAATTTCTGAAGATCAAATAGTTAAGTTTTTAACATCTTCTGATAAATCAACTCTTGTTTCAAAAATATGTGATGGAGAGTTAGGTGAGGCAATTAGATTAAGCAAAAAAGAAAACTTGGAAGAAATCGTACAATTTTCTTTAGATTTATTAATAAAGATGAAATCTAGCAAACAAGTTTTGTCCTTTTCCAAAATTGCACAAAAATATTCAGATGATATTGATTTAATTTTAAAAATAATGTGTCTAATAATTGAAGACATGATTAATTTTAAAGCAGGAAACAAACAAATAAAATTAGTCATGTTTAAAGAGCAAATAGAAAAAGCTAGTTTTGAGTATTCAATTAAAGCATTATGTATGATAAATAGAAAAATTAATCAGTTGCAAAAAGAAATTTTTTATAATGTGGGAATTATAGTCGCTTTTGAAAATTTCCTACTTAATATTTTGGAGGTTAAATATTTATGCAAATAGAAGTTATAAAAGCCAGATTCAATAAAGGTGTTCAAGATTATTATTTTTCTCCTAACGGATTAGATTTGCATAATGGAGATAAGGTTATTGTTGAAACAGAAAAAGGAAAAGATTTGGTTACAATAAATGGAGAAAAGCATTTTATAGATGGGCAAAACTTAAATGAGCCATTAAAAAATGTGTTGAAAAAGGCAACAAAAGAAGAAATCGAGTTGTCTGAAGAAAACAATAAAAAAGCAGAGGGCTTGTTGCCAGAAATTAAAAAGATTGTTAAAGAAGAAAAACTTGAAATGAAGATTGTTTCTATTGAAAGCAACTACAATTTTTCTAGATTAACAATTAATTTCACATCAGAAAATAGGGTAGATTTTAGAGATTTGGTTAAAAAACTAGCAGAAAAATATAAGAACAGAATTGAACTTAGGCAAATTGGGCCAAGAGATGCAACTAGATTATTTGGAGGACTTGGTGTCTGTGGAAAGCAAACATGTTGCAGTCAAGGTATAAAATTTAATGACCATGTAAGTATAAAAATGGCGAAAAATCAATCTTTAAGTTTAAATCCTAACAGCATAAGTGGGTTGTGTGGGAAACTTTTATGTTGTCTGGCATACGAAAATCAATATTACGTAGAGACATTAAAAGAGATGCCTAAATTAGGGAGCACTGTAAAGACAGAAGATGGAGAAGGCAAAGTTGTTTATTTAGATTTAATAAAGAAAAAAGTTTCGGTTAAATTTCAAAATGATCAATCTACTGAAATAAAATCTTTTGAACTTGACAAATTAAAATTTAAAAAAGAGGATTGATTTTGGAAAGAATAGAGGATTTACAATGTAGAAATTTAAAAATAATACAAGATGATGCCTTGTATACTTTTACATCAGATTCTGTCGTTCTTGCAAACTTTGTTAAAATAAAAAAGGGAGAAACTGCTTTAGAGATAGGAACTGGTTGTGGGGTTATTTCAATACTACTTACGGCAAAAACAGAAGTAGAAGAAATTTTAGCTTTTGAAATTCAAAAAGAAATGTATAAGCTTGCTAAAAAGAATGTTTTATTAAATGGTCTTGAAAGTAAAATAGATATTATTAACGATGATATAAAAAATGCCAGAATACATATAGGTAACAAAAAATTCGATGTTGTTTTTTCAAATCCTCCTTTTATGAATTCTTCTTTTGGCAATTCAAATTTGGTTAAAAATATAGCCAGACATGATGATTTTTTGTCGCCCGAAGAATTATGCAAATGCGCCAGTGATCTTTTAAAAGATAAAGGGAGGTTTTATTTTTGCTATTTGCCTGAAAGGATTGATGAAATTTTTAGTTGTTTAAGTAAATATAAATTACAACCAAAGAAGATGTTTTTTACCGAAAATAATAAAAGAGAAATTAAACTTTGCGTAATCGAAGCATGTAAAAATGCCAAAAAAGGAATTAAAGTTTTGCCAAATTTAGTTTTAAATAATGAAGATGGAACTTATATAGAAAAACTGCATACTAAATATTTTTAAGAGCGATAAAGCTCTTTTTTAACGCAAATAATTTTGTAAAAAAATTTAAAAAAGTTTAAAAAATGTTTTGAGTTTAATTTAAATTATGATAAAATCAAAATATAAAATAATTGATAAACACGAGGGAAAAATGAATGATTATGATTTTGAAAACTTTGAATATTTGACAAAACTTTTGATTAATATGGGAATCACTCCAGACAAATTAGGATTTGAATATTTGCGAAAGGCTATACTTATGGCTGTGAATGATCCAACATATTTGCAGGCTGTAACTAAAAGGTTGTATCCTGATATTGCTAAAGATTATGGCGTTAAGCCAAGAGATGTTGAAAGGTGTATCAGATTTGCGATTGGATATTCATATAATTGTGGAGGTCTTTTAGAAATTAACAATCTATATAAGTCGGTTGTTTATAAAAACGATTACAAGCCAACTAATAGTGAATTAATTGGCATTATTGCAGATAAAATAATTATGGATACAAAAAAAAGAGGTTTGGCATAGTTTTTGATAAAATAAAAATTTTAACATTTGTGAGCTAATATTTTTAATTACTTGTTTATTTTTCTGTTTTGTGGTATATTTATATCAAAGGAGATTAATTATGGCAAATGTTATCAGAAATATGAATTTTAAACCAATTATAGAAAAAATTGAGTATGTTAGAGAAAGAGAACCTCAACCAAATGACAAAATCAATATGCGTGTTTGGGATGAAATGAAAGTTGAAAGATTGCGTTCAGATGCAGTCAAAGTTATTTTGCAAAGGAATATAGAACCAGAACCAAAAACAATCTTTTCTGTAAAGGTTGCTTTAGGTATTGAATGTTTAATCAATACAGAAGAATTTGACAAACTTGATGATGCTGTAGAATATTTTAAAAATAGTCAAATTTCTAGAGTTTTAGCAAGTACGGTATCTTCGATAATATCGAGCCTTACATTGCACTCTCAAATTGGAGCAATGGTTACAGCTCCAGTTGTTCAATTTCCACAATAATTAAAAAAAGTTGATGAGTATCAACTTTTTTTATCAAAAGGATTGTTATGTTAAATTATGAAACAAAATATCCTAATCATGTAATAGCAGGAATAGATGAGGCGGGAAGGGGACCTTTAGCAGGGCCTGTTGTTTGTGCTGCAGTCATAATGCCTTTAAATAAAGATGAGATTATTGAAGGTGTTAACGACAGTAAAAAATTGACTGCAAAAAAAAGAGAGGAACTTTATCAAAAAATAATTGATAAGGCATTGTCTTATTCAATATGTGAAATAGATGAAAAAACAATAGATGAAATAAACATTTTAAATGCTACAAAAATAGGTATGAAAAAATGTTTAAATAATTTAAAGATAAAGCCAGATATTGTTTTAACGGATGCTGTCAAGATTGAAACAAATTTGCCCCAAGAAAACATTATTCATGGAGATGCTTTAAGTTATAATATTGCTGCAGCTTCAATTCTTGCTAAAGTTTATAGAGATAATCTTATGATTAAAATGCACAAAATATATCCACAATACAATTTTTCCAAGCACAAAGGATATGGAACTAAAGAGCATATAAAAAACTTGGTTAATTATGGGGCTTGTCCTTTACATAGAAAAACATTTATAAAAAATTTTATTAAAACAACATAAAAACTTTGCTGTTTATAGCAAAGTTTTTTATCTTTGGTCGCTTATGGTCGCTTGTGAATTATTGTTTTCTAATTCCGAAACAGAATCGTATGGCACACCAGATGTTGTTCCTGACAGAAGAGCGATGTCAACAGCATTAGCAGGACTGCCCCAAGAATTACCAGAGAATTGAAATAATGCTTGATCTACTACCCAACCTCTAGAATTAAAACAAACATTATGGGTTATATAGCCGGTCGAATTGGGATTCAAATAGCCACATTGTCGCAAAGAATATAATATGTTGTCATCTATCCAAGTGTTTGTTGTGGAGCCTTGAGTTACAATACCTCTATTCGTAATCCAAGTGTCTGATGAACCTGCTTGCGAAGGACCATATATTATGTTTTGAGAGATTTTGTTGTTGCTTCCTCCGATCTGTATAAATTCCACAGGGTAAGGATTGTCGCTAGTAAAAGTGAGACCTTCTATAACATTTCCATTTCCTGTTATTAAAAGCGCAGGAACATTTGCAGTTAAATAAATGGTTGAGTTAGGAATACCTTTAATTGTCACATTGTTTTTTGATAAGGTTATACTTTCGCTTACTGGATAAAAACCATCTTCTACAAATATAAAGCCACCATTTTGTACCAAATCTATTGCATCTTCTATTGATGGGAGAGGATTGTTTTGGGCTCCAGTTCCTCCAATAGTTCCACTTCGAACATAAAGTTGATACGGGTTTACTGTAGAAAAGTTGGCCGGTCCAGTAGGTCCAGTAGCACCAATTTGCCCAGTAGGACCGGTAGGACCTATAGCTCCTGTTTCTCCCGTAGGCCCTGTACTTCCTATTGCACCTGTTAATCCAGTAGGCCCAGTAGGACCGGTAGGACCTGTTATACCCATGCCACTTCCAGCAGGTCCAGTAGGACCAGTAGGGCCAGTAGCTCCAATCAATCCCATTGCTCCTGTTGGACCAGTAGGCCCAGTAGGACCGGTTGGACCAGTAACGCCCATTTCTCCCTGCGGGCCTGCAGGCCCCATTGGACCAGTTGGGCCGTTTTTTATAATTATTTTACTTAAATCTTTGCAACAAAAATTGCATTTAAACATTTGTACTCCTTTCAAAGCATTTTATTCAAAAACAAAATTGTTTGTTAATTTTTGTATAAATATTTTATAAAGTGCAATATTTATATGGGAGGAAATATGAAGTTAAAAGATAGTCAAACATTTATAAATTTAGCACGAGCATTCACTGCGGAAAGCGTTGCTAGAAGTCGTTATGAGTTTTGTGAATATGGATTTAGGCAAAATGGTTATGAAGCAATAGCCTCTTTAATTGATGAGATAGCATATCAGGAGTTTAATCATGCGAGAATGTTTTACATGAAACTGCAAGATTGTGAATTAAAGCAAATAGACAATATTGATATGTGTCTAGGATTGCCTTTTAAAGAAAAATGGGATTTGCTTGAAAACTTAAAATTGTTATCTCAAGACGAATTAGATGAAGCTAAAAATTATGAACAATTTGAAAAAATTGCATTGGAGGAAGGTTTTAAAGAAATAGCATCTTTATTTTCTATGGTGAAGGAAGTAGAATTAAAACATGCAAAAATTTTTAAAGAAGTTTATAATCAAATGAAAAATAAAAATCTTTATAAAAAAGCAAAAGAAGTTGCTTGGATTTGTCCAGCATGTGGTTATGTTAGCTTTGCTAAAGAAGCTTGGCAGTCTTGTCCATTATGCCAAGCAAAACAAGGATACTGTTCAATCATTTTGCCAAAAGAATTAAATTTATAAATTTTAATAAAAATCTTATTGTTATTAAGCACTTTTGACAAATTAGTAAAAATTTCTTAAAACTTTTTATTTTTTTTGCTCTTGACTGATTTGTAATTTCAAGTTATAATAGAGCAAATGAAAATTCCAAAGGTGATTTTAGAGAAGAAAATTAATGATTGCATCAAAACTGGGGTTAATCCAGAACAAGTTTTTATTGGTGTTATTTTTGCTTTGGATAAAATTGAAAATAGAACAGGGACATACAGAAAAATAGGTTGTGGCCTTTTTGTTAAGTTATTTAAGTCTTTAGATGTTTATTATTTCTTTAATGAAGATTTAACTAGAGAAAGACTTTTTTATATTAATAAGAAAAACAAAGTTGATGGCAATTTTTTAATAGATCTACAAGATAGCAATGATTTACAAAAAAGATTGAAGCTATTAAAAAAAGTTCCTGTCCAGATGATTAAATATACTAACTCACAAATAGAATTGAAAACTGTTTTTGATTTGGCAATAGAAAAATAAAGAAGAGCTTTAAGCTCTTTTTTTATTTACCATATTTTTCAGCAAATTCTTCAAATGATCCAGTGTAATCAATATAATTATTTTCGTCAACAATTTCAATTATTCTATCAGCGACAGTTTCAATAATTTCTTGGTCATGTGTTGCGAACAACAGAGTTCCTTTAAAGTTTTGCATTCCTTTATTTAGTGCAGTGATGCTTTCTAGATCTAAGTGATTTGTTGGCTCATCTAATATAATCGTATTGCCTTGCTCTAACATCATCTTTGCAAGCATACATCTAACTTTTTCTCCACCTGATAAAACGCAGGCTTCTTTCATGTTTTCTTCGCCAGTGAACAACATTCTTCCAAGCCAAGAGCGAATAAAGGTTTCATTTTGGTCTTTTGAAAATTGTCTTAACCAGTCAACTAATGAAAGGTGGACATTATCAAAATATTCATTATTATTTTGTGGCAAATTTGTTAGTTTGATTGTTTTTCCAATAAATACATTTCCGCTATCTTGCTTTTCTTTTCCTAATAAAATATTGAATAAAGTTGTTAAAATTTGACTATTTTTAGCAAAGAAAGCAACTTTTTGACCTTTTTCTATGTTAAAAGTTAATTTTTTAAACATTCCTTGTTTTGACAAACCTTCAACTTTTATAACTTCTTTGCCAATCTCTTGAGTGTATTCAAAATTAATATAAGGGTATTTTCTTGAAGAAGGTTTAATATCTTCTATCGTTAACCTTTCTAACTCTTTTTTACGAGAAGTAGCTTGTCTTGATTTTGATGCATTTGCCGAGAATCTAGCAATAAAGTCTTTTAATTCTTTAGCTCTTTGTTCTGCTTTTTTGTTTTGGTCTTTCATTTGTCTTAAGATTAATTGACTAGATTCATACCAAAAATCATAGTTTCCTATAAACATATTAATTTTTCCATAATCTACATCACAAATATGAGTGCAGACTTTATTTAAAAAGTGTCTGTTGTGCGAAACAATAATTACAGTATTTTCAAAGTCTAACAAAAAGTTTTCTAACCATCTTACTGTTTTAAAATCTAAGTTGTTTGTAGGTTCATCTAAAATCAAAATGTCAGGGTTCCCAAAAAGTGCTTGAGCTAATAGAATTTTAACCTTTATTTTAGGGTCAGTATCTCCCATTAGTTGATAATAAAGGTCTTCGCCGATTCCTATACTTTGTAACAATGATTTTGCTTCACTTTCAGCTTCCCAGCCCCCGAGTTCTGCAAATTCTGTTTCGAGTTCACCTGCTCTAATTCCATCTTCTTCGCTAAAGTCAGGTTTTGAATATAGCAAATCCTTTTCTTTTTGAATTTCCATAAGTCTTTTATGTCCGAGCAATACAGTATCTAGGATGGTTTGGTCATCATAAGCATTTTGATTTTGTGCTAGCACGCTCATTCTTTCACCCGGAGTAATAACGACTTCTCCTGTATTTGGTTCAAGTTCTCCTGTCAAAATTTTTAAAAAGGTTGATTTTCCTGCACCATTTGCGCCTATTATTCCATAGCAGTTGCCTTTTGAAAATTTTAAATTTACATCTTTATACAAAGTTCTATTGCCAAAAGCTAAGGAAACATTTATAACTTGTATCATTAATTTTCTCCTAAATTGTTTTATCTTTAAGAGTATATAATATGCATACAAAAAAGTCAATTGATTGTTGAAAAAGAAATTTTTTATTGTTTTTTTAATTTAGAAAAAATAGGATTGATAAAATAATAAAAAAAATATTGCTGAAAAATTCAAAAAAATGCGAAAAAATTGCAAAAAAATTAAAAATTAATCAAATTTTATTTAATTTTTTTATTTTTTTTATAAAAATTGATTTCATTTAAATTACGAAAGAATAAATATTTTTTTTATTTGTTAATTTTTTTTATAAATAATTTTTGTATATATATTTATAATATAATCAATAAAAGTCGAAAAATGTTTGCTTTTTTATCTTAAAAAATTTATAATGTTTATAAATTTATTGTAAGGAGCATTCTATGAGAAAAAAAGATAAAAATCAAGAAGCCCAAGTTAAAAAAGATAGAAAAAAGTGGGGAGTGGGAAAAACGCTCGCTGTTTTATTTTCTTCGGTAGCATTCATTGTCGGTGCTGCTATTTTAGGTGTTTACCTAGCAGGAGGTTTCGTAGAAAAAATTATAGTGCCTCAAGATGTTTCTTTCAACGAACAAAATGACGAAAATTATAATGCTGAGTTAAATCGAATAGAGGCTACGCAAGATTTTGTGCTAACGATTGGTTCTAGCACAAGCAATATTACAGCAAATAATGTTTCGCTTTCTTTTGCTTATACTTACACATACGACTTTGATGCTCACGATTTTACCGATAAAGGTTGGGGCACAGAAGAAGGAGATGGATATATTGATAATGGTGTTTTAAGAATACCAAAACAAGTTAAAATTGGACAACCTTTCACCGTTACTCTTTCGACTTACAAATATACAGATGCCGAAACAGGGGTAACTATTGATCAAATCAGAGGTGGAATATCAACAATTGTTGCTACTTCACAAAACCAAGACTTATCGCCTATATCTTTAACTATAGCTGTAGATTGTCCTGTTCATAGAACAGAAACCGTTTTGCTAGATAGAAAAGGCAATGAAATTTTGGTTGATGGTGACTTAAGTGAAGTTATTGAAGAAGAAGACTTCTATGTGACAACAAAATTCTACCCAGAAGAAAGTAGGTATATGTATTGTGATAAAACTCAAGAAAAAACTACATATTATCAAATCCGCAATATAGAAAGTTCCTCAATTGAAACTATTTATGACAGCGCATCTACATTACATTTTCATGCAGGACAAATTGCCGAAGGCGGAATAATTGATGGCTTTACTGCGGTTACTGCAAAAGTTCAAAAACAAATTGAAACTGAGGTTTCAAGCATGGGGTTAGATCAGTCTAACTACGAAAGCTTATACAACGCGTTTATAAATAAGTATAGCAATGCTGAAACCGGTAAAATTTTAACAGCTGATGAATTAAAAGTAAATGTTGTTCAAGCTAGCGTTAAAAGTTTTAATGTCGGCAAGGCTGGACAGACAATGAAAATTTTCAAAGAAAAAGATTTGAAAATTTTTGTAGGCAACAAAGTTGAAGAAGAAGGAGAGTTTTTAGGAACACAAGTTATTTCTCAAAATAATATTAGTTTGAATAATATTTTAACAAATGTCGTGCTAAGTTTTTCTCTTGATGGCTTAGATCCAACACAAGGAGAGTCTTCAATTCTCATGCTTACAAATGAAAACGGACAAAATCTTCGAACAACTCAAATAAATGGAGTTACATATTATTTCCCTTACAATCCAGAAATAGATAGCGAAAGTGATAGAGATTATGGTTATGGTTATTGGAAATTAAAAATAGCAGATGGTTATGTTGGCAATACAATAAATGTTAAAGTGAGTTTGCTATTTGGAAATGCTGATGACGGGTATCAACTATTTTCAGATCAATCTGGAGCAGTTCAGCCTACTTTTGATATAGATATCGTAGAACATATAGAAGGTGAGGTTGCTTGGAAAGATTCAAGTGCTAAAGAAGTTTTGCTTACTTATGCTGAAGGTGGAACCCAACCATTACCAGAACCTTTAAATTTGAACAATCAGGCAGACATTCCGCAAGATAATGTTTACAAAACAATAAAATATTTTGCCTATTTTGAAGGTCTTTCATCTGAGGAAGCCTTATCAACAGCTTTGAAAATGTTTGATGGAGCAGTTGAAGAAGTATTTGCTGGAGAATACCAAACTTATGGTGGAATCAAATATCTCATTCCATTGTCAATTTCTGGCGATAGCTTAATCATCAAAGAAGTTGGTGATTTTGAATTGTATTTTGCAACGATTGACGGATTAAATTCAGAGCAGTCAAGATATAACACAATCAAGTTTGTTGCTAATCCTATAAATGTTCATGTTACAAAAACTCTTTATAAAAATTCTGTTGCTTCTGCAAACATTTCTTATAAAAAGTACGATGCAGATGATTTTGTAACAATCGACAATCAAATTTATATGCCTACTTATTCTGATACTACTGAGAAAGACCAAATTAAATTAAGCTTTAACATAGCTTCGGATTCAATACAGGTATTTAAAGAAGAATTTGAAAGAGGAAGAATACAATTAAAAATTTACTCTGAGCAAGATGATTTAACAACTTATTTTATTGCTGAAAATGGAGAGATTACCGAAAGTGTAGAAAATAATACGGCTACATTATCATTTATACTTAGAGCAAATTCTTCAGCTAGTGTTTTGCAAGACACTATTATTACTAATATTGCTCTCAATTATAATTCTGAAAGTGTTGGACAATTAATTTGGGATTTTGCAGAAATTTATCAAGGAGGGAATATTAGTCTTTATACTCCTTCTGCACAATCTGTATCTTTTGGGAATGGGCTTGGAGAAGAATTTTCTGTAACACAAACGCTTGGAGCAAATGGTATTTTTGAAACTATCATACAAGATATCGCTGGAGGAGAAAATTATGATTTGCAAACATTAATTTCAGAGATACAACAGACAATTTCTATTGTTGATCAACATGAGAGAAGTGAAACGCTCGCAAATAGCTGGATATTTACAAGTGATAATTCAATCTTGCAAATAAGCTCGGGAAGCGATGGAATTTCTGGACACGGCTTTAACTTTAATGGTGGAGAAGGAACAGCTAACTTGGGTATGAGCTGTGGTGGGCAGATTTCAAATAATACTATAAATTTTGAAATTTCTGCTCAAGGGATTACGAAGATAGAGTATGATACATCTTTAGATCCTTTCGATGAGCAAATGGATGGAGATGCTACTGGACAAAGCAGTGCTAGAGTTGAAAAATATGGACAAAAAGGTCAAACTTTAACACTAAATGATATTCTTAAATTTTATGTAGGAGATAATGGAGAAATCCCATATACCAATGTAACTTTTAAACTTAGTCCTACATATTTGACACCAAGGACAGAAGAAGAATTAAACGCTTTGTTTGGAAAAGGTGGAATGTTAACTATTAATGGTCAAGAGCTAGAAACAGTATCGTCTTCTATTCTTCAAGGCATTTCTTTCCAATCTTTAACTATAAATAAAAATTTTGATACTAATCATCAAATAACTTTCTTAGTAACAGATTCTTCTGGAGCAGTAAATTTCACATTTACTTTAAATATTTTAGATAATGTTTCTGTTTCTGCACAAAGCACAATTAATGATGTTTATGCCAATAGCGAAACTACAATAGATAGTTCTATTCAATACAATTATGGACAAGAAGATAATTCTAACCCAAAAAATTTGTTAGGTGGATATCAAACAGAAAGTGGTACGGAAGCTTATTATATTGTTCCATCTCAAGATGATGAAAATAAATTTGAGATAGAAAAATTTGATGCAAAACCAGAAAATGCTGTGGGTTATTTAACTAATGATAAAATTGTATTCTATCATTTCTATAGCGTTGAGAATAAAACTTTCTCAGTAACTTTTAGACCAGAAGGCAACAATCTTTACTCAACTTCTTATACAATTTTGTTTAATGTAATAAGAAATATAAAAGTTGAACAATTAAAAACAGAAGTTAGCGCCTTTGAAACGGCAGATCGACAATTTGAAGATTATGTAAATGTTTCTCAAATTGCTGGGGATACATCAAATATTACAAAATCATATATAGCAGATGAGCAAAATTCTTATTTAAATGTAGAGGGAGGATCCTTTAAAGTTGCGCAAGAAGTTCGTTTCAATTACAATATTACAAAGTTAGCTCAAAATATAACAATCAAGATAGGGGAAGATGATGATTATTTTGAATATTCAATAACTATTTCAGTAGTTCTTCCAGAAGGCTTTTGGTCAGGGTTAACTCAATCTTTTGTCGCTGTTGATGGTACTCTCCCTTCATATCAAATCGCAGGTGTAAACGATACAAAATATCTTGTATTTAAACCTAAACAATATACCATTGGATCTTATTCGAGTGGAGAAACTGAATATACAATAACTCCTTCACAAAAAGACGGCGATTTGACAATAACAAATTATACCGTTATGAACAATGGCGATAGTTTGGCAATTACTTATAATGGTTCTACATCTAATTTATTGTTAGGCTACGAAAACAATGAGGTTTATACTCTTTACACTTTTGCTTATAGTGGCAAAAAAGTTGTCGTTGTTCAACCGACAATTATTTCTCAAATTGGAACTACATTTGCCCTTTATGGAGATGCTGAAAAAGATGGTGGAAACAATGAATTTTCTTTAGAAAACGCTCTTAAAGCTCCAACTGAACTTTATAGTAGTGGGACTTATTGCCCAATACAAGCTGGGGAAAGCACGGGGCTTTATCTAAGTGAAGATAAGACTTGGGGCATAAACAATAGTTTTAATATTACTGCTGGGATAAAAGCAGTTGAAGGCTCTAAAGTAGGAGATACCTTGCCAGACAATTTACTTTACAAATTCGATTCTGCTAATGGAACGATAACATTAAACCACTTATCAACTGGCTATTCAAATGCTTATCTTTCATTAACCTACACTATTTCTGTTGGTGATAATGGTGTAAGTCAAACATTTAATTATTTATTTAAAGTTAATGCTAATGCTCAAGTGAAACCTGCAAATTATCCTTATGGTGGACAAGCAGAATATATTTACATTACATCTTCTTTAGATACAATAGATCTAAATGAATCTTTTGATGAAACAACACCAAAGAATGGTGAAAAAAGATTTAATGTTTTAGATTCAAATGATAGAGAATTACCAGATTTGAAATACGAAGACAAAATATTATCTGTTACAATAGAAACTGAAAAAGGAACTAGCACTTTTACCGATCCATCACAATGGGCTTCCTACATTTCTTTCTCTTTAGAAAATTCAATTTTAACGATTCAACCAAAAACAACTCAAACAATCACTTTTGTTGTTCGTCGTTCTTACAATGGTGGAAATGGAGAAGGACAATCTGTTGTAGGCGGAACAATTGATTATACTTTTATATTGAATGACAATTCTCTTAACTATTCTATAAGAATAGAGAATAGCGATGGATCAAATAGACAAAATAATGTTAAAGATTATGATTGGCAGCTAAATGACTGGGCAAATACTACTGTAGTAGATTCAGACTATGTTGCAGAAACAAGAACAGAGAGCAAACAAATGTATTTAGTTGAAAATTGGACTCAAGAAGGTGGAGCATTGTCAGGAACAATTATCTTTTCAAAGTTGTCCTTTACTATGCACGAAAATGCTAATTCAATTATATCTTCAATAGAAAATGGATATAATGTAACCTATGATGGAAAAGCTTTTAGTTTTGCATATAACTCTGCAACTGGGAAATTTGATATAACTTATCCAAGTTACCTTGATAAGCAATATACTTTTACAGCGACTTTATACACAGAACGTGGCGATCTTGCAACAATAAATTTTGTATTTAACGCAGATGCGAAAGAAGAAGTCAAGAAAACAAGTTTTGCTGGTGGACGAGATGTTGCTATAGGTCAAATTTTTAGTATTCGAGAAAGTGGTGCGTCAGGACCAGTAGAAGCCTTAACATTAGAAAACATTTCTGCTACAGGAGATTTAACAAGATTCGTTAATCGAAGCGGAAATAATATTCAATTATCGTCGGTTATAGGAGATAGCAGCATTTCAGGTGATTTGACTATTACTGTTAATTGGGGTACTAATAAAACATATACATTTACGATACAAAACTTCACGATCACACCAAACTTAACAGCAGAGAATTATTCTATTGAAAATCAAATAGCTGGTAACCTCACAACATTAACTTCAGAGAATATAAAAGAAGGGAAACCTCTTTCTGCATCAAACTCAACGATCGCTTTAAAAGTAGAAGATGGGTTTAGTAATTCTGCAGTTGAGTGTATAAATAACGATGGAACTATTACAATAAATTACAACAATGTTGGTTCAGTAACTACAGTTGAAGTTCCAGTCATTATAACAGTAACACCTTCCTTTGCAGAAACAACTCAAAGAGAAAATGTCGTTGCTACTACAAAGAAAATTATTGTAACAATTATTATTCATCCAAATGTTAAAATTTCTGCAGTTTATCCTTCGCCAAACACAGAAGAAACTTTAGCAGTTGAATATATTAAAGATGGGACAGTTTTTGAGGAATCTACAATATCATTCAACAAAGAAGAAAATTATAACTATTTTGAAGTTTTAATATTTGAAGAAAATACTTGGCAAGAATACACAGGAAAAATTTCAAGTTACAACTATGAGTCTAAGTATGATATTTCTAGTGTAGGAGAAGTCACAACAATAACAATAACCGAAACAACAATCGGTCAACCTTTTAGAGTTGTCTTCAATGATGGAACAGAAGCCCTATCTTCTGAGTCAGAAGACAAACAAGTATCATTTGGTAAAGGAACATATCAATATTTTAGAATATATGTTGGAGAAAATTACAATCAACTTTTTAATGGAGAATTAAACGGTATTGAAGATTTAGTGCATTATAAAGGTTATGATATTGCATCGGTTGAGATTGGTAGCCTTATCGGTATAGATAATCCTCAACCAGAAAAGCAGGCTAAAGTTGTATATGCAGGCAAAGAATATCTTGCAGTTGCGAACCCTACATTTGAAAGTGCTTTCTTAAAGACCAATGCGATTTTTGCAGATAAGGCAAGAATACAAGTTGTTTATGCAACTTTAGATAACAACAAAATTGTTTATGGAAATACAAATCCTATTACGAACATTGACAAAGTTGTTTCTATAAAATCTTTGAACAATGCGATTGTAACTCAGCTTGGAGAAAGTTTAAAAGTCAATAGTATAATTGACCTAAATCAAACTGTTACATTTAGTCGAGGAACTTCTGGTGGAGCTAGCACGGTAACACTTTCAATTTCTTACAATAATTATGTAATTGATTATAATATTGAAATTCAAACAAATCCTTTCGCTCTTTCATTAAATCAAGCATCAAATAACATTTCTGGGGATTCTTCAGGGCAATATGAAATAATCTATGTTGATAAAACTGATACAACAAATTTATTTGCTAAAAACAGAATGGCACAAGTTGTTCTTTCATCAAATGCTTCTGCTGGTGATTACTACATTGTATTTAAAAATGCTGGTGAAACAACATCTTATCTAATTAGCAAAGTTATAAATCTTTCAGAAAGTTTTGTATCCTTAAACAAAGGCAAAACAATTTACCTTGATTTAGGAAATAATGATTTAGGAACCATTGGAAACGATTCTAATATTTATGTATTTACTGATGAACAATACCAAAAAGCAGTAGAAGAGAAAAAGACATCAGATACAAGTGTTATAGCAAGTTATTTAGTAACAAATTATTCATCTAAAAACTTATTTAGTTCTATGTTTACAAGCTTTAAATTAACGGCAAGAGTTTCAATGACCTACGGAGGTTGGGAAGTTAGTTACGATAATATGTCTACAGGTATTACTTTAAATCCTTCCGGGACATCTAGCACGGGATCAAATTTAAGTGGTATAGGTATATCAAGTAAGGTTGAAATTGGGACAACAGAAGATTTAATAACAAGTTTTGTGTTTAATAATATTATTACTTTTAATAACCCTTATAGATATAAAGCAGAAATTGACATTGAAGTCGGTATTGATGGAGAAAATGGTGGATATGTGACATTGCAAGTTCAAAGTTATATTGATATAGTTGATAAATTCAATATTCGCAGAGCATCAACACAACAACCTATTGCTATGGACGAAATGGTAAGCAGTGGAGCTAATTTTGAGTTAGTATCAAAAGATGGCACAAATAATGTGGGATCATACACATATACATCAATTTCGCCTATAAGAACAGAAGGCGCAGATGCTATCTCTTACGATTACAGAATAACAGGAAATGGTGCTGGCAATAATGGAAATTATGTTAGTTATACATTAACTTATAAAGTAGGTGGATTTAGCAAAACATTTACATTAAAAGTCCATGTTAAACCAGATTATGTTTTTGATTTTGGTGGAAGCAATAATACCACAACAGAATCAGATGGAATCTCTAATCAAAACAATTCTTATAAGATCAACACTTCAGAGTTTACTAATAGTGTGGGGGATTTAGTTCTTGCAGGAGAAAATGAAGCTGCATATTTATCAATTACACACCAAAATAGTTCTACTTTAGGGGAACAGTCGGTATCTGCATTTACTTACACAATGACTGTTAACAATCGTGTTGGCGATACGACTTACAATATAAATACTAATATTGATAACAAATTAAATATTGTTGAAAGTATTGAGCAAGGGGATAATGTTTGGTCAAAGTCAGAAGACTCTAACAAATATTCTTGGGTTAAAGGAACAAATACCTCATTGATATTTAAAAATGTTAAAGCTGTAGAACTTGGAACTCAATATTATAGACTTGAAGCTGTAGATAATTATGAATTTAAATTCTATCTTTATTTTGAATTGTCTTCGGGAGAACAAGATCCAAAAATTTACACAACTTCTGGAAGTTCGACACTATCATTTGAAGAGGAACAAACTGTTTCTTTTGGTGCTGAATATGAAGAATTAACAGTTATCGCAGAAGGAACCCAACTAGAAATTTCTTCTTCAAAGAAAGATGTAACAACAGGAAATAATCCACTAATCAACATCAGAAATCTTGAGGCATGGGGATTTACTACTGATTATACAAATGACTATTTAAAAAATAAAATGTCAGATCAGAATTATAAAGAAGATGGATATCAACTTTCAGATGGATATAAGCTTAAAAATGATAGTTTGTCTTACTATTTAAACAATCCTAGTATAAAATATATCACAGTAGATAAAGTTTCTTTCTATTATCAAAATGGTAACGAACAGATTGAAGTTGGAACAACTAATAAAAATCAAGGAAAGGAAATTGCTACAAGGGATGATTTAATCCATAATCCATCGACAATTTTTGTTTCTGCAAACGCTTCATCTCTTGAGTTGCCTTCAGTTAATGCAAACTACACATGGATATTTAAAGATACAAATTCTGTTGAATTAAATATGGTTGTAACTTTAAAATACTTAAATAATAATACAAGAATTTTGTATGGCACAGATACCTTTAGTTCGGTAGAAGCAGACAACACAGTTTCATTTGAAAAAACTGATTTATTGAATTATTTTACAATTCAAGTCTTTGCAAATGGCGTATGGAAAGAATATACAGGAGAGATAGAGGGTTTTACTTATGAAGAAAATCAAGGTTATGATATTAGTGAAAAAACAGACAGTATTACAGTTCAAATGCCTTTAGGATACCAAGACATTGAATATTTTGATATGACACAGAAAATTACATTGAACAAGGCAAATACTGTTGCTTCAAAAGCAAATTTATTGGCTGATAACACCGAGGTTAATTTAACTAATTACATTGACATTGACACAACACAAGAAAAACAAGAAAATATTTATGATGATACACTTGCAGTGGCTGTGCAGGGCAAGAGCAATACTTCTTATACTTTGACTTACGGAACTAAGAGTGTAACAGTTTCAGAGGCAAATGGAACAAATGATTATCAAAAATTGTATTATAGATCTATATCTGCACAATTTGATACTGTATTAACAGGTGGTAAAACAGTTACCATTACTCCACATGATGAGTATTCGACCTTCTATTATGGGACATCTGCTTCAAGTTCGAATAATCAAGTATCCTTGAAAAAAGATGCAAATAACAAATATGTTACTACATTTGACAAACAAGAGGGTGCGGATTTCTTTAAAATTGAAACAAAAAATAATAATGGTAGTTGGATTAATTATACCTCTAATGTTGAAAATTTCGAATATGATGTAGTTAATGGAGGGTATCCTGTTGGGGACAATGAAACTATTACTATTGCAATGACTAATTCAAATTTCAGAGTTGTATATAATAATAAATATTATTATCCACCACACACTACTGCCTTTACTGTGCAAGATGGTGTAAATTACTTTAAAATTGAAACTAAAGATAATAATGGTAGTTGGGTTAATTATACCAATGATGTTGGAAATTATAAATATGATAAGAATAATGGAGGATATCCTGTTGGTAATAATGGAACTGTTACTATAACAATGACGGAAAATTTCAGAGTTGTATATAATGGTAAATATTATTATCCACAATACACTTTGACTATTGCTAAAATTACTACAGACTTAATTACAGTTTCAAATCAAAAAGAGCTAGCATCAGGCGAGATGCAGGTTCAACAATATTATGTAGTTACAAGTGGTAGAAAAGCATACAGATATACTCAAACTTATTATGTTTCTGGAACATTTAAAGAAATAACTTACTCTGGAGAGATTAGAACATTGCCTTTACTTGAACCTGATGATGAGAGCCTGAATGTGGAAATTTCAACATGGGCTGAAGGGATAAATTATACTACTATTAATTCAGATGGAAAAACATACAAAATAGACAATGAACTAACAAGATATAACGCAACTACTATGGGGAATCTTTACTTTGTTATAACATCTGGAGCTTCTGGTGGTGGAGGAACAGGTTTAGCAACAATCGATTCGGCTACAGGAGAAATAACATTGCTTGAAGGATTTACATCAGAACACTTTGTAACTGTTGAAATTTATCAAAAAGTTAGTGGTATTGATGGGCTATACAGAGGAAGCGATTTATCTCAAATGCAATTATTAAAGACTATAAAACTCTATCCAAAAATACAACAAACTACTAATTAAAAACAAATATCATATCAATTTAAAAGGAGGAAATTATGCATTGGTTTACTATTATGATGACTTGTATTGCTTGCATTAATTTTCTTCTTTTAATTTTTATGGTTTTTCTTGAAAAAAGAAAGCCGCAAAACATTATTGCATGGCTTACTGTTTTAACATTTTTACCTATTATAGGATTTGTGTTATATGTTATTTTTGGCAGTGGGTTAAGTGTTCGAACTAGGAGAATGATTCGTAAAAAAGCTATTTCTGAAAGAGATATTATCAAAAACATAAAGGGTATTCAGACTTTAGAAGAAGCAAAGTTAGATGGTATTTTGATGGAAGACAAGGAGCTAGTTACTTTGTGTTATAGTTTCGGTTCTTATCCTATTCCTGGAAATGATATCAAAATTTTTACAAATGGAATTAGCAAAATTGAAGCATTAAAGAGAGATTTGTTAAATGCCAAAAAATCTATCAATATTGAATATTACATTTTTGCAGATGACAAGACAGGCAAAGAGATAATGAATATCCTTTGTCAGAAAGCAAAAGAAGGAGTAGAGGTTAGACTAATTTATGATTCTATAGGTTCAAGAAAAGCCCCACGCAGATTTTTTAATAAATTAAAAAAAGCTGGTGGAAAAGTTGGAGAATTTTTCCCTCCATTTATGCATATAAGACTTATCAATTTGAAATTAAACTATAGAAATCACCGTAAAATTGTAGTTATAGATGGTAAGATTGGTTATACGGGTGGGATAAATATTCGTGATGACCATATGGGCAAACATAAAAGGCTCTCGCCATGGCGTGATACTCACATTCGAATTAAAGGTGGTGGGGTGTATGCTCTACAAAACATTTTTTTGGATGATTGGAGATATTGTGTTAATGAAAAATATCCTGCAAGTCTTTATTTAGAGAAAGGATATTTCCCATCTCCTTCTATTAAAGGAAATGCAACTATTCAAGCTGTTTCTTCAGGGCCAGACAGCAATGTTCAAAAAATTAAAGAAACCTATGTAAAAATGATAACTGATGCTCATGAAAGAGTTTATATTCAAACACCTTATTTTATTCCTGATGATGTGTTTTTCTCTGCTCTTAGAATTGCATCGCAAAGTGGAATTGATGTCAGAATTATGGTGCCCGCTATACCTGACAAAAGGACTGTGTATTTAGCAACATTGTCTTATCTAAAAGAGATGGCACAAATGGGAATTAAAATTTATCTTTATAACGGCTTTTTACATAGCAAAACATTACTTGTTGATGATAACAAATTGAGCATTGGGACATGTAATATGGATAATCGTTCTTTTGGACTAAATTTTGAAAATACTATGATTATTTATTCAAAAGATTTAAATAAACAATATGAAAAAATCTTTAATGAAGATTTAAAAAATTCAAAAGAAGTTGGAATAAATTATTTCCAAAAGAAAAAATGGCTTACAAAATTTTTGCAAGCCATTATGAGATTACTTTCTTCTTTATTTTAATAAAAACGCATAAGATTTATATTAACATCTTATGCTTTTTTGTTAAAATGACTTGCAAGAATAATTTTCATATGTTATAATAATCACGCTTAAATATACTTTAAAGCATAATATTTTAAAACTTGCGATGCTAGCTCAGCTGGATAGAGCGTTCGTCTACGGATTACTTGCTCAAGTCTAAAAGATACCACTATTTTAAAGGGTTTTAGGGGTTTTAAAGAGTACAAAAATAATTTTTTATAAAAATTTTATAAAAAACTTTATAAAAATCCTTGAAAAATCGTCAATATGCACCTTTAGCTCAATTGGATAGAGCGTTGGTCTACGGAAC
>CALVMV010000007.1 GCA_944349375.1 uncultured Clostridia bacterium
AAGTTAAACGAAGATAATTCTTCGTTTTTTTTATTTTAAATCTATGTCTAAAAGGGAATCGAACTCTTGGGTTCGTGAGGGCCCCGGAAATGCCTGTCATTTTTTTTGTAAGTTTCCCTTGAGGCTACAAAAAAACAAAAACTTGCTTTAAGCAAGTTTTTTTATTTTTTATATATTAGATTATAATTTAAGTTAATTTTATTTAAAAGTTTAAAATATGCTAAAACATTTTTTCTGTTTCAAGATGATTTCTTGCCATTGCAGTTGCAAATATTTTATTTGCGTATGTAGATAAAAGTATGGAGCAATAATTTATTGTTGCACAGGTTGTTATAACATCATCTACTAAAAGAAGATTCTTGCCTTTTATTAGTTTAGAATTTGTAACTATCATTGAATCTTTTAAGTTTTGAGTTCTTTCTTCAAAAGTTAAGTTCTTCTGTTGCTGAGTAGGAGAAGTTTTTAGTAATGTTTCTATACAAGGTTTATTATATAAAACAGACAACTCTTTTGCTAAGATTTCAGAAGGGTTGTATCCACGCCTTTTTATAGTTTTTGCATGAGAAGGAACAAATGTAATATAATCAAAATTTAAATTTTTATCTTTTAAATATTTGAATATTATTTTCGCATAGCTTTTCGCAAGGTATTTTGCGTTACTATCTTTAAAACTAATTATACTACTTCTTACTTCACCAGAATAATTTAAAGGACAAAGACATTTTTCAAATTTTCTTTGTTTTGATTTACAATGGTCGCAAATTATGTTGCCTTCTTTTATATGAGTATCGCATTTTATGCACTTATTACCTGTGTTAAAGCTTGTGGCTTCGCATTTTTCACAATAAGGTTTTTCTGAAAAGTTGACTATTTCATCTTTACAAAAAATACATTTTGTATCTTCCGGAAATATTATATCTAAAAATTTATTTAAAACTTTTTTGCATCCTTTAGTAAATCTATTCATAAAGTTCCTTTATTTTTGTTTGTGCGTCTATCAACAATTTTTTTAGCATTGTAAATCTTTGAACTGTATAGTTATTTGAAATCATTTTTCTTAAATTTTTCTTCTCACCCACTAAGACAACCATCTTTTTTGCCCTTGTCACAGCTGTGTAAATTAAATTTCGAGTTAGTATCATTGGAGCACCAGCAATTATTGGTATAACTACAGTGTTAAATTCTGAGCCTTGGCTTTTGTGAATTGTTATAGCATAAGCTAAAGAAAGTTGTGAAATTTCTGTCCTAGGGTAAGTACAGATTCTTCCATCTTCAAACTCTACTATCGTTTCGCCATTTTGATAATCAATCTTAATTATATAACCAATATCGCCATTAAAAATGCCTTCGCCTTGTTCTTCAATAAAATTATTCATTTTTGTCCAAACAAGGTTATAGTTGTTTGCTGTTTGCATAACTTTGTCGCCTTCTCTAAAAATTGTATTGCCAACCATATGTTCTAATTTCTTTACAGAAGGGGGATTGAGATAACTTTGCAAAACTTTATTCAGATTTGTTATCCCACATACTCCAGCTTTTAATGGGGCGAGAACTTGAATTTGAGAAGGATGTTCTTTTGTGAAATTTGGGAGTCTTGTTGTAACTAGATCCACAACTGATTTTTTTATATCATCTAAAGATTCTTTTTCTTCAAAAAAGAAAT
This sequence comes from uncultured Clostridia bacterium, assembly GCA_944349375.1. GTDB lineage: Bacteria > Bacillota > Clostridia > Christensenellales > UBA1242 > Caccovivens. Next base: position 1,664 of record CALVMV010000007.1, read on the forward strand.
CTAGCGAGTGATTATCAATTATTGGCATTTTTCCATTATTAATTAAATGAGCATTTGTTATGATTAAACTATTATCACTTTGTCTAAAAATTTTAGATAAAACGCATACAGGAATAATTTGACTTTTTATTATGTCATCTAAAACATTTCCGGCACCAACGCTAGGTAGTTGATCCTTGTCGCCAACTAGTATCAAACGGCATTGTCTTGGCAAAGCTTTACATAAACTGCTCATAAGAGCAACATCAACCATTGACATTTCATCAATTATTACAGCATCTGTTTTTAAAGGATTGTTTTCATTGTAAAAGAATTTATTAGCACTTTGTCCTTGTGTAACTTCTAAAGCCCTATGAATAGTCTTTGCATCTTCTTGTGTGCTGTCAGATAATCTTTTGCTTGCTCTACCTGTTGGAGCCATCAAAATATATCGTTGCTTTTGCTGTTTTAAAAGTTCGATTATACATTTTACTATTGTAGTTTTTCCTGTTCCCGGTCCACCTGTTATAACCGTTACGCCATTATTTAGAGCAGTTATAATTGCGTTTTTTTGTTCATCATGGAAAGAAATTTTGTTTTTTTCTTCAAAATGAGTTATAAGATCATTTAAATCTTGTTTTTCAATATTTTGTGTTAAAGCTAAAATGCTTAATTTTTGTGCTACTGAATTTTCATAAAAATAATATTTGGTAAGCATTATAACTTCTACATTATCTTTCCAAAATTTCATCATAGTTTTATCTAAAACAAGACCATCTAAAGCATTATCAAAAAGGTTTTCAAAATTTTCTTTTTTTATTTCAAGAAGTTCTTGGCAAATAGATAAAAGATTTTTTTTAGGCAGATAAGTATTACCTGTTTTTTCTGTTGAGTTTAATATAGAGTATAAAATTCCAGCACGAATTCTAAATTCGCTTTCGCTTGGTATTCCTAAACTTTTTGCAATTTTATCTGCACTTAAAAAACCAATTCCGTCTATATCTTCTACTAATCTATATGGGTTGGATTGCACAAGATTAATTGTGTTTTCGCCATAATATTCATATATTTTCATAGCCATGTTAGTGGAAATATTATACTTTTGTAAAAACATTATTGAATTTTGCATTTTTTTGAGTTCTTTAAATTTTTCGCCTATTTCAAGAGCTTTTTTCATTGAAATATTTTTTATTTCTGCAAGTGAGGAAGGACTCATTTCAATTATATCAAATGTTTGTTCTTTAAAATTTTGAACAATATTTTTTGCTGTAACAGGGCCTACTCCTTTAATAAGGCCAGAACTAAGATACTTTTCTATTCCAGATAAAGATGTAGGCAAAACTACTTCATAATTTGTAAAAGCAAATTGAAGACCATATTTGTTGTTATTAACAAATTCGCCGTCCAATGATAAATTTTCTCCAATATTAGCATTAACTAATTTGCCGACACAAGTTGTTAATGCTCCTTTAAAATCAATCAAAAAAACTGTGTAACCATTTTCATCGTTACGAAAAATAATTTCTTCAATTGGTCCTTCAATTAACATATTTATATTTTAATATTTAAAATTCAAAAAAACAAGCAAAAATAGTTGCTTTGAAAACTTTTTTGAGTTATACTCATATCTGAGGTTAGCATTATGATGAATAAAATTGGCGGATTGATTGAACTTGAAGCCTTACTAGAAAACATTTTGAAGAAAAAATCTGAAAGAGCATTTTTAAAGCATAAAATTTTATATTTTGCATATCTTTACGAAAATCTGTCTGTAGGCATGATTGTTGAAAAATTGGGTATCAAAAAGACAAATTTTGCGTTGATCACAAGAGAACTTGAAAAAGAAGGTTTAATTAAAATAAACAAATCACAAATGGATAAACGTTGTCATGTCTTAACCCTTACTGTTGAAGGAATGAATGTTTTATATAAATATATATCATCAATCAATGATTTAGTTGGACCAATTAGCGAAGATTTAGAGAATAATACAAAAAAATTGTGTGAATATCTAAATAAAATTGTTTAATTATCCAATTTAGTCGATTTTTCATATAAAAATAAAAGGAATATTTATGATTAAGTTTTTTAATTCTTTAACTAAAAGGAAAGAAGATTTTTCACCTAGTTCAGATGTAGTGAAAATGTATTCTTGCGGTCCTACTGTTTATTCTTATCCTCACATAGGAAATATGAGAGCTTATCTTTTTATGGATAACATTAGGAGAGTTTTAAAATATAATGGATATAAAATTGATGGCGTTATCAATATAACTGATGTTGGGCACTTAACAAGTGATGCTGATGAAGGGGAAGATAAAATGTTGGTAGCAAGCCAAAGAGAACATAAAAGCCCTTGGGAAATTGCTAAATTTTATACTGAAATTTTCTTTCAAGAAGCAAAAAAATTAAATATTGATATGCCTGAGCATGTTGCTCCAGCAACTAGTGTTATCAATGAAATAATAAAATTTGTGCAAGGATTGATTGACAAGGGTTTGGCTTATATCACTAGCAAGGGAGTTTATTATGACATATCAAAATTCCCTGGTTATGGAAAGTTAGGTGGTGCTGTTGATAGCAAAATGGCAGGAGCAAGAATTGATGTCGATGAAGAAAAACATAACCCTTATGATTTTGTTCTTTGGGTAAAAGCTCCTAAAGAACACATTATGAAGTGGGATAGCCCTTGGGGAATAGGTTATCCGGGTTGGCATATCGAATGTTCGGTAATTGGAAACAAGTATCTTGGAGAATATATTGATATTCATACAGGTGGAGTTGACCATAAAACTATTCATCATGAAAATGAGATTGCACAAAGTGATGGTTTATGCGGGCATCAAGTTGTAAAATTTTGGATGCATGTTGAATTTTTGCAAGTTGACGGCGGGAAAATGGGGAAAAGTCTAAACAATATGTACACTTTAGATGACCTTAAAGCAAAAGGCTTTGAACCAGAAGATTTCAGATATTTTTATTTTAATGCTCATTATTCTAAACAACAAAATTTTACATTTGAAGCGTTAAAAGGTGCCCAAAATGGATTAAAATCTTTTAAAAATCTTGTTTTATCTCATAAAAATGGGGCTAATGATGTATCAAATGAAAAAATTGAAGAATATAAAAATGAATTTTTACAAGCAATTAATGATGATTTAAATATGCCTAAGGCTTTAGCAGTTTGCCAAAAAATGCTTAAAGAAAATAAAAGCGTTAAAATTTATCAAACTATGATTGAGTTTAACAGAGTTTTAGGCTTTGATTTTGTAGAAAAAGAAGAGATACCAGAAGAAATCAAAATCCTTGCTCAAAACAGGTGGCAGGCAAAGCAAAATCGAGATTTTGCACTTGCAGATAAGCTCCGTAAAGATATTTTAGATAAAGGTTATTTGATTAAAGATAGCAAAGAAGGATTTGTTATAGAAAAGGCTTAACTCAAGCCTTTTTATTTTAAAGATTGCAAATTAGTTGCTTTAAATAGACAAAACATTTATAATATTTTAGTATTTATTAAAAGTTTAAGCATTTGCTTAAAAGGAGAAATATGGACAAGAATTATACACCAGAACTTTTTGAAAAAGATATTTATAAAACATGGCTTGAAAAAAAATATTTTACAAATCAACCAGATGGTCGAAAACCATTTAGTATAGTTATGCCTCCTCCTAATGTTACAGGGAAGGCTCATGTTGGACATGCTTTAAATGACACCATCCAAGATGTTTTGATTAGAACTAAAAGAATGAAAGGTTTTAATGCCTTGTGGATCCCTGGAACTGACCATGCAGCCATTGCGACAGAAGAAGTTATATCAAGAACTTTGCGTCATGATGGACTTACAAAAGAGATGGTTGGTCGAGAAAAATTTTTGCAGATGGGCTGGGATTGGTATAAACAATATGGCAATATTATTGTTGACCAATTAAAAAGTCTAGGATTTTCATGTGATTGGTCAAGACTTGCTTTTACAATGGATGAAAATTTGAACAAAGCTGTTAAGCACGTTTTTTGTCAATACTTTAACGAAGGCTTAATTTACAAGGGTAAAAGGGTAGTAAACTATTGTCCACATTGCAAAACAACAATTTCAGATAATGAAAATGTGCATATTGATCAAAGCACATATCTTTGGTACATAAAGTATCCATTTGCTGACGGAGATGGTTTTGTTACTGTTGCAACCACAAGACCTGAAACATTGTTTGGGGATACAGCAGTTGCAGTAAACCCAAAAGATCCTAAATATAAGGATAAAATTGGCAAAGATTTAATTTTACCTTTGGTTAATAAAAAGATAAAATTAATCGGTGATGATTATTGTGAAATGGGCTTTGGAACAGGTGCTGTTAAAATTACTCCTGCTCATGACCCTAATGACTATGAAGTTGGATTAAGGCATAACTTGGATATCGTAACTTGTATAGATGATGATGGACTTTTAAATGAAAATGCTGGACAATTTAAGGGGATTGATAGAATAAAAGCTCGTCCTATGATTGAAAAAGCACTTGAAGATGGTGGATATTTAGTCAAAAAAGAAAAATATAAAAATCAAGTAGGAACTTGCGAGCGTTGCCATAATTTTACTGAGCCAAAAATTTCAACGCAGTGGTTTGTTAAAATGAAAGATTTAGCAAAACCTGCAATAGAAGCAGTTAAATCTGGTAAAATCAAATTTCATCCTAAGAGATATGAAAAAACATATTTAAATTGGTTAGAGAATATCCAAGATTGGTGTATTTCTCGTCAAATTTGGCTTGGACATCGTATCCCTGTATATACTTGCGATAATGGTCATATGTTTGCTAGCGAAAACGAACCTAACAAATGCCCAATTTGTGGAAATACACATTTAACACAAGAGCAAGATGTGCTTGATACATGGTTCTCATCTGCTTTATGGCCTTTCTCTACTTTGGGTTATCCAAATAAAACTGAAGATTTAAAATATTATTATCCAACTTCTGCTTTGGTAACAGGATATGATATCATTACTTTCTGGGTTTCAAAAATGGTATTTTCTGGCTTAAAATTTATGGGAGATGTTCCGTTTAGAGATGTTGTTATCAATGGTATTGTTCGTGATGCAAAAGGTGTTAAAATGGCAAAACACTTAGGCAATGGAATTGACCCAATGGATATGATTGCTAAGTATGGCGCTGATGCTTTAAGACTTTCTCTTATAAATGGAATGAGCATGGGAACAGACTTGAAGTATGGCGAGGCGAAAGCTAAAGATGCAAAAATTTTTATTAATAAATTATATAATGCAAGCAAGTTTGTCCTTGCAAATTTAAAAGATTTTGAGCCAAGAGATCTTAGCAAACTCGACCTTGAAGAAAAAGATAAATGGATAATAACAGAACTTGACAAACTCATTAAATCAATTGATAAAAATATGGATAGATATGCTCTCGGTGTCTGTGCCAACAATTTGATTGAGTTTACTGTTTCTAAATTCTGCGATTGGTATATTGAACTTGCAAAAATTTCTTTAAATGGACAGGACCAAGAAAGAAAAATTGTTACTCAAAATGTTTTGCTTTATGTACTGACATCAATTCTTAAGTTATTTCATCCTTTCATACCTTTTGTAACTGAATATATTTATCAAGAATTGCCTTTGCACGAAGAAAGCATTATGATAAGCAGATATCCAACAAAGAGTAATTTAAAAAATTTAAATAATGATTTTGAATCTATTATTTCGCTGATTAAAGATATCAGAAATGCAAGAGCTAAGTATAATTTACAAGATAATGTTAAAACATCTCTTTGGTTTAAATTAGCAGATTCAGATGTGATTGTAAAAAAATATTTACATGAAATTTGCAAGCTTGCATTTGGTAGTGAATACACAATAATCACTGAAGAACCTAAAGAGCAATGCGTTAAACTTCTTGTTAGAGATAGTCAAGTATTTATTCCTTTAGGACAACTAGTAGATAGTGAAAAAGAGAAAGAAAGAAAATTGCAAGAAATCGCAAAATTAGAATTTGAAATTGCACGCTCTGAAAAATTGTTGTCAAATCCAGGCTTTGTGGCAAAAGCTCCAAAAAATTTAATAGATTCAGAAAAAGAAAAGCTTGAAAAAAATAAATCTATATTACAAAAAATTAAGGAAAGTTAATGGCAGAAAAAGAAAAAAATAAAATCAAAAATGATAAAGTTTTTAGGATTATAAATTTAATTATAATGTCTTTATTATGTATTACTTGTATCATTTTTGCTTTTTATTATGGTTTTGTTTCTGATCCGAATAGCAGAATAATTCCTTCAATATGTATTGCTGTTTTATCTCTAGTTCCTTTGTTTATTGAATTAATTTTTAGAAAAAAATTTAATAATGTAGTATTTTTGGCTATTGAAATCTATTTAATTTTCGCAGGACTTATAGGTAGCGTTTTAAATGTATATTATTTAGTTGCATGGTATGATATTGTTATTCATACTCTAATGGGTTACCTTGTGGCTTTATGTGGAATATTTGTCATTTCAAGGATTGGTAATTATAAAAAAATGAATGCTTTTTTAGTTGCAACTTTTTGTTTATGTTTCTCACTTGCCATTGAAGTGTTTTGGGAACTATTTGAGTGGGGAGCAGATAATCTTTTTAATCAAACAATGCAAGGAGAAAAAATTGTAGGATATGGAGAGCCTCTTGTAGGAGATACCATGCTAGATTTATTGTGTAACACTATTGGTTCATTTCTTTTCTTTATACATTTTATCGTTGGTAGAACAACGAAATTTTCGTTAGGTATAAAATTTTTGGAGAAACAATTAGTAAGAGAAAATGACGACTTAATATGTATGCAAAGACAATTAGCTGATACAAAAAAAAATATTGACATTGATGAAGAAGAAAGCATAAAAAACATTAATAAAAATAAAATAGAAAAGAAAAAAGCAAAGCTTAATGATGATAGCGAAGCTAAAAAAGAAATTAAAGATAATGGCGACTAAAACAAAAAAACATTAACTTGAAAGGTTAATGTTTTTTATTTTAAATTAAAAGCAATTATTCATGTCGCAGAGATTCTACAGGGTCGAGTTTTGCAGCTTTTGAAGCTGGATATAAACCTGCTAAGACACTTATTAAAACACTTAAGCCTATTGCTGTTGCAAAGTAATACCAATAGAATGTAAGTGGAGCAAAACCGATAAGAGCCTTAAAGATTATTATAAATATTGCACCAACAATACCAGAACAAATTACTCCCACTATTTCACTAAAAAGTCCTACCAAGAAACTTTCGGTTGTAAATATTTTTTTAATATCCTTTTTCCTTGCTCCAATACTTTTAAGCACTCCGATTTCCCTTGTTCTTTCGGATACGCTCATATACAAAACAACCATTATCATAATCATTGCAACAAGCAAAGATATTCCTGCTATAACTGCTAGTGCGAAAGAAAATGTTGACATCATTTCGCTAAACATATTTGCCATTTGATTTTCCATAGACACAGAATATTTATCTGAAGTATTAAGGTAAGAATTTATAAGATTTGTTGTGCTTTCGCTGTCTGTTTCTATATAAAGAGAGGTAGGGGATAAAATTTTTCCTTGTTCTTCTGTTAAAGACTTTAAATAATCATAGTCTATATAAATGGCTAATATTTGACTAGTCATAGAAGAATCTATTATACCTGTTATTTTCATTTTCTTTTCTATATTATAATCTTTAATCTTTACTATAACAGTTTTTCCTATTGCATCTTCAATGTTTTCTAATCCAAGTTCACCAACAATTTTTGAGTTAAATATTACTTCGCCAATTTTCTCGCCAGTTTCAGAAACTGTTTCTGCACTACCACTTATTTTTCCTACCAATAATTGTTCTTCTGTGTAGTAATAAGGGGTAGTAGTAAGTGAAGTAATATTTATTTCCTCGGAAGTTTCATCTACCTGTATAGTTGCTTGCCCAGAAAGGATATAAGTAGAATATCCGAATTTTATTTCGCTTTGATTTACTCTAAACTCTGTTTCAATATTTTCGTTGTTTAAATAATCATTTATGTCGTTTGTTACTTGTGTTATATCATCTTCAGTAAATGTCTGTGGAGTAAAGAAATCCATAAACCCAGTTGATGATTTGGTAACAGTAACAATTTTGGGATTAGTATAGGACTGTGCCAAGTCATTAATGTAGTTAGTCAAACCTGCTCCGAACGCTAGCATTAAAATCATAGAGACCAAAGATATGCTTACGCCTAAAGCCATAAGAAAATTTTTTGTTCTGCTAGCCCACATGTTGTGAACAGAAAGTTTTAAGGCTGATAGAAAGGACAAATGTTTTTCTTTTTTCTTTTTATTTAGATTTTGCTCTTCTATTATCTGCTGATCCTTTGTGGAAGATACATAATTTTGATTCATTTTATCTTCAATTATTTGACCGTCTGCAATTTTCACTATTCTAGATGAAACACTTGCAACTTTTTCAGAGTGAGTTACCATGATGACAAGTTTGCCTTCATCTGCAATTTCTTTAAGTATTTCTAGTATTTGAGCTGTTGTTTGGCTATCTAGAGAACCAGTTGGCTCATCTGCTAAAATTATGTCAGGATCGTTTATCAATGCTCTTGCTATAGCAACCCTTTGTTTTTGACCTCCAGAAAGTTGAGTTGGCTTCTTTTTAATTTGATTTTCAAGCCCTAATTTTTTCAAAATAATTTTTGCTTTTTCATTTTTTTCACTCTCTTTTACATCAGAAAGGGTTAGGGGAATAGTTACATTGTCTAGAATAGAAAGGTGAGGAATAAGATTAAAAGATTGAAAAACGAAGCCGATTTTTTTCTTTCTATAGTCATCTAACTGTTTATCTTTAAAAGATTTTAAACTTTTTCCCTCTATTAATATTTCACCATCATAGTCGGTATCTAGCCCACCAATCAAGTTCATTAAAGTGCTTTTACCGCTTCCACTTTCTCCTATAATAGATACAAGTTCGCCTTTGTCAAATGACACTGAAACATCATTTAAAGCCTGAAATTTTGTTTTATTCTCTAATTTATATTCTTTATAAATGTGTTTAATTTCTAAAGCTTTCATTTAGCCTCCAGGTTAAAAATTTTCTCCAGTTTCAAATTGGCTTGTGTATAGTTCCTTATAAACACCATTTTGTTTTAACAATTGCTCATGTGTTCCTACTTCTACTATGTTGCCATCTTTCATAACTATTATTTGGTCAGCATTCTTGATGGTAGAAAGTCTGTGTGCTATTACAAAACTTGTTCTACCTTTAGTTAATCTATCCATAGCTGTTTGAATTAGAATTTCAGTTCTTGTATCTACAGAGCTTGTTGCTTCATCTAAGATTAGCATTGGAGCGTTTTGGACCATTGCTCTCGCTATTGTTAAAAGTTGTTTTTGACCAGCACTTATATTTGTTTCTTCATTAAGGATCATATCATATCCTTTTGGCTCTGTTCTAATAAAATGATCAACATTTGCCATTTTGCAAGCTTTTACGATTTCTTCATCAGTTACATTTGGGTTGCCAAAGGCAATATTCTCTTTTATTGTTCCTTCGAATAACCAAGTATCTTGCAAAACCATTCCAAAAAGAGAACGAACATAAGTTCTATTCATTTGATTTGTTGGCACATCATCAATTAAAATTTCACCACTATTGAGCTCATAGAATCTCATTAACAGGTTTACTATTGTTGTTTTCCCTGCGCCTGTTTGCCCAACTATCGCAATTTTTTGTCCTGGCTGGGCAACAAAATTAAAATTGTGTATGATTTCTTTTTCAGGAGAGTATCCAAAACATACATTTTTAAATTCTACTTTTCCTTTAACCTTTTTAAGTTTTAATGTTTTATCTGATTCATCTTTTTCATTTGTTTCGTTTAAAAATTCAAACACTCTTTCAGCAGCGGCAACTGTAGATTGAAGGGTAGAGGATACTGAAGCAATTTGAGAAATAGGTTGGTTAAACAATTTTGTATATATCATAAATGTTGTAATTGTTGCAAGAAAATCTTTATTATTAGTCTTTATAGCAATATAACCACCAACTAAGCAAATTAAAACATAAACTATATTACTTGAAAATACAACTAAAGGGTGAACGATACCAGAGAAAAATTGTGCTTTTTTGGCTGAAATACGCAAATTATTATTGATTTTTTCAAACTCTTTTTGTGATTTTTCTTCGCCATTAAAAGCTTTCACAACATTATGTGCTGAAAAATTTTCTTCTATATAACCATTTACATCCCCAAGATATTTTTGCTGTTTCACAAAAAATTTTTGATTGTTTTTTACAACGATAAAAATAGTAATTAATGCTATTGGTAATTGTAATAGCGCAACAAGTGTTAATTGCCAATTTAGTGTGAACATAATAATTGGTATTCCGATTATCGTAATGCTAGATGTGATAAGAGAAGACATTGTGCTTTGTAAAGTATTACCAACAGTATTAACATCATTTGTTACTCTTGAAAGAATATCGCCATAGCTATGTTTGTCGAAATAATTTAAAGGAAGGGCGTTAATTTTTCTAATTATATCACTACGCATCTTTTTTGCAAGTTGAACTGATACTTTTGACATACAAAAGCCTTGAAAATAGTTTAATATGCTTGCAAGTAAATAAATGCCAAGTATAATAAGACCAAATTTGGTTATTTCTGAAATTTGATAATTGCCTTGAAAGATTAGAATCATCAATTGATTAAGTATTTTAGGCCCAACTATATTTAAAATAGTAGCAAGAACGGCAAAAATAATAGCGACAATAAGAAGAGGCTTATATTTGCCAAGATTGAAAAATAACATTTTTACTGTTCCACGAAAATCTTTTGCTCTGTGCATGGAATGAGAAGTCTGTTTTGTGTTTTTCATTTTTCAAGTTCCTCCTCTGAAAGTTGAGAAAGTGCTATTTCACGATATACTTTACATTTTTTAAGCAAATCTTTATGTTTTCCTTTTCCGACCATTTTTCCTTTATCCAAAACTATTATTAAATCTGCTCCCATAATTGTTCCAATTCTTTGGGCAACTATAATTTTAGTTGTATTTTTAAATTCTTTATTTAAATTTTCTCTAACAATTTTATCTGTTTTGTAATCTAAAGCAGAAAAACTATCATCAAAAATTAGAATATCAGGATTTTTAATAATTGCTCTTGCGATTGATAATCTTTGTTTTTGTCCACCAGACACATTTTTCCCTCCTTGGGCAATTTGATAATCTAAGCCTTTTGGTAAGTCATAGACGAAATTTGATTGAGAGATGTCAATAGCTTTTTTTATTTCTTCTTCAGTTGCATCTTCTTTGCCATACTTTATATTAGAGCGAACTGTTCCGCTGAACAAGACACCTTTTTGTGGAACATAACCAATGATATTGTGCAAATTATGTTGTGTATAATCTTTTACTTTTTGACCATTAACTAAAATTTCTCCTTGACTACAGTCATAAAATCGTGGAATTAAGTTTATTAAAGTGCTTTTTCCACTGCCTGTAGAACCAATAAATGCTATAGTTTGCCCTTGTTTTGCTTTAAAAGAGATGTTTTCGAGAACATCAGCATCAGCATCAGGATATCTGAAAAATACATTTTTGAATTCTACTGTTCCTTTTTCTTTTTCATCAACTTCGATTTTCCCATCTTGAAGACTAGTATCTGTTTTTAAAACTTCATTAATTCTTTTTGCGCTGACAATTCCTCTAGGAACCATCATAAACAAGATTGATATTGATGTAAAACTCATGATTATAAAAATTGAAAATTGAGTAAAAGCACTTATTACTTCTGGATTTTGGCCTCCTAGTAAACCAATTATCCATACAATTGCAAGAGTTGTTCCTTGCATTATTAAGGAAAGGCTAGGTCCTATAATCATTAAAACTTTGTCAACAAAAAATTCTAATTTCGAAAATTTAGAGTTAACATTTTCAAACTTTTCAACTTGTTCTTTCTCTGCGCCTACAGCTCTTATTACTTTTAAACCAGTCAAATTTTCACGAGTTACCATGTTTAGTTTGTCTGTTCCAGCCTGAATTTTTTTAAATTTTGGAAGAACCAAAACTGTTATAAGAAAAACAACTAGTATAATTGCAAGTACGGATATAACATTTACCCATGACAATTTGCCTATCCCATATTCTCTTGATAGATTTATGATTTGCATAATCGCAAGAATTGCTGTCATTGGAGCAGTTAAACCAAGTGTAAGGCTTGTTGTGTAAACTTGTTGTAGTTGTGTGATATCGTTTGTTGAACGAGTTATTAACGATGGTATAGAAAATTTGTTTATTTCAGTTGCAGAAAAATCATTAACTCTTGAAAAGATTTTGCTACGAACCCTTGCAAGTAATGATGATACAACTACAGAAGCAAGATATTGTGCTATAATTGCACTTACTGCAACTCCTATAACAAATAGCAACATTTCCACGCAAGCCCAAACAATGTCTTGCCATAATGAAGATAAATTCGAAGCTGTTAGGAAATTGCTTATTTTTAAAGTGTATTCAGGTATTGTTATGTTGCACCAAACTTGTAGTGCTAAAAACAGTATTGTTATTAATAAAAGTATCCATTCTTTTGCTTTTAAATATTTTAATAATTTAAACATTTTTTCACTCCAAATTATTTATAATTTTTAAGGCATTTCGAGATATTTCTTCTAATACATTTTTGACAATTTTTAATTGAGAAAGTGGTATATTTTCAACTATTTTTTTATGCCAATTTAATAGATGTTTTTCAAATACTTTTGCCAAATTTTTCCCATCTTCTGTCAATAATAACCATTGGTTTTCTATAGTTATAAGTTTTTTTTCTAAAAGTTCTTTAACTACACGATGTGTATAACTTTTATCGCACTGGGCAAGTTTAGATAAGGTTGATTGTCGCAATTTTTTATTTTCATATAATATAAATAAAAATTTTGCTTGAGCTGATGAAATTTTAAAAGGTTTTAGATTATCATTCATAAATATTTCAAAAGATTTTTTTAAAGCAAATACTGAATTTTTTATTGCATTGGTATCTTTTTCCATATTTTTGACCTCCTTTTAAAGTATATGTTTTAAGTGTTGACAAGTCAACTAACCTTTTAAGTTTTTTTATTTTTTTTTGATTTCATTTGCATAGTCTGATTAAGTGTGCTATATTATACTTTGTAAATTGCGTGAGTTTTGTTCAAAAGCAAAATTCGTTTCTCTTTGGAGGTTTTATGTGGTTTAAAAGAAAAGATAAGGTTATTGATCCTATAATTCATGATGAAGAATCCAATTTTTCTTTATCCAGTGGTGTTCATATTTTAAATAGATGTCAAAATGTTTCGCTCAGTGGTAATGCTATTGTCCTTGAAAGTTTTGATTGCACTTTTAATGAAATAAGTGGCAAAGCAAGGGTTCAGATGGTTGAAAACGCAAATATAACTCTTTTATCAGGCAAAGCGAAAATTGGTTTGTTTAAGAGTGGAAAAATAACAGTTGTAGAAGGCAAAAGTTGTATAACAACTATAAATTCTTGCACAATTGATTATGTAAGAGGCAAAGCTAATGTTGGAACAATGAATGGTGGCTTTATCCGCTTTGTTGATGGCAAGGCAGAACTTGCAACAATGACCCAAGGGGAGTTAATGTTTGTGCGAAACAAAGCAAGAGTTGTTACTATGATTAACGGAAAAATTACCGGTATTTTAGATAATGCAAAGCTTGTTAGTATGTTAAATGGAAATATTACTTATCTCCTAAATGAGGGCAGAATAGGAACAATAAATTGTGGTAGTGTCGATTTGATTGCGGATAATAGTGAAATTTCTACATTTAATAAAGGAAAGATAGAACAAATGCTTGGTAAAAGCATAATTTCTGCAAATATGGATGGAGAAATTGGTTATCAAGACAAACAAACTATTATATTATATTCTCCACAAGAAAGTGCAAAAAGAATGGCAGAATATAAACAATTAAAGGAAGATGCTAAACAAAATGCAATTGAAAACCCTGTGATAACTCCTAATTTAAACGAAGAAAAAATTGAAGAAAATAAAGAATATAATCAAAGTTTAAAAGATAGGGTTGATGAAGAACCCATAGAAAAACCAAAGAAAAAATCAAAACCTAAACAAATGAAAATTGATGATATAACTGAGTAAAAGGAAACAAATGGAAATTTTTTGGCATTCGTTATTGCATGCTTTAGAAGATACTGCTTTTACAATTCCTGTGTTATATCTAGCATATCTTCTTGTAAGTTATTTTTCGCATAACAACAATCAAAGATATTCAAAAATATTGCACCACACAAATCAGGCTGGCCCTGTAGTTGGTGCTTTTTTGGGTTGTATTCCACAATGTGGCTTTTCTTCTGTTATGAGCGATTTATATTCAAAAAAAATTGTCTCAATTGGAACATTATTTGCTGTTTTTATAGCAACTAGTGATGAAGCGATTCCGCTTATGATTGCTAGACCAGAATTTATACTTGACTTACTTTTATTGATTGCTATCAAATTCGTTTATGCTGTTTTTGTAGGATATCTTATCGATGGATTTGTTCGTTTAGTATCAAGAAAAAAGATAAAATTAAATGATTATCATGATAAATTCGACTTAAAAAATGAACAAATTAAAGGTGAAAGTTCTAAAAATTGTCAATGCGTTGAAGAAAATAAAAACATTGAAAATGTTGAAAAGTGTTTAGATGATGACCACCACTGTGAATGTGATTGCTGTGATTGTCATGATGAAAACGAAAAAAAATCTCATAAAAGCAACCATCATCATGAAGGACATAACCATTGCTGTGCTACCAATATATTTTTAGATGCCTTAAAACATACTGCAATTATAGTTGCTTATGTATTTGTTGCGACTTTGATAATAAACTTAATAGAAGGTTATGCAGGAGGACTTGAACCACTAAAATCAATTTTTACAGAAAATGTTTATATTCAGATACTTTTTGCAGGCTTAATAGGTCTTATCCCAAATTGTGCAGCTTCAGTATTATTAGTAGAACTTTTTATGGAAGGTGTGCTATTTTTCCCTGCACTTGTGGGAGGACTTTGTGCTGGTGCTGGTGTAGGATTAATTATATTGTTTACAAGAAATTATAAGAAAGTTTGGCAAAATATTGCAATTACAGCTTCCTTGTATATTTTTGCTGTGGCTGGAGGTTTGCTTATTTCTTTATTCTTTTAGGTAGTCTAGCAATATTTAAAATTTGTCGAAAAAAAACGATTTTTGTATTTTTTTACAAAAAAACTTGACTTATTTACAAAATTCTTTTATAGTAGGTTATGATAATTACAAAGGAGATTTCATGATAGGAGAAACTAATCAGAGTAAAAGAATTGAATTAGAAGTCAAAAGGTTGGGTATTTTTGAACTTAGAGCTCTTGCTAGAGAAGTTGGGGTTCAATCTCCTACAACAAAAAAACGAGAAGAACTTATAGTCAACATTTTAGAAAGAATAAATAATGGACAACTTGATGATGTTGTTGTTACTAAAAAAGGAAGACCTTATAAAAAATTAGCAATGGTTGACAATATTTTAAACAATATGACTTTGCAAGATAATTTTGCAAGCCAATCTAAATCTTTAACTTATGAAGATATTTTGTCATTTGCACAAATCATACCTGTTATAAGCAAAATAGAAAATGAGTATGGAAAATTTAATGGGGTGGTGAGAAAAAATTCAAATAATGATTTCTATATGTTTTATGATTTAAGTTCCGCTCAAGCAGTTTTTTTGCCAGCAGAATTGAAGAATATAAATAAAGTCCAGAATGGTGATGAGATTGAATGTAATGCAAAAAAAATTAATAATAATCAATTTTTTGCAACTGAAATTATAAAAATCAATGGTAAAAATGCCGATAATTACTTGGTAAATAAAATATCATTGGGTGAACAAATTATTTCTACTCAAACTTTAAAATATTCTAACAAAGAAGTTTTTATTGGAAGAAGAAATCTTGTTATTTTAAAAGAAAATTTTTATGAAAATACAAATTTTGATTTTTTTGCAAATGATGCTGTTAACAAAGGTTACAAAATTGTTTATTTATCTTTAAATTCATCAATAGAAGATGAAATTAAATTTAAGTCTTTGCAAGGGAAAATTTTGTGTAGCAAATTTGATGATCCAAGTTCTCAAAGTTTAAATAAAGCTATTGATTGTATAAGTTTGTGTGAGAATTTATTAAGTCGTGGAGAAAAAGTTTTGCTTATAATACCTGACATTATTAATGTAGTAAGAGCTTTAGATTATTGCTTTATGAGTGAGTCAAAGATGTATGGGCACGCATTACAAAGTATAATTATAGCTCAGAAACTGCTTTCATTGGGGAAAGCTTACCAAACTGGTCCAAATATAACATTAATGTTAGGGTGTGCAGAAATTGATAAAGATGACGAATTTGTAACAAACCAGCTTTTTAAAATTTGTAAAATCATTTAAGACTTGGTGTTGACAAAATCAGAAAAGACGGAAAAATCCGTCTTTTTATTTTATATCTATTTGACTTTTTTTTAGTTTCTTCATAAAATATATGTATGATGTTTGGTTTTACAGAGCACTCTTTATTCTTATTTGGTTTAGAAATAACATATTATGGTTTAATCATAGCTATTGGTATGGCTTTGGGAGTTTTTGTTGCTTGTAAAAATGCAAAATTTAGAGGTCTTGTTGCAGATGATTTTATTCTTGCGGCTTGCTATGTTTTACCTTTGGCTATAATTGGGGCAAGATTATATTATGTAACTTTTAGTGGAGAAACTTATTCCTTTGGCGAAATCTTTAGAATTTGGGACGGTGGAATGGCGATTTATGGTGGTGTTATTGGTGGCGCTATCGGTGTAGCCTTATTTTGCCTTATCCATAAGAAAAATTTTCTTGATGTAGCAGATGTTGTTGCCCCTAGTTTAATATTGGGGCAAGCAATTGGTAGAATAGGTTGCTATTTTGCTGGCTGTTGTTATGGTATCGAAGTTACCAATGAGAGTTTAATGTGGTTCCCTTTATCTACTCAGATTAATGGAGTTTGGCATTTGTCAACCTTCTTTTATGAAAGTCTTTGGAATCTATTGGCTTTTGTTATTCTTTTAATTCTTTTACGAAAAAATAAATATAAATTTAGAGGATCTTCGATTGCAATGTATTTTATTCTATATGGCATTGGTAGGGCTTGGATAGAAGCTTTGAGGGGAGATAGCCTTTATATTGGAGCTATTAAGGTTAGCCAATTACTTAGCATACTACTTATAATAGGTGGTCTATTGCTCATTCTTATCAATTTTTTATTGGTGAAAAAAGGCAAAACTAAATCTGTTTCAGAGTTAGAACCTTTTTGGTCAGAAAACATAAAAAGATATAATTTAAAGATAGAAGAAAATAGACAAAAAAAGAAAGCCAAACAGGAAGAACAAAAACAAAAGAAAGATAACGATGAAAATAACAAAAACTTATAATTTTGTTTAATTTGGATATCTTATTTATATGAAAGGTAGAATTTTTAATATAAAAAAGTCTTCAATTTTAAAGATAGCTTTTGTGCTTGCTTTTATATTATTCTGTTTATCTACTATTTTTTTTATTTTCTTTTCAAATACAAAAGATTTTTGGTTTTTTGCTTTTTTGGTAGAAATAGGCGTTTGCGTCTGGTTAAGAGGTACATTTTTTGATATCGATAGCTCATTTTATTTTGGCTTATTAATGACAATTATTGGAAGTTTTTATTTTTATTGCTTTTATTTTAAAATATTAAATTTTTTTCCATCTTTTATATTACTTTCGCTATCTTTTTCATCGCTTTTAACCTTTGCAAAATATAAAAATAATTTGCATGCAAAATCTTTTGTACTGTTTTTGCTTTGTTCATTGTTTACATTTTTTTTACAAATAAATGTTATACCGGTTGCTTTTTTTGTTGCAATTATTATATTTAGTGTGATAATATTTATATTAAGCACAATGTGTTAGTTGACAGGAGGAAACATGTTTTCATCTGAAATTAATGGCTATAATAAAAATGAAGTTGACAGATATATAGCTAAATTAAAATCTGATAATGAAGCTTTAATAATGGAAGAGAAATTAAAGGTTATTGAATCTGAAAGAAAGCTTCTTGATGCTAAAAAATATGTATCTGATATTGAAAATAGGCAAAGGAATATTATATCTGCACTAGAATCTTATAAAAAGTTTCAAGATGAAGGCAACAAAAACTTGGAAAATTTAAGAGGGGAACAGTTTAAGCTTGTTTATCAACACATTTTAAATTTTTTTGAAGAATTAAAAAGTATATATCCAGGTATAGAACATAATCATTCGTATAAAGAACTTTTAGAAGATATTTCAAAAATTTTAAATCAAAACAGACAAACTCAGACCTCGCAAAAGAACACGGTTTCAGAAAATGATAGTATGAGAATGTTGTTAAATAAAATGCAACAATACAAGAGAGAACAAACAGGTATTGTTAGAGAAGTCCATATTGAAAGAGCCGGAAAAAATCTTATTAAACCTGTAACTGATATGAGCTTAAATGATGAAGATAAGTTTGATACTTTAGCGGACAAATTTTTAAGCACAAAACCTGAAGAAAATGAAAGGACAATGAAAATTCAATCAAGCGGATTTGATTTAAAAGAAGCGATAAGTCCTACGCAAAGCCTAGCTGAAATAATGAAAGCTTTTGATTTTTATAACAGCGATGATGATGGACAGGGAGATAATGGACAAAATTAAAAAACTCATAATTATTATGAGTTTTTATTTTTATATTCAAATTTATATTTTTGTTTTAAGGCTTAAAATCTTAATACTCCACCTGATACTACAACCACTTCACCTGTTATAAATGAAGAACTATCTGTTGCTAAGAAGAAAATGGAGTTTGCAACATCTTCGCCTTGTCCAATTCTAGATAAAGGGGTAACCGAAACGGCTTTAGCTTTTTCTTCATCAGAAAAGTGGGCAGTCATTTTTGTGTCAATATACCCTGGTGCTACTGCGTTAACTCTTATTTTTAAAGGTGCTCCTTCGACAGCTAAAGCTTTAGTTAAAGCTATAATTCCTCCTTTTGTGGCTGAATATACTGCTTCACATGGACCACCATTTATACCAAATATTGAAGATACATTAACAATATTTCCATGTTTTTGTTTTATAAATCTCTTAAAAGCTTCTTGGTTACACAAAATAGTTCCTCTTAAATTTGTAAATAAAAGGTCATCAATATTTTTAGTGTCAACATCTGATAAAAGCATTTCTTTATCAGCTTTTCCTGCATTGCAAACCACGGCATCAATATATTCAAAATCAGAAAATACTTGGTTGAATGTATTTCTAACAGAATTTTCATCTCTTAAATCCATTTTATATGCTTTGAATTTAACTCCTAATTTTTCGCATTGTTTTTGCAAAAGGGTAGTATCACCATTTAAATAAGTGGTGGCAATATTATATCCTTCATTTGCAAATTTAAGAGCTGTTGCTTGTCCTATTCCGCCAGAGCCTCCTGTAATAAAAACTGTTTTTCTTATCATAATTTTTTCTCCTTTGTGATTATAACATAATTGATAATTTAAGGGCAAATATTTGTAATAAATTGTTTTGTTTTTATTGTTTTGTGTGTTATAATTTTTATATGAAAAAAGGCAAAAAACAGATTAGTTTAGTTATTGATTCTGATTTTGGTAGAACAGTAGAAGATGACATGGCATTATGTTATGCCTTTTCGGAATCAAAATTTAAAATAGAAGCAATTACTTTAGCTCCTTACAAAGATAGACAGATTAATGTGGAAAATTCGCAAGTTGAAAATGAATTAGAATTGCACAGATTACTTAGGTATATAGGATTAAAAGATTATAGTCTATGCTATGAAGGGAGCAAGGGCTTTTGTGATGATTTGTATTTTAAATCTTCTCCTGCAGTTAAAAAGATTATATCTTTGGCAAGCAAAAAGCAAATTACTGTGGTTTGTCTAGGGGGCTTGACCAATTTGGCTATTGCAATAAGTTTAAAACCTGATATTGCTAAAAATATAGAAATTTTATGGATTGGGCTTAGACATGTATTTCATCAAGAATTTACTGATTTGAACTATCAAACTGATAAAAAAGCTTTTGAAATAGTAGCTAAATCAAATGCTAATTTGACTATTTTCCCTAGTTATATAGGAAAATTGTTTAGTATTTCACTAAACAAAATGGAAAATGATATCTGTGTAAATCATTTGGGGAACTATTTATATAGAAGAATTACAGAGCAATTTGACTTCACACAAGAATTCTGCAGGTTATATAGTTTAACTCCAATTGCTTATCTTGATAATCCTGAATTTTGTTATGTAAAAAAATTGCCTTTAAATTTACTATTGAAAGATTTTCACAAAACTTCAATGGATAAATTAGTTAATTATGTGTATGACCTTAAGTCAACCGAAGAAATATGGAAAAATTTTGCAAAAAAATTGACAAAATTGACAAACAATTTCTCGCCAGTTAGTTATTTCTTTATATCCGACACACATTTAGATGATGGTAGAAAACATAAATTAAAACAATTTGGCTTTAAAACAAAGGAAGAAATGACTGAAACTATTATAAAAAATTGGAATAGTGTTGTTTCAAAAAAAGATATTGTTTATCATCTAGGCGATTTTGGAAATTATGAATTGATAAAAAGACTAAATGGTAAAGTAAATTTGATTTGTGGAAATCATGAAATTAGCGACATGGAAAAGTTAGGTTTAACCTTTGAGCAGTTTAAAGACAAGCTTAAAAAATTAGGTTTTGCAAATGTTTTTAAAGAAGGAATCTTTCTTAATAAAAAAGTTTTTGGACAAGATATTTTTATGAATCATTTTCCATCTAAAACTCAGCCGGATGTTGTTAACTTCTTTGGACATGTGCATTCTTTAAAGCCTGTAAAAAGATTAGGGGTGAATGTAGCGGCTAATTATCATAAATGTACACCTATAAGCCAAAGCGATATGTCCCATTTTATTGATTTTGTATCTGATACTCAATATACTGTTGATGATTTTTCAAATTAATGTTGCGTTGTTAAATCTTTAGGCATAAAATGTTTTATAACAAAAATTTGTGAAGATTATTTATATTTTTAAATTTTTTCAAAAATTATTAGTTTTTTTCTTGACATAAGATTTAATTTATATTAAAATATCTTCGCAAACTACATCTCGGGGTGTAGCGCAGTTGGTAGCGCACGTGGTTTGGGACCATGGGGTCGGGAGTTCGAACCTCTCCACCCCGACCAGTCTTTCATTAAGTTTGCTGACTGTGGGCCTTTAGCTCAGTTGGTTAGAGCAACCGGCTCATAACCGGTCGGTCCGGGGTTCGAGTCCCTGAAGGCCCACCATACAAATTTCTTTGAAAGAGTGTAGTTTAGCCACATTTGTGGCTCGGTAGTTCAGTTGGTTAGAACGCCAGCCTGTCACGCTGGAGGTCGTGGGTTCGAGCCCCATTCGAGTCGCCATAACCTTATAGGTTAACAAAAAATTTAAAACTTTATTTTAAATAAAGTTTAAGCTTGCCCTGATAGCTCAGTCGGCAGAGCAAAGGACTGAAAATCCTTGTGTCGGTGGTTCGATTCCACCTTAGGGCACCAATAGAGGTAGCAAGGTGGACAATCCACTTTGCTTGCCGAAATTGAGAATAATTTCATTTGCTGGTGTGGCTCAATGGTAGAGCAGCTGACTTGTAATCAGCAGGTTGAAGGTTCGATTCCTTTCACCAGCTCCAAAAGGCACCATTATGG
The DNA here is from genome assembly GCA_944349375.1 of uncultured Clostridia bacterium. GTDB lineage: Bacteria > Bacillota > Clostridia > Christensenellales > UBA1242 > Caccovivens. The sequence goes on from CALVMV010000007.1 coordinate 23,416, forward strand.
TGCTTAAATTTTATGGGTAGGTTGCAGAGCGGCCAAATGCAACGGACTGTAAATCCGTCGACTTCGTCTTCGATGGTTCGAATCCA
>CALVMV010000008.1 GCA_944349375.1 uncultured Clostridia bacterium
TGGTGGAAGTTATAGGGCTCGAACCTATGACCCTCTGCTTGTAAGGCAGATGCTCTCCCAGCTGAGCTAAACTTCCATTTTTTGAGTGCACATATAATATAACAAATATTAAAAAACTTGTCAACAATTTTTATAAAAAAATTTATAAATTTTGTTAACTTATATTTAAATTTAGAATAAATTGTATTGGGCGTGAATATGGAGAACAATTATGCCTTGTAATTTGAATTTTAATCAATGCAATTCTTTTAGAAATTTTCCTCAACCTATTTTTAATTGTTATTGTAGATTGATAGCACTTCTAAATTCTTCAACTACTACCGTTATCAATCCTACCATTAATACTTCTAATGCGTTTTTTACTGCAACAGCACAAACTATTTCTTCAGCAGGTAATTTAGTTGTTAGTTTATCATCTACTACTGGTAATATACAAACAGACGGAAGTGGAAATATTATTTTGCCAAAAGGTAAATATTTAATAACTGCTAACATTAATGGCATTATCCCTACGAATGGAGAAGCAAGTTTTTCATTATATAAAGATGGCTTACAAATAGCTTCTTCTGTTAGTGAAATAAGCGGAAATAGTGGAGATAACTTTACTATGACTGTAAGTTCTGTAGTTAATGTTACAGGTAATTCTAGTACAATATCTGTTAGGAATATAAACGGACAGTCTCAGACAATTAATAATGGTTCTATTGTAGTTCAAGCATTGAACTAACAAGCCCGCATTTTTGCGGGTACATATTCACATCTTTAACAAGTTTTAACTATCATATATATTGGAGAACAAAAGATAACGTGGGAAATATTGAATTAACTATAATAGGTGCTTGTTTTATATTCCTTATGAACTGTTTGGGAGCCTCATTAGTTTTCTTTTTTAGAAAAGAAGTTAGTAACAAGATTTATTCTTTATTTTTAGGGTTTGCTTCGGGGCTTATGGTTGCTGCTTCTATATGGTCATTAATTTTGCCTGCTTTAGATGGAGCCGCTTATTTAGAAAAGTTTAGTTTTATTCCAGTGGCAATAGGAATAATATTGGGTGTAGGCTTTTTGATACTATTGGATTTAATTTTGCCAAAGATATTTAATAAAAAAAGAAAAGATGGAAGCGAACATCTTAGCAAATCTTCAAAACTTTTTTTAGCTGTTACATTACACAATATTCCAGAGGGTTTAGCCGTTGGGCTTGCTTATGGTAGTGCTTTTTTGTTAGGTGGGAATGCTTTTTATAGTGCGCTTATGTTAGCTATTGGTATTGGTGTGCAGAATTTCCCTGAAGGAACAGCTTTGGTATTGCCTTTGAAAGAAAGTTTGAAAAGCAAAAAGAAAGCCTTTTTTTTAACATGTTTAAGTGGGGCAGTTGAACCTTTAATGGTGGTCATTGGGGTTTTGTTATCAACAAGCATTGAAGGACTAATGCCGTGGTTTTTAAGTTTTTCTGCAGGAGCTATGCTTTATGTGGTTTGCGAAGAATTATTGCCAGATTCACAAATTTCATCGAAAAATCATATCGGGACTTGGGGCTTTATAATAGGATTTGTGATAATGATGATTTTTGATGTTGCACTTGGTTAACTTTTAATTTTTTTGCACATCTTATATTTGGAGGTTAAATGTCTTATTTCAATTATCATGCCATCGCTAAGCGTTTAATTTTGGAAGGTCAACTTTGTGGCTACGAATTTGTTGATGATTATCATGGAATTAAACCTGCTTTGGTATTACATTTTAAAGAACATAAATCAATTCCAATTAGAAGTTATCATTGGGAAGATTATTTGCCTTATTTAATTAAATTTGATGAAAATAAGTGATTTTGTTTACTTTTTTTATTTAAAAGATTATAATTCTTATAAGGAGGAATGATATGGCAAACAAATCAACAAAAAGATCTAGTTCAGGTTGGAGCTTAAACAAAGTTTCAATGTGGATTTTAGTTGCAGCTGCTTTATTATATGTTGTAGCTATGATTTTGAGTTTGGTTGGAGGAATTAACTTTGTTGTTATTTCTGCTCTTCAAAACATTGCTATGGCTGTAATGGTTGTTATTGTTTCTATACTAGCATGGCGCTATGTTAGAAATAGAGAAGCTGTTTGGAAAGTGTTATACGTGCTTTGCTTACTTCTTGTTATAGCTGGTATAATTGTTCCATTGTGCGTAGGCTAATAAAAAAATCCTTTTAAAAAGGATTTTTTTTAACTCATTAAAAAATTATTTCATATATAAGGTTATGTTCAATAAAATTTTTATAAATAAAAAAAATCTTTTACATAACCTTCATTATGTGGAAAAGTTCATTAAAGACAAAAAAATATGTGTTATGGTAAAAGCTAATGCTTATGGCCATGGAATGAAAGAAATTGCTTTATGCTTAAAAGATGAAAATGTTTCTTTTGGTGTTTCAAATGAAAATGAAGCATTTGAACTAAGAAATTATACAGATAAAGAAATAATTGTTTTTGGCGCAGTCGAAGATTACGAAAAAATCGCTCAAATGAATATTGAGTTTGCAGTTTTTTCTTTTCAGCAGGTAAAGAAACTGTGCAAGCTCAGTAAATTTGAAAATTTGAGTTTTAAGATTCATCTATGTATTAATACAGGGATGAATAGGTATGGAATAAAAACTCATTCAGATTTTTTAAAAATAATAAAAATATTAAATAAATATGGAAAACAATTAAAAGGACTATATACTCACTTTTCTTCTTTAACTACAGATAAAGAATATACTCAAAAACAAAAAGATAAATTTTATAGTTTTTGCTCCTTAATACCAACTAATTGGGATACAATTACTCATGCAGGAGGAGGGAAAGCCGTCTTTAATGATATAGAAGCACAGATGTTTCGCTCTGGTATAGAGATTTATGGATATGGAGATGAAAATCTTTTACCAGTTATGGCTATCGAAAGTGAAATTGTTGATGTTGTCAAAGTCTTTAAAGGAGAACATGTTGGTTATTTATGTTCTTTTACTGCTGATAAAGATATGAAAGTGGGGACTATACCACTTGGTTATGGAGATGGATTGCCTAGGAAACTTTCTAACAAACTTGTGGTATCCGATTATAAAAACAACAGAATAAAAAATGTTGGGAACATTTGTATGGATTGTTTTATGGTTGATATTAGCAATTCAAAAATAAAAATAGGTGATAAAATTCTTATTATGGATAATGCTAATAAATTCACTGAAATTTTGGGAACTACCGAATATGAAGTGCTGACTAATTTTACAAAATTTAGAGGAGAAAGAATAATTATAGATTAATTGCTCTTTACAAAGTTATGTTTTTATGATATAATATTGACATAATTAAGGAGTAAATTAATGGAAAAAAGAAACAATTATTTTTACGCATCAGCAATTTTAACCGTTATACTTGCTTGTTTAGAAATTCTTGGGGCAATTATAGCATTGAGCGTATTCTTTTCATCAAAACAATCAATTATTGAGAATCTTACTGATCCTTCAAGAATAGATTGGATACAAGCGGCAATAGTTACTTCATCAATTGTTTCATTAGTTTGTGGAACTTTAACCATAGTAGTAGGGTGTTTCTTCTTTTCTTTTGCAAAATATAATCAAAAGCAAATCAATGATAGAACTGCCTTTATTATAATTATGATTATTCTTCAAGTTATATTTGGGGGATTGATAGCTTGTGCTATATCTGTTGCGGGCATTATTGAAGGAAAAGAAGGAGAAATGGCTAAGATTCATTATGATAAAATTGATAGTGCAGTTTCTTATGAGCAAAGGCTTTTAGATGCAAAAAAACTCTATGAAGAAAAGTTAATTGATTATGAAGAATATAAACAATTGCGACAAGAAATTTTGGAGGAGATGAAAACAAAAGGATAAAATCTTTTGTTTTTTTTATTTGACTATCTTGTAGGATTTTGATAAAATTAGACATAATATTTTAAAGGAGAAAAATGGAAAGGTTTAAAAGAAATTATGTTTTGTTAATTTTTATTTTAATAGTAGCATTGTTTTTTTCTACTATTTCTATTTTATTTTTTAGCAATGAAAAAGATATAAATTCTTTTGCAGATGAAAATTTGCCAAATAATACGGATGGATTTTGGGCGGATGAAGAAAAAATATTGAACTGGTTTGAAGAAGGTTCAAGCCTTTCTAATTTGTTCGGGGGTGCTGGAACGGAGAGTGATCCCTATTTAGTCAAAAATTCAGTTCAATTAGCTTTAGTTTCATATTTAGTTTATAACGCATATAATTTCGAGGGAGAATACATCAAATTAACATCAAATATCGATATGTCTGAGTATTATTGGCAGCCTATTGGAATCTGCTATGATAGAGAAGGATATGTAAATAATAAACCTTTTTCAGGAACTTTTGATGGTGACGGACATACAATAAGAGGTTTGTATACTCCTGCCGGTAATTCTAATAGTTATTCTTGTCAAGGGCTGTTTGGGAGTACTGACAATAATGCTACCATAAAAAACATAAGAGTTGCCGATTCTTATATATATGGGTATCGTTTTTGTGGTGGTATTGTGGGCTTGGCTACTTCTGTAACTATTGAAAACTGTTGTTTTGAAGGTGTTATAAGTTGTTCTGGACCATATATTGGGGGAATTGTTGGTATTGCAACAGGAAGTGTTTTAATAAAAAATTGTTATTCTTTAGCTAATATAACTTCTCAAATTTCAAATGTTGGAGGTATAGTAGGTCATTTGCAAAATTCAACTATTTTAAATTCTTATAATAATCAAACTGTAAAATCAGTTAATGGTCAGGTTGGAGGAATTGCTGGATATTCGTATGAGTCTACTATAATCAACTGTTATAATGGATCCTCTGTTTCTACAGATCAAAATTATGCAGGAGGAATAGTTGGATATGCACAGTCTGGATCAATTTCTTATTGCTACAATTATGGAAGTGTTACAAGTGGTGATTCATCTGCAGGTGGAATTATAGGTAACCAATATTCTTTTGCTACTAAATGTTATTATGGTGGTTCTTGTAAAGTCGGTGGAATAAATGGAAAGGATGTGGCAGGGCAAGCAGAAATAAAATCCGATTTATCTTATTCAAATTTTCAATCAAAAAGTTTTTTTACTTCTTCTACTAATTGGAATAGTGCGTATGCGTGGGATTTAGAAAATGTTTGGATGAATGGTGCAGATGGATTAGAAGGGAGTTTGGCTTTAAGAATTTTTTATTGGATTGGTGTAGCTAGTGATAATGTTTCAAATAATGGGTCATACTATTATATAAACTCGGAAGAAGATTTCGCTTGGGTTGCCAAGCAGGTATTAAACGGCAATTCTTTTGTAGGAAAAACTATTATTCTTCAAAAAAATTTGGATTTTTCGGATAAAATATTTTGTAGTATTGGCAATGATGATCATTGTTTTTCGGGAAATTTTGATGGTAAAGGATTTAGTATCAAAAATGCTTATGCAAACAACATTTTTGGATTAGTTGTAGCTGATACACAGTCTGTTGGTTATATTCAAAACTTAAGTTGGGCAAATGAATATAATGACCTTTATTATAATGCTTCAATTAATAGTTTAGGTCTTATAGGAGAACTTCAAATAAATGTAGAAAATGTTACTCTTTTTTCTATTAATAACATAAATGTGAATTTTTCAATGGCCGTTGGACTTGGTGCTGCTGGGGGGATAGTTGGATCGGTAAAATTAAAAAACTCTCATTCAGTTACAGGAGATTATGATAAATTTGGACATTTAACTATAAGTAATTGCATAGTTAATGCTGAAGTTACCACATTATTTGGCTCTGCAGGAGGAATAATAGGTCAAATTACAGTATCTAGTTATCAACATCCAGGAAATACTATTTATATACAAAATTGTCATGTCCAAGGCTTGATGCAGGTTGGGTTAACTAATGCTGGGGGAATAATTGGGAACCAAGGTTCATTATGTTATGTAAATATTCAAAACTGTAGTGTAGATTTATATTATGATGGGATGCCTTCTTTGGATGGAGCTGGAATAATTTGCTCAGGCGGTAGCAGTACCAGCTTAATAAAAAATTGTGTAGTTAAAATTGTTGCCAGTCAAGATTTTGCAGATAGGAATCATTCCTTAAAATTTTCTACAACCACTTCTGCCAATATTTCAAATGTTATTTATGAGTTGACTATAGAGGGTGGAACTTCGCAAAAAAAATATAAAGGAACTGATTTTTCAGCTTTTGTTTGGCTAAATAATTCTATCCCTGTTTTGAAAGATTTGTCATGGATAACAGAGTTTATGGGGACGGCGGTTAACACTTCTAATTTGCAAAGTAATGGCTTTTCTGCTGTTTGACAAATTTATTTATAAATTTTATTGTAATCGAACAAAAAAGCACAAATTGTTTTGTGCTTTTTTAATTTTCTATGATTTTTATGTTTCCGCATAATACATCATAGTATGAAAAAGTTTGGATTTTTTCGAGTTTTGTTTCAACTGTAAAAACACTTGGGTACACATCTCTTATAATTCCACTTATTGCTTCTATTTTTTTTCTGCCTCTATTTACATTCATTTCTATTTCCAAACCTTTCAAATTCAAAATTTTGTTTTTAACTTCCTCTAAGTTTAATGTTGTTCTTCTCATATTTTTCTCCTTTATTTGTTTTTTGCCTTTTTTTATTCTTTTCAAACATTTTTGTCATAATTTTAATTCTTACTTCGTAAATATATCTCGTAAAATGTTTTGGAGGGTAAAATGGCATTTGAAAGTAACAAATTTTCTGTAGCGAAAAAGATAAATCTCCCATCAAGTGATTTTTCTATTGAGTGTAATGTTTCGTTGGGGAGTGAAATTGGTAAAATTTTATCAATTGGTGTTAAAGCTTATGATGAAAATTATGAAACATTAAATGGTTTTTTAAATTATTCAGGAGTTGTAGATTTAAAAATAATTTTTATGACTAGTGATGGCGAAATCAATTCTACTTGTCATTCATGTAATTTCTCATCTAAATTTGAAAGTAATGAAATTATGACTGGTCAAGAGGCTGTAATATCTTTAAAAGTAGTTGATTATTCAATAGAAAGCATATCAAACGAAGATATAAGAATTATTGTTAATCTTAATCAGTCAGGTATTTGTTTAGGCGAAAATGAAGTAAATTCTATTGGCTCTGCTGATGAGGATGTTTGTTGTAAAAATGAAGAAATTGAGATTATTAAATTAGTTGGTTCTAAAAAAGAAAGCTTTGATGTTGAAAGTGAAGTTAATTTAAGAGAAAATATAAAAAAGATTTTAGCCACAGAAAGTCAAGTTTTGCAAAAAAACATTGAAAGTGCAACAGGCTTTGTTTCATTACAAGGAGAAGTTTTAACAAGAGTTCTATATTTGACAGATGAAGACAAATTCGACAGTTTTTATGTTAATGAACCATTTAAGGAAGAAATTGAAGTTGATGGTGCTGAAAAAGACTTTATAGCAGAAGCTTATTTATCAATAAAAGAAAGTGATGTTTCAACTCAGATTGAAAACGATGAAAAAGGACAGAAACTTACAATAAAAGTTCCAGTATGTGCAAATATAAAAGTATTTAAAAATGAACTAGTTACTGTTATAGAAGATTTATATAGCACTAAAAATGAAATTAATATAACAACTGAATCTTTTGAAAATTCTGTAACTTGTCCTTCAGCAATGATTGAAGATAAGATTGAAGGAAGTTTAACATTAGAAGAAGATGCTCCAAGAGTTGACAAAGTGCTTTTTGCAAGCGGTAATTCGGTAAATCTTACAAATGTATACTCGCAAGATGGACAAATTTTTGTTGAAGGTATTGCTAAAACAAATGTAGTATATTTAAATGATGAAACTAATTCGCTCAATAGTGTTCAAGTTGATGTGCCATTCTCTTTTTCAGATAAATTTGATTGTGAGTGTGAAGGAATTTTAGTTGCAACTGCTGTTGTGTCAGATGTAGATGTTGTTGTTAAAAAAGGTAGAGATTTGTATTACGATGCAAAAATTAAGGTAAATTTAAATTGTTATTACAATAAAGTAGCTGGCATTATTTCAGAAGCATCTATGACAGAACCTTTGCCAGAAAGAGATTATGCGATGGAAGTAGTGTTTGCACCTAGTGGCGAAAACGCTTGGAATATTGCTAAGTCTACGCATGTTCCTGTTGAACAAGTTACTCTTCAAAATCCAGATTTAATTTTCCCTCTTGAACAAGACTCTTCAATTGTTTTATATTATCAAAAAGGTTAAGAAAAAAGCTAAATTAACGAAAAAGCATAGAAAAAGAAGTCTATGCTTTTTTTTATTTTTAGCCACATTTTGACACTATTTTTCTATTATTAATTTATTTTATTGCAATAATTTAATAGGAGAAAATTATGAAATATTTGCTTATAATCTGTTCTGTTATTTGTATTGGCTTAATTTTAGGTTTATCAGGATTAGTAAATTTAACAGAAGTATCTCAAGAAACGCAGTATCTTCGTATTCATATAAGAGCTAATTCTAACTCCGATGAAGACCAGTCTGTAAAATACAAGGTCAAAGACGAAATAGTTGAAGCATTAATTCCTTTACTTGCTGATGTAGAGTCCTTTGACGAAGCAAAAAGCATAGTATCACAAAATTTTGATTACATAGAAAAAGTTGCTAACAAAACTTTGTTAGATAATGGTTTTTTTTATACCAGTAGCGCTAGTATTAAAAATGAATATTTTCCTACAAGAAGTTATGATGAAATCACATTAGAAGAAGGGTATTATGATGCCTTGATTTTGAATTTGGGTTCTGGTGATGGAGATAATTGGTGGTGTATAGTTTTTCCCGCTTTTTGCTTTACTCAAACAAAAAAAATCGACAATATTGAATATATTTCGCGAATTTGGGAGATAATTAAAAGTGTAATTTCATAATAAAAAGGAGGAATTTATGAAATCAAGGCTTTTTGCATCTCTTTCGCTTTTATTTATTTTTATGCTTACTCTAACAGGGATATTAAGTACATATTTTTCTTATATTGAAAAAGACATATCTCAAACAGAGGCTGCTATTACTTCAGCAGAACTAAAAACTGCACAAACAAAATTAAAAAGATGGGGATATTATACTGGTTCTGTTGATGGTATCAATGGACCTTTAACTAAACAAGCAGTAAGATACTTTCAAAGCAAGAACGGTTTGTCTGTTGATGGTATAATTGGTCCTCAAACTGCTGCTGCGCTAGGAATGACTTTATCAGGATCATCTTCTTCATTAAGTTCGAGTGATTTAAATCTTCTTGCAAGATGTGTTTATGCTGAAGCAAGAGGAGAACCTTATACTGGGCAAGTCGCTGTTGCTGCAGTTGTTTTAAATCGTGTTAAAAGCGCTTCTTTTCCAAATACTATTGCTGGAGTAATTTATCAACCTTATGCTTTTACTGCTGTAGATGATGGACAAATTAATTTAACTCCTAATTCTACTGCATATAAGGCGGCTCAAGATGCTCTTAATGGTTGGGATCCTACTTATGGGTGTATCTACTACTTTAATCCAGCGACTGCTACTAGTTCTTGGATTTGGTCAAGAGAACAAGTTGTAACAATAGGAAGGCATATTTTTGCTAGATAGGAGGTTTGTGAAAATGAAAAATAAAAATGTTTCTATTGATAATAATCTATCAAAAACTCAACCAAATGAAAAAAAAGTGGTAGATTTATCTAAAAATGATTCTTTGACTAAGAAAAATATTAATAAGAAAAATAAAACAATTAAAGTTCTTGCGTTTTCATCGTCAATTTTAGCTCTTTCAACTGTAGGATTTGGGGTTGGTTATGGTATTATGACGTCACAATCTAATTCTTATAGAACTAGTTTAGAAAATATTTACGAAAAAAACTTTTATAATCTATTAGATAACATTAATACTGCAGAAAATGATTTATCAAAAGTTCTTGCTAGTGAAGCATCTTCTTATCAATCTAAAATGTTAAATTCGGTAGCAAAAGCTTCAAATGAAGCACAAATTTCTGTTTCAGGATTGCCTTTAACTCAAGGTGATATTTACGATATGGTCAGAATGGTTAATCAAATTTATGGTTATACTAGCACTCTTTCAGATAAGATTGCAAAAGGTGAAAGTTTGTCTGAAAGCGAAATAGCAACTCTTGAAGATGTTTATCAAAATTTATTAATTTTGAAGAATGAACTTAATGATTTTGCTAGAAAAATGAACAATGGTTATTCTATTTTAGATGAAAGTTTATACAATAGTGATGGAACGAACAACTTTACTCAAATTATATCTCAAATGAGTGATGTCGATGTAAAATATCCTACAATGATTTATGATGGACCATTCTCAGATTCAGTCGTAAATAGTGGGATAAAAGGTCTTAGTGGATCGAATGTATCTCAAGAACAAGCTTCTCAAAAAATTAATAATCACTTTAAAAACTTAACAGAATTAAGTTATCAAGAACTAACAAAAGGTAAGTTTGAAACATACAATTTTAGAGCTAAAAATTCTGATAATGAAAATTTGTATATTCAAGTAACAAAAACAGGTGGGCACATTTTAACTGTAAGTGGAGCAGGCAAACAGGGAAGTGCAACTATAGATAAAAGCCAAGCCGAAAAAATAGCCCTTGAATTTGCAACTAATAACGGTGTCGAAAATGCTAAAGTTGTTTGGAGCGATCAACTGTATGAAGATTTATATTTAAATATTGCTCCTGTTCAAAGTGGTATAATTCTTTATCCAGATTTAGTTAAAGTTAAAATTAATCTAGTAACTGGCACTGTGGTCGGTTATGATGCAACTCCTTATTTTACTAACCATACTTCAAGAACTCTTAGTCAAGGAGTTTTGACTAAATCAGAAGCAGAATCAAAAATTCCAGCTTCATTTACCATAGTTCAAACAAGAAAATCATTGTCGCCACTTGACTATAATAGGGAAGTAGTTTGTTATGAGGTTGAAGCAACAAAAGACGAAAATACTTATTATTTTTACTTTAATGTTGAAAATGGCGAAACTGAAAATATTTTAAAAGTAATTAAAACCGATAATGGAAATTTATTAATGTAAAAAATGAAAAATAAAAAGATAATGTGTAAAGTTATTGCACATTATTTTTTAAATTTAAAATTTTAATAAAAAATGTTGTGTAATAAATGAGAATAAGGAGTTGAAACAAGGCGAGTTTTGAAAATTTAGGTATTGACAGTTTGGGGTTTCTATGTTACAATGGCTATGAAAAAGGAGTGGGTAAATGAAAACAAAATTAAGATTTAAAGAAATAGTAGAACATTTTAAAAGAGAAGATTCAAAACGCAAAAGAATAAATGGCCAAATTAAACCAACAGAAAATTTTATAAAACTTGAAGATTTAGTGTGTCAAAAATGTTCAGCTGAGCAAGTTTATGAAATAGCAAAATTAGGTTTAAAATCAACAAATATACAAAAATTAGCTCGAGTGATTATTAATATACAAAAACCTTGGTTGAATTATTGGTTTGCAAGAGATGTTAAAGGAGCAGATGTAAAAGCTCATGAGGAAATTGTTCTTAAAAGCCAAGATCCCATATTGAATTATAAGTTTGCAAAAGATGTTGAAGGAGCTGATGTTTTAGCACATGGGCAAGTCATTATTGATAGTGAAAAAATGTTTTATAATTCTTATGGTTATAATTATGAAAATTATAAGTTTGCAAGATATGTTAAAGGAGCTGATGTTTTAGCACATGGGCAAGTAATTATTGAAAGTGAAAATCCTAAATTGAATTATGAGTTTGCAAGAGATGTTAAAGGAGCTGATGTTTTAGCGCATGGTCGAGTGGTTATTGCTAGTGAAGATCCTGAATTGAATTATAAGTTTGCAGAAGATGTTGAAGGAGCTGATGTTTTAGCACATGGGAAAATTGTTCTTAAAAGCCAAGATCCAAAATTGAATTATGAGTTTGCAAAATATGTTGAAGGTGCAGATGTCAAAGCTCATGAGGAAATAGTTCTTAAAAGCCAAGATCCCGAATGGAATTGTTGGTTTGCATACTATGTTGGAGGAGCTGATATTTTGGCTCATGCACAAATTCTTTATGAAAAAGATAAACATTATTTTAAACAACTTATAGAAAATCTTAAGGACAAAAGAATTAGTTTTGAATATGATAAAAATGGCAAACCAATTAAAGTCATTTTTATGTTAGATCAAATTCTAGAAAATTTTGATGATATAGAGATTGAATAAAAAATAATCTACATTATGTTGAGCTATTTGGTTAAATAAAAAAGTCGCTTTTAAGCGACTTTTTTTTTATTCTCCTTCAACTTTTGCTTTTTCGTAAGCTTCTAAAACAGCAGACTTAATCATTTCTCTTGTTTCAGTATTGATTGGATGAACTATATCTTTAAATTCACCATCTGGAGTTTTTCTGCTTGGCATTGAAATGAAAAGACCATCTTTTCCTTCAATTACTTTGATGTCATGAATTACAAAACATTCATCAATTGTTATTGAAGCAACTGCTCTCAATTTTAATTCTTCTTTTGCAACAAGTCTAACTCTTACATCTGTGATTTTCAAGTCTATTTACCTTCCTTTTGTCTAAATTACCTTTCGGTTAAGTATATGATACTATTTTTTTTAGAAAAATACAAATATTTTAAGCAAAAATATATTAATTTCAAAATTTCTTTCAACTTCTTTATTTTATTATCATAAAAATTATTATGTTTTATTCTTATTGTGGCGTCAAAGTATTTTATACCTACAAAAATAAAAAATCTCTTGAGCCAACTCTTTTGTTGCATGGTTGGGGAGTAGATAGCAAAATTTTTGATTCGGTTTGCAAATCATTCCCAGAAAAATCTTTTCTTTGCATAGATTTTCCGCCTTTTGGCAGAAGTCAAAAGAAAATTGAAAATTTTAACATATATACATATGTTGCTTTGGTAATGAGTTTATGTGAACATTTGGGCATATCAAAATGTGATATAATTGCCCATTCTTTTGGTGGTCGCATCGCAAGCATTTTGGCTTCAGTCAAATGTTCACTTGTGCGTTCGTGCATATTTGTCGATAGTGCTGGTATAAAACCAAAGAGAAATTTGAGTTATTATTATAAAGTTTATAAATATAAACTTTTAAAGAAGCTTGGCAAAAGCACATTAAATCTTGGTTCAAAAGATTATTTGGAACTTGACGAAAACATGAAAAAAACTTTTATTAGCATAGTTAACGAAGATTTAACACCCTATTATAGAAATGTTAAATGTCCATCTTTAATTGTTTGGGGTGAAAAAGACAAAGAAACTCCTATGTATATGGCTAAAAAAATTAATAAGCTTGTTATAAATTCAAGACTTGAAGTGATTAAAAATTCTGGTCATTTTTGCTTTTTAACTAACCCCTTACAATTTAATAAAATTATAGGTAAATTTTGGGAGGAAATTGAATGATTGCACTATTGTTCACATGTATAATTGTTGTTATATTTTTCTTTTGGTCGCTCGTCTTTTTTAAAATTTATCAATTAAATCAATATAAGATTAGTAAATTTTTAGATGATATTTTCCTTTTTAAATTTGCTTTTGGCGACAAGAACAAAATTGTTTGGACAAAAAGATTTATAAGATTTATAGTTTTATATTTAGTTCTTAGTTTTGTTATCTTTTTCCTTATCACTTATTTTATTAGCAATGTTATTCTTGCCTTTTTTAATATTTTAGTTGTTTTTGTATTATGCCCTTTATTAATTTCACTTTCACATTTCATTATTTTGCCTTTAGAAGAATTTATAAAATTAACATACATTAAGAAAGCAAAAAAGAAAATAAAAGGCAAAAAGATTATAAAAATTGGCATTACAGGAAGTTATGGGAAAACTAGCACAAAAAATATCTTAATGCAAATACTTGAAAAACAATATAAAGTATGTGCAACACCTTTTAACTACAACACGGAAATGGGAATAACCAAGACAATATTAAACAGTTTAGATGACCATGAAATTTTTATAGCAGAAATGGGTGCTAGAAGAAAATTGGATATTAAAAAGGTCGCAGATATAGTTTCCCCTGATATAGCCATCATAACTACAGTTGGCAAAGCTCATTTAGAAAGTTTTAAAACAGTTTCCGAGATTGAAAAAACTAAGTTTGAACTTTGTCAAAGTTTACCAAAAGATGGTAAAGCTATTTTTAATGGAGATAGTAAAAGCTCATTAAAATTGTTTAAACAATTCAAAGGTAACAAGTTTTTGACAAACATTCCTAATTCTTTTGCTTATGCACAGAACATAAAATGTAATCAACATGGTAGTAATTTTGATTTAATTATTGATGGAAAAGTTTTAAAAATGAAAACTAAATTATTAGGAAAGATAAACATAAACAATATAGTTACAGCCTGTGCTTGTGCTTATGTTTTGCAAGTTCCTAAAGAAGATATCATCAGTGCTATTGCATCTTTACAACCTGCCGAGCATAGATTACAAATTTTAAGGGAAAGACCTATTGTGATTGATGATTCGTATAATTCAAATGAAATCGGTTTTAATGAAGCTCTTGATGTTTTGTCAAAGTTCGATGGCAAAAAGATTGTTGTAACACCAGGAGTTGTAGAATTAGGCTCTGATCAATCTGCTGTAAACTTTAAGTTAGGTTGCAAAATTGCTGATATTGCCGATTTTGTCATAATAATGAATGAAGTTAACAAAAATGATATATATAGCGGGGCTATTTCACATAATTTTAATCGAAAAAACATATTTTTTGCAAATACAAGAAAAAAGCAACAAGATATTTTGCAACTTATAATGAATGAAAATTCTGTCGTTTTGTTTGAAAATGATTTGCCAGATAACTATAAGTAAGGAGGTTTTATGAAAGTTGTAGCTGTAATTTTTGGAGGGAAAAGCGTTGAACATGATATTTCTATCATAACAGCAATGCAAGTTTTAAGTAAGTTGCCTAAAGATTACATTGCTTTCCCCATTTACATAACTCAAGAAGAAAGATTTGTAACTGCAGACAATATTGACAAAGCAGAAACATTTTTAGATTTTAACAAAAAAGTTAAAAATTTAAGAGATGTAAGTTTTGATTTTAAAAGAAAATGTTTTATTGTGATGAAAAACAATAAGGTTAAAGAAAATGTGAAAGTTGATTGTGCCCTTCTTTGTAATCATGGCTATGGTGGTGAAGACGGCTCCCTTCAAGGCTTTTTACAATTAGCACAAATTCCGTATTCTTCATCTTCTATTTCAAGTTCTGCCCTTACAATGGATAAAACATTAACAAAAATTATGTTAAAAGATGCACATATAAAATCTTTACCATATGTTCAATTTAGCAAATGTCAATATCAGGCAAACAAATTAAAATTTCAAAATAATATAAAAAAGAAAATAAAGTTCCCCTGCATTATAAAACCAGCGAATTTAGGCAGCAGTGTAGGTATTAGCATATGTGAATGTGAGGCAAAATTGGACAGCGATATTGAAGAAGCTTTTCAATATGATGATCGAATTTTGGTTGAAAAATTTTTGTCAAATGCAAAAGAGTTCAGTTGTGCAGTTGTGAAAGTTAATCAAAAAGCATTGGCAAGCAAAGTCTGTGAAGTGAAAAAAAGTAAAATTTATACATTTGAAGATAAATACTTAAAAGAAAAAGATGACAAAAAAACCGAAATAGATAAAGCTTTATATGATAAATTGCAGTCTTTAGCAATTAAATCTTATACGGCTTTGAGATGCGATGGAGTTGTAAGGGTTGATTTTCTTTTTGATAATAAAACAAAAACTCTTTTTGTTAATGAACTTAATTCAATTCCTGGTTCATTATCCTTTAATATGTTTAATGGAACATTTGAAGACTTGTTAAAAATTTTGATTGAAGAAAGTATTGAGAAAACTGAAAAATCTAAAAATATTGTTTATAAATTTAATAGCAAAGCAATTGAAAATTATATAAAACTTACGACTAACTCAAAATCATTTAAAAAATAGCGAATAAATATGCAAACAAACGAATAAATATGCAAAACTTAAACATTGTGTCTATATTTGACTATTTTTGTAACTTATGAAAAATTGGTACTTTATGTATAGTATATTTTAGTAGGAGGTAAAAAGTGAAGCTTGACCAGATTTTGCAAGATGTAAATGTTTTAAAATATCCTAAAATCATTTCTCAAGAAATAGATGATGTTAAAATAGATAGCCGAAAAGTTCAAAGCGGAGATTTGTTTATTGCAATGAAGGGCGAGAATTTTGATGGAAATGATTTTGTGTCTTTTGCTTTAAAAAATGGGGCTAGTTATATTGTAAGCGAAAAAGATATTCCTTTTGATAATGTTATTGTTGTTGACGATTCGCGTAAAGCTTATGCTCAAATTTGCAAAAATTTTTTTGATAGAGCTTGTGAGAAAATGAAATTTATTGGTGTTACAGGCACTAATGGTAAAACAACAACAGTTAATATTATTTCAAATATATTAAAAACTAATGGTAATAATGTCGGAGTTATAGGCACTTTAGGGGCAATGTATAACAACAAAGAAATCAATACAGGTATGACAACGCCAGATCCTTATGAACTTCACAAAATTATTAAAGAAATGTATGAAGGGGGTGTTGAGTATGTCGTTATGGAAGTGTCTGCCCATGCACTTGCTCTTCATAAACTTGATGGAATCAAATATGAAGAAGGAATTTTAACAAATATAACAGAGGACCATTTAGATTACTTTAAAACTATGCAAAATTATGCAGATGCAAAGTTTTCTTTTTTTACGCCTGAATATGTGAAAATGGGAATTGTTTTTGGGCAAGATCCTTATTGTAAATATCTTTTTATGCACCCTAAGGTTCCTATTATCAGCTATGGGAAAGCTTTAGGCTGTGATGTGCTTGTTAAAAATCCATCTACTGGTTTACTTGGTAGTCAATTTACTTGCAACTTTTTAGGAAAAACTTTTAAAGTAAAAAGTAATCTTGTAGGGGACTATAATATTGAAAATTTGTTGGCGGGAATAGGTGCAACCATGTCAATTGGTGTAGAAGAATCTGTTATTCAAAAAGGAATAAGTTCATTAGCTCCAGTCGAAGGTCGTTTTAATATTATTAATTTAAAAGGTCAAAGTATAATAATTGATTATGCCCACACTCCTGATGGACTTGAAAAGGTTTTAAAAACAGCAAAGGCGTTATCAAACAATAAATTAATTTGTATTTTTGGTTGTGGTGGGAATAGAGATAAACAGAAAAGACCTATAATGGGCGAAATTGCAAGCAAGATATCCGATGATGTTATAATCACCAACGACAATCCACGTTATGAAGATCCACAGCAAATTATTGAAGAAATTAAAGTTGGTGCAGTAAAGCCTTGCAAATGTATAACTAATAGGCAGGAAGCTATTGAATATGCTTTAAAAAAATACAAAAACAATGCAACAATTGTTATTGCAGGCAAAGGTGCCGAAAAATACCAAGAAATAAAAGGAACAAAATATCCGTTTAGTGATTTTGATGTCGTTTATAATTTCTATAAAAAGGAACAAAAACCTTTAAAAAAAAATAAAAGTTATCCATTTGATGATGAAAAATACTAAACATGACTAATTTAAAAATTTTGCCATAAAATATTTTAAGGAGGAACTATGCTTAAATATTATATGGCTTTTTTGTTAGCTCTTTTAATTGGAGCTATGTTATCTTTTCCGATTTTAAAATTATGTAAAAAATTCCATTTAGCTCAAACTATTTTACATTATGTGGACAAGCATGCTGGAAAAAGTGGAACTCCGACAATGGGAGGGACTATTTTTATTTTTGCTATCTTAATTTCTTCTATATTCTTTTTGCAAGGGCAAATAATGGGAGCATTGATGGCATTAGTAACCATGATTGGTTATGGATTGCTAGGGTTTTTAGATGATTTTATAAAAGTAAAATTTCATAAAAACGAGGGCTTGAAACCCTATCAAAAAATTATAGGACAAGTTGGCATAGCTTTTGTTGTAGCCTTTTATGTCTATTTTAATCAAGGTGGGATGTTAGAATTTTTCTATTTAAAATTAAATCTATCTTGGGGGATCATTCCTTTTATTGTTTTCTTTTTTGTAGCAGTTACAAATTCTGTAAATCTTATTGACGGGTTAGATGGACTAGCTGGTGGAGTTAATTGTGCATACTTTCTTTTCTTTGGGATAATTTTGGTTATGTTAGGGCAAACGCATTATGCCTTAATATCATTTGCCACAGTAGGGGCATTGCTTGCCTTTTTAATTGTAAACTGTTTTCCAGCAAAAATTTTTATGGGAGATACTGGCTCGCTAGCTTTGGGTGGCTTAATGGCAGTTTTAGCCTGCTTAAGTGGAACAGAACTCTTAATGCCTGTTATAGGTTTAGTTTTTGTAGTTACTGTTGTTTCTGATATTTTGCAAGTTGCTCATTACAAACGAACGCATAAGCGAATATTTTTAATGGCACCACTGCATCACCATTTTGAGAAAAAAGGAGTGCATGAAAATCGAATTGTCTTAGTATATATATTAATAACAATAGTGCTTGGTTTATCCTCTTGCGTGGGGTATATGGCACTTACAGGAGTTATTTGATATGATGAATTTAAGAGGCAAAAATGTTCTTGTTTATGGTATGGCATCAAGTGGCCAATGTGCTTGCAAATTGTTGCATGAAAAAGGTTCATGTGTTAGCATATATGATGATGAGGACAAATTTGCTTCTTTTTATTCGTTTGTGAAAAATCCAACCATAAAAAAATTTGATTTAGTGGTTGTTAGTCCTGGTATTAAAGTTTTAGGCAACAAACTTATATCTTTTTTCTTGGTTAATAATGTACCTGTTATCAGTGAACTAGATTTAGGGTTTTTATTTAGCAAGGGTAATATAATAGCTATTACAGGAACAAATGGAAAAACAACTGTTACATCATTAGTGGGCGAAATTTTTAAACAAGCAGG
>CALVMV010000009.1 GCA_944349375.1 uncultured Clostridia bacterium
CCTCCTTTTATTTAGATTTTTGTATTAGATATTCGTGGCAGTATCATTCCACATAGTCCTATTATATCAATGGCAGGTGCCATTGCAGCCCCCATATCATTGACATCTTTTATTCCCCAATCAATAACTTTTCCAAAAGTTGCCATAGTTATTCTTGGTCCGTTACCTTTATTAGACAAAATACAGCTCCCAGCCCCTGTTACAGTCCATTGTGAAGTTGGGGGCCTTTGATTTCCAAGTTCCAGCGGAAATCTGAACTGTCTTTCTGCAGTTGAAAAATGAGAACCCGTTGCACAAACAATGGTATCAAACAATCCCCCATCTATTAACGATGCTCCTACTGCTAAACTTTCAGCCATAGTGGAACAAGCACCAAACATCCCTAGATACGCATAATTAAAGTTTCTTGCTGCATAAGAAGAAGAAATAATTTGATTTAACAAATCTCCTGCGAGCAATATATTTACGTCATCAGGTTGAATTTTTGCATCTTCTATAGCGCCAACAATAGCGTGTTCAAACATCTTTTTTTCAGCTTTTTCATAACTATCCTCGCCAAAAGAATCATCTTTCATAACATAATTGAAAAATGGTGCAAAATTACCTTTTCCTTCTTTTGGCCCTACAATAGAGTAACTACCTATTATTCGTGGCTTATTGCGAAATTTAACCGTCTGATTCTTTTTCATATAATCCTTTTATTTACCTGCAAATTTTAATAATAAAATTTTTGACAACAACATAAAATTTTATACAAAAATAAAAACCAACTTTTAATTTTTTATCTCGTAAAAGCATATTCCACTGATAAGATCATTTATCGTATGATAAAAAAAAGAAAAGAACATCTTAACTAATGTTCTTTTACTAAAATAGTCTTATAAATTGAAAGTCCACAAATTAAACCGACGCTGATAAATCTTAAGTTATTTTAATCATTTGTTGGTAGCTGCAAACGCTCAAACAACAAATCGTTATTACAGATTTTTAAATCTCCTTTCAATTTTATTTCTTCCCAGCTTGCTTGATCTTTTATCGCTAGTTTATCTTTAATTTTTTGGCAAGTTTCAGGTATAAATGGAGCAAATATATTAGAGATATTTGCTATCATATATGCGCAAGTATAAGAGGTATTATAAAAACCTTCAATATCGTTTACAGCTTGATTCCAAGGCTCATTTTCGTTGTAATATTTGTTGCCCATATTAACATAATTGATGGCAGTATCTAATGCTAATTTCAATTTGCCTTGTTCTATTAATGTAGCTACTTCATCATATGTTTCTTTAGTCAATTTAACAATTTCTTCATCAATTTTAGCTTCCTTTATAACTCCACCAAATTTCTTGTTTAAATATGAGAAATTTCTGTTAACAAAATTTCCAAGGACGCCCACTAAAAATTTGTTATGAACAAGCACAAAATTATCTATAGAGAAATTGACATCTTTATTCTCTGGCCCATTTGAAATCATATAATATCTAATTGAATCTTTAGGGAACATAGACAAGAGTTTGTTAATGCTTATTAAGTTTCCTTTACTTTTAGACATCTTCTCGTTATTCATATTTACATATTCGCATGAAATAATATAATCAGGCAAGTTTATTTTATTATCAATAGCCATTAATAGCGAAGGGAATATAACTGTGTGAAAAGGGATATTGTCTTTCCCATGTGCATAATAAGAAATAACATTTCCGTCTTTTAAAAATTCTTTAAAATCAATCCCTCTACTTTGAGCAACTTGTTCTCCAGCTGTTAAGTAACCCAAAACTGCTTCTATCCACACATAAACTTTTTTATCTTCAAAACCTTGGAAAGGTACTTCAATTCCCCAATCTAATTGTCTTGTAACAGCCCTGTCAATCAAGCCCATTTCAAGAAATTTTTTAGTTTCACAAATAGCATTATTGCGCCATTGTTTTGAGCGTTTTTCTATCAAAGAATCAATTTTATTTTGAAATTTTGATAATGAGAAATATAAATGGACATTAGGTTTTTCGATAGTAGCAGTTCCACATATACTACATTTTTTGTTTAACAATTCATTTGCATTTAAAGTCGCCAAACATGAATCACATTGATCCCCTTTTGCAGTTCCTCCACAATGCGGACAAACCCCAATTATCTCTCTATCTGACAAATAGTTTTGACATTTTGGACAATAATCTTGCAATTCTGTTTTTTCATATATGTATCCATTATCACGAATAGTTTTTAAATAATTTTGAACAATGCTGGCATGTTGAGAAGTCATTGTAGAAGTATATAAATCATAAGAAAAATCTAAATCTTCAAAATTCTTTTTAAATTCATTATGATAATGAGTTGCTATATCTTTTGGAGAAACATTATCTTTTTTTGCTCTAACTGTTATAGGTGTTCCATGCGAATCAGTCCCAGAAACATAAATAACTTCATCTCCTTTAAGCCTATAATATCTTGCAATAATATCCCCTGGCAATAATGCAGCTAAATGACCTACATGCAAGGAATTATTTGCGTAAGGCCAAGCACCACCTATAAAAATATTCTTTTTCATTTTACCACCTCTTAAAAAGCATCCTAATAAAAATTTTGCATTAAACAATTAAGCATTTTTGCATAGCAAAAATGCAAAAAGTATGCGAATTTCACGCATGAATTATAACAAAACAACTCAATAATTGTCAATGTTTTTTAACAATTAACTTCTAAACACAATTATTATTGTTACTAATTAAAAAGCAAAGGACTAATTTAAAAAATAATTTGATAAAAATTATCTTTAATAATAAGGCAAAACTTCTTTAAATGAAAAGATAAATAATTCCAACGATAAAACTTGACACAACACCTGTTACTATAACGGGACCAGCGATTGTGAACATTTTTACAAAAATTCCGTAGATTATCCCTTCGTGCTTAAATTCCAAAGCTGGTGATGTTATTGAATTAGAAAATCCTGTAATAGGCACTATGGAACCTCCACCAGCAAATTTTCCAATCTTGTCATAGACCCCAATTCCTGTCAAAAATGAGGCTAAAAAAATAAGAACTATCAGTGTATATGCCCACGCTGTTTGTTCTGCCATAGAAGGAAACCAATACAAAATCAAATCGTTAACGCCTTGCCCAATACAGCATATAACACCCCCTACCCAAAAAGAATTGAATAAACTTGGCCATGCTTTAGTTTTTGGAATCTTTGCTTTTACATATTTATTATATGCTTCATTCCTTTTTTGCTCATTCATAAAAAACACCTCTTAGTTTTTATACCCTTATAAAAAAATTTTTAAACATTTTTAATTAAAAGATTATACCTATTATTATTCAAATTATTTTAATTATCTTTGAATAATATTCATCTTTTAAAACAAACTAGTTTTATCGGAGGGAATATGAAAAAAATAATTTTATCAACAATTTGTGTTATGTCCTCGTTAATGCTAATTGGTTGCGGAGGCGTAAGCGATAGCGAAGCAAACAAAAGTTTAAATGCACAATTAGATAGAGTAGAAAATGTTTTGTCTTCTTCATCGGTAGAAAGCATAAACGAAATAACACCCAATGATTTTATTAATAACGAAAAAGGTGTAAAGCTTGCGGATCAAAGAAATTTATCCTTATATAATACTCAATCAGAGCAGTCTTTAAAAGAATCAATTTTACAAACCACTTCAAATATAAAAAGTTATAATCAAAATTCTATAAAATTAGGAAATGATAAAGCCAGTGCAATAAAAAATTTATCGCAAAATATAAGTAAATACTTAACCTATTTAAATAACAGTAAAAACGATTTAAAAAATAGCGTAAATAAAATTAAAAACAAAGATAAAATTTCAAACACAAATATTGAAGAATTAAATTCTAATTTTGTAGAACTCAACAGCAACATGAAAGAAAGAGAAGCATACCTTGAAAACCTTTTGGAAACGCTTGAGCAAGTAGAAAATATTTATGAAAATGCACAAACTACAGACTTAAATAATTCAAATTTACAAAATAATCAATACAACACAAATAACAATTCACAAAATAATCAATACAACACAAATAACAATTCACAAAATAATTCAAACAATAATAACACAACAAACAACAAAAATAATTACTCAACTAATCCAAATAGAAGATTTGCACCAAACATTGACACCTATAGAAATTTTAATAATTATCCCGGTTATAATTCATACCCACAAATGCCTATAAATGCTCCTTATTACAATAATCCTTATTATGGCATGAACTCAAATAATTATAACAGAGCTTATAACGGTTATGGCTATTATAACAATGGCTATTCAGTAGATAATCAAACATTAAATCCTAATAGAAACACCGACACCTATGCTCCTATTAACAAAAATATAGACACTTACAGAAACAATTTGCCTGACACTAACAATTCAACAATTCAATCAAGCTCACAAAATGATATTAAAGATAGTTCAGATACAACTGTTGAAGAAAAACTCAATGATAATGCTAATTATGCAAACAATAGGACTTATAAAAACACAATCAATAAATCTCAATTATCTAATAATGCTTTGTCTGGCAATAAAAATAAATCATTAAAAAACAACCAACAAAGCATCATGTCTAAGAGAAAACTATTTGAAAATAAAAATTTAAAAACAACAAACAGTGAAAAAGAAAATAACATTATTAGTAATCAAAACAATACTACAAATTCACAGATTATAACTACAGCTTCTCAAAATGAACTTAATGACAACAAAAAAATAAAAGCTCACTCTAGAGAGATGACTGCCCCTAAAATAATAAACGAAAATAAAAACAAAGGTTCAAAAATAATATAAAGAGATGTGTTGCATCTCTTTTTTTTGCTAAATCAGTTTTTTTCTAAGATTATCTAAGATTTTATTTTCTAATCTAGAAACCTGAACTTGCGATATTTTTAGTTGCTCAGCAATTTCCGATTGAGTTTTGTCATAATAAAATCGCAGCATTATTATTTTTTGCTCACGCTTATCCAATTTATGCAGAAGTTCCTTTAAAGCCAAATTTTCTAACATATTTTGTCCTTCATCTTCACATTCCACCCTATCCATTACAAGCAAACCTTCTTCGCCCTCATCTAAAGGTGAATACAACGACACAGGCATTCTAGCAGAATCCATTGCGAGTATAACTTCCTGTTCTTCAACATTAAATTTTTTTGCGATTTCTTCTATGCTTGGTGCTTTTTGATTTATAGAACTATACTGATCAATAAATTTATTTATTTGCAAATTTAAACTTTTAAGAACTCTAGAAACTTTTATTGCTCCGTCATCACGCATAAATCTTTTTATTTCACCGATTACCATTGGAACAACATAAGTTGAAAATTTCACATTAAATTCGGCTTTGAAATTTTTTAATGCTTTTAAGAACCCCAAACAGCCTATTTGGAATAAATCATCATATTCAATGCCCTTGCCTTTAAACCTTTTGATTAAACATTTTATTAAAGGCGAATTTTCTTTGATTAGCACCTCTTTTGCATCTTGGTCGCCATTTTGCGCTTTAATGACCAAGTCCAAAATTTGTGCATTATCAAGCATTTCTCACCTGCGCTTGATTTTTGATAATTCTTTTATAAAGTGTAACTTTTAAACCTCCATCATCATTATTTTCAACATTAATTTTATCCATAAAACTTTCCATAACAGCAAACCCCATTCCACTACGCTCCTCGCTTGGTCTTGTTGTGTAAAAAGGTTCCCTTGCTTTAGAGATGTCCTTTATTCCAATTCCGCTATCTTTTACAGTTATCTTAACCATTTCACCTTCGATTTCACATCTCATAGTTACCATACCATTGTGCTTTGGATAAGCATGAACGACACAATTAGTTACTGCCTCAGAAACTGCTGTTTTTATATCATTGACTTCATCTATTGTAGGATTTAATTGTAAACAAAATCCAGCTACACAAATTCTCGCAAACCCTTCATTAATTGATATCGCTTTAAAAGTTACTTCCATAAAATTGTTAATCTTCATAATTACTCCTTTTTTACACAATCTTAGGCATAATGTCGTAAAGCCCTGTCATTTTAAAAATTTTTTCTGCTTGTTTAGAAGGATTGCAAATATAAATCGGGATATTTTTGTCTTTCATTTTTTTGTAACGACCTATCAATACCCCTATCCCTGTGCTATCCATAAATTCAAGCTCTGATAAATCAATAATAATTTGATTAAAATCTCCTCCCGAAAAAACATTGTCAAGTGTAATTCTTGTATGAGTTGCCGAATGTTCATCAAGTTCCCCACATAATAAAACATAGAGTGTATTATTATAAACTTTGCTCTTAATTTGCATTTGTGCTCCTTTTATGAAATTAAGATAACATAATTTTAAGTGCGAAAAATATACCTTTTTAAAGAATAAAGGCATAAAAAAAAGAAAGCATAAATTGCTTTCTATTAAAACTTCGCTCTATATTTCTTTTTGTTTAAAACACTTTTTACATCTTTTACCATAGCATATTTTTTAATAAATAGGCGCTTATTTTTAAAATCATCTTTTTGTATATCTTTTTTCAAATACCAAAGGGCAAGACAAACAATTACTATTTGAATAAACACCATAATTGCCCCCATCATAAATACATAATTAATACCAATAGTTATAAGCAAACCCGAAATATATGTTCCCAAGGCATGTCCTGACCTACTAAAAAGGTATCTTAAGTTTGTATGCGCAAATCTATTTTCTTGTTTTACAGCATTTACAAACTTTCCATCAGACACATTTTCATAGGCACGAGAGAAGAATAAAACTACCATCATAGTAACAATAATAGTAATAGGATTATTTATAAAAATAACTATTGAATAGCAAACAAATCTACTTCCAAATTTTAATAATATGGCAAAATAATCAGTTTTCGGAGTTAATTTATACAAGGCAATTAATCCAAAAATATCCCCAATTATGCCAAGTATTAGCAAAAATATACTTACTCTATCTATCTGTAAATTTGCAAAATCTCTTAGTATAATAATTTGAAAACTCATGACAGAATCATATGCGACTGAGGAAACAAAAGCATAAGCATAATACATCCTAATTGATTTTTTTGAAAACAATCCTTTTAAATTAAATTCTGGAATAATTAGTTTATTATCTTTAGAAAAGAAAAAGCTTAAAATTAAACATCCCAAAGATAAAACTGCAGAAATAATCAAAATTATATTGTATTCAATATAGTTAGCACATATAAAAGCAATAATAAATACAGCAATTCCTAGTCCCACATCACGACTTGTGTAATCTGTAATTTTAAAAATAGAATAAATTTGGTCTGATTTTTGATATTTTGTTATAAGTGGGTATATAGCATTAAAAACCAAACAACCAAAAACTCCATCTAGAATGAATAAAATATAAAAAACATATTGACTTACATTCTTTTGAAATAAAAAAATTAAAATAGCTAAAGATATCGTTTTTAATATAATACTTACTTGAATTACAATTTTTGGATCTAATTTGCGAAATTTTATATTAATTAAAACTGCAAGAATACCCCCTATCATTAAAGATAAACTAAGTATTGTAGCAATATTTGTTGTGTTAAAGCCTGTCCCTTCAAGCCATACAATTTTGTAATTTTCCCATAATCCCATACTAATACCAAATAAGGCTGTAAAAAGCATTATAAGAACAATATTTTTTCGCTTCTGTTGTAAATTCATATTTTCTCCTAAGTTAAATATTTCATTGCTTTTTTTGCTTGTTCTCTGCCCAATCTATGAGGAACAAAATATTTTTTATTATCCTTTATGAAATTGCTTCCCGTATCATAAAACTCAAATTGTACATCATATAATTTACATTGATTATAAATGTCCTT
Source organism: uncultured Clostridia bacterium (assembly GCA_944349375.1). Lineage (GTDB taxonomy): Bacteria > Bacillota > Clostridia > Christensenellales > UBA1242 > Caccovivens. The sequence goes on from CALVMV010000009.1 coordinate 7,863, forward strand.
CACCCAATCAAAGTTTAATGGCCTGGCATTTTTATAATTTTCGCCAGCAACACTAACCTTATGTATTTTGCCAGTAGCCAAATATTTTTTTATATCCATTTTTTCAAGCATAGGACTTAAAGTAATTGCTTTATAGTTTAAATTAAGATTAATCAAGATTGGCAATCGTTCATCGGCTCGTTTTTGATTTTCAACAGTAACGCAAATAAAAAAATTTTTGTAATTATCACTAAAATCCTTTGGCAAACATTTTTCAACTCTTTCTATTCTTTTGGTAATCACAGTAAAAGTTAAATCTTCTCTTGTTTTAATAATATCCCAAATTTTTTCTCTGTACTCATCTGCTTCTTCAATAAAAAAATCACTTGTTAAACAAATCATTACTTCTTCTCCTGAAGCAATTTTGTATTCTTTATTTTTTGATTTTTTTAAAGGCAAATCAAAATCTTTAGTTATAAAAAAGATATTGCTGTCAATTCCTCTCTCTTTATCAAAAGAGAACATATAGCAATTTTTACAGCCCTCACTTTTTTTATGGCAACCATGCCAAGGATTCCACATAATCATAAATCAATTTTAAATAACTAAAAAACATAAGTCAAATTTTTAACAAAATAAAAAAAATGAATTATAATACAAAATCTTTTTGCAATTTAAAATTGCCTATTAAAAAATAATTTTTGGGTTAAATATAAAATGTTTATTTTTTATTAAAAAAGAATGCATAATAGCATTCTTAAATTTAACTTTGATTCAAAATTTAAAATTAACTTTCTTTTTTAAGGAAAAACAGATTAATCTTCCAATTCTCCCTCATCTAAAAGTTCTACCGAAGGTTCCAAACAGCCACAAATCCCTTGCATTTCATGTTGTTTATTAATATATTCTCTTATTTCTTCTGGTGTATTTTTATGATGCGAAACAAAATACTTAACACGAACACTATAATCAGCAGTCATTAATAAAAGAGCTTCACGAGGAGTATTTTCATTAAGCGCAACTCTTGCTCTTACCTCTTCTTTTTCATCTAAAGCCAAGCCAACTAATGTCTTATAAACTGTGTTTGCATTAGATGCGACCTCGAATCTTACTCTAGGATCTTTATCACTTGAAAGTTGATCTAAAATTTCACCTGTAGAAGATAAATTTTTAGCAACTGCTTGTCTTACTTCGCTCTGTGCATCTTTTGATAAGATATTTAAAGTGTCTATTGGTGTATTTGTATTAGCTGCCACTTGTTTACGAACTTGCCAATGTCCATCTTTAGCTAATAAATTCAAGACTTCTACACCTACAAATCTAGAACTAGCAATGGCACATTTTACTTTCCATTCAAGCTTGTTTAAATTTATATCCATTTCTCCCTCCAAATTGAATATTATTGTAGAGTAATTTGTTCCTATGCAAATCCCCCCAACTCTTGTATAGTATCACACTATTTATACATTGTCAATAGGCAAAATTTATTTTTTATAAATAAATTAACATACACTAGACTATTACAATTAAAATATATGTGAACTATAGAAAAAAAATCGACTATCGCTAGTCAACTTTTTTAAATTTAAATTTGTTTTGGTGGGCAGGGATGGATTCGAACCATCGAAGACGAAGTCGACGGATTTACAGAATTCTCAAAAAATCTCTATTCACCTTATAAATAAAGAAGAATTGAATTTTTTGACACATTTTTTTGACACAGTTTTTAATATATTTCGAATTTTAAACATAAATAAATTTTTAGTTATAATTAAAAAAATTTTGACTTTTTTGCATGATCAAAAGAGGCATATCATTAACAATTTGAAATTTTAGTGATTTTTAGCAGCAATTTGCAAAAATATTTATTTAGAAATCGATCTCAGCGCGTTTTAGACCTTCTTTCTAGAGCTTTTTTAATTAAAATGCTATCTTTTCTTTGATTAGATACCAAATAATCATCTACTTCTTGTTTAGTGTATGGCGCTTTATAAAGTTCTTTTTTGATTTCTTCTTCTGTCATTTTTCCTTTATCAATTAAAAGAGACTCTAAAAAATCTAATGGCACCCTTTGAGATTCAAACATAATTAAAACTCCTTTGTTCTAGAATAGTTTATTCCATGCTTTGCAAAATTCATGTTTTTTTCTATGTATTCTATTTGTGTTTTTATATAATCTGGATAGTTGTCAAAATAATATTCTGTCATACCTTCGTATTTTTCTTTAAATTTGTTTTCTTTCCTTAACTTAATTGCATTATCCATTGCTTGTTGTGTAGCATCTGCAAACACTTTCCTATATTCTCTTACGAAATTTTGTTTTTCTTCAATTTTCCACTGTGTAGCATCTTTATGCCAAATACGAGCAATTTGACCAGACAATCCTGTAACTCTACCCTCATGACAACCCGCAGAAACAAATGTTTCGATATCATTAGGAGAAAATACAGGGATTGCTGCAGGATGATTGTGTGTAAAAATATTGTCTTTTAATAAGTCTGTGGGAAGATTAACACTTGTTTGTGTCCCTCTTTTATAGTATATCATTTTTCCGTTTTTGTCAAATACTCCGGCTTGTTCTGAATGATCTAAAAAATGCAGTCTTTCATGCATTTTTATATTAGTGCTTGTCCTAAAATGTAAATGTTCTGTTATTCCTAATTCTGATAGTTTTTTCTTGTTATAATTATCTGGTTGCTGAATCCTTCTGTCATCTTCAAAAATCGGCAAAATAGAAGCTCTTTTATTCTCTTGAAAAATTCTTCCCCCTCTACCTCCCATATTAACCTCCTAGTTTTTCCTTTAAAATTTCAGAGAAACTTTTTATCTTAACTAAAGGCTCAGTTTCCAATTCTTTTGGAACCCTCCCTACAAAGAGTATTTGAATAGGCTTTAATATTTGTTTCATCTTCTCAAAGCCTTTTAAAAACAATTCTTTAGATTTTTCCCCTTTTCTAACACCATTCGAAGAAATAGCTACTACAGAGCCTTTTTCGATACCATCAAAACTCCATGTAAAAGAATCTTCATCAGACCAAGATATAACAGGTATAATTTTTATTCCTCTGCTTTGCAAATATGTTGTAATTGCTCTATTTCTATAAGTGTTAAATATCTGCAATGCTTTAGGCATGTCTTGATATAAAGAAAAATCGGGTCCAATAACAAGTTTCGCCGATCTCAACATACAAATATATTTTTCTATGTTTTGCCACAAACACTCAAAATGATAATCATCTATAAAAAAATGAACTCCAACAGAGCTTTTATTTTTATAACTTCTAAAAATATTAAATGGCAAAAAATCACAATCAATTTTTATCGATTGTTTATAAACTTTTGGAAATTCAAAACTTCCTGCAAGATTAACCCCATTGAAAAACTGAGACTTAAAAGTATTGCGTTTCAGACTTTCATTATTTATTTTCATGCTATCTCTTTATCATAAATCTCTTTTATTCTTTTTATCATGTAAAATCTAGGAACAGCTCCATCTAGCCACCTTGAAATTTGACTTTTATTAACTCCAATCAACCTAGCAAGCTGGACTTGATTAAGAGCTTTTTTAGACTTTAACTCTGCTAACATTTCTTGAACATCTTTCATATCCCCTCCCTATTTTTTGCTTTAATTATTCAGTTGTGCAACTGCAACTCGCGAACGCCTTCACTTTGTGAAGGCTTTTTTTTATTTAGTTTTCAACATAAATTATTACTTTCATATATTTAATTAAGTAATAAACTTTTTTTAAGCGGTTTTTTTATTGAAATTTTTTATTTATGAGAATGATTTTAACACTTTTATTATGTTGAAAACCCGCCCGATTTTCCTATTAAAAATTTAAATCTTAACCATACTCACCCGCACACTGCTACACTCATCGTGTGCGTGTTCGTGTGAGTATGGCAGACATTATATTTATATAAAAATAGGAAAATCGGGCTTGTTTTTTCAAACATGCTTTAAAGTATTAAATTCCTCATATTTCTTCTTCAAATCAATCAAAACATCATTAAAAATATCAATATTACTTAAACCAAATATCTTTAAATAATTATTATAAATATTTAATAACATATTATAATCTGATGCCTTAAACAATCTATCTTCTTGACTAATAAGTTTACTTCCAAATACTAACAATGTTTTTAAATCTTTCATTAAACTTTTAACTTGAAATTTTAAAACTGTTTCATAATAAACATCATTTACTTCTTTTACTAAGTCAACACTTCGATTGATTGCATAAATTTTAGATAATTTAGAATATATCTCACTTAATTCATCAGTGTTATATAGTATATTTTCACTTTTAAAAGTTTCATTACAACCTTTACAAATATATTTACTCATTGCGGTGCTCCTAAATTTTTAATACTGTTTAATAAATTTATTATTATTTTTTCTTTTGTATTTAAATTTGTAATTATGATTTTATCTACACCTTTATAAACTTTATAATGATAACCACCGCACCAAGATTTCTCACTAACAGAAATCTATTTTTTTTGTTTACCTTCTCTCTCCTCTTTCTGCTTTTGTCTTTCATAAAAGTTTGTTGCTCTTAAAAATTTAACAGCATCAGATTTAAGCATTTTTAAATCTTTCCAAACTTCAATATCTATATTTTCATTCTTACATGCATATGAAGATCTAAAAGCTCTAGTTTCATATATACTATCAAATGCACAAGGTAAATAGATTGTTTTATTTCTTGTAGAACCTGTAACATCTATAGTCGCGCCTGTTTCAGTGTTTGAAATTAACCTATATTTCAATCGGAAAAAACCACAATTTGCAAGAAATTTTTTATATAAACGCATAAATGAAGAAAAATATTTTGATTGTTTAACACTCATTTTTTTTGTAAAATGATTCATTAACTTTTTATATATCCAACTCAATATTTTAGGTTTTAACACTACTTTTGTTTCAACAAACAACCTTTGCAAACCTACCACTCTCCTAATATCTTTATAAATATTAGAAGCTTCTTGTTCTGTCCCTATAAATCGATACTCGCCAAATTGTCTGTCAAAACGACAAAAGTCACCGATCTCTTTTGATTTTGCTAAATTGCCAGAATCTAGGTGCAATTTTGGATCAAACACTGTTCCTATTTCATCTATCCAAAATGACATTCTAAAAGGCAATTTTTTCTCTTGTTTCACATGCTCTGGGACAATCTTATACGCATAGCGCCTATATTTTTCACTATACATAGGAATATTTGTTCCCACGCATGGAATACCTCCAGAATTAACATTAAATTCGTATGCCTCCACGATTTCTTTCTCATCATCTGTTAACTGCTCAGAGTTCTTTCTTTTTTTGTTCAAAATAAACCAATATTCTTCTGAAAGTTTTTCCCATGAACCTTGTCCCATTGCGGAAACTTCAGCTCTTGCTTCAAGGCTTTTTCCTGATCCCGGAGGACCCGTGTTTACTGTTGCATGAGAAGGGTTATTTTTTGAAATCTCAATAAATCTTTCATATTTTGTTTTAAAAGTAACTGAAAATATAGCAATAACCAACTGCCAAATAGCTATAACCTCAAAAGGCGAAAAGTAAAGCAACCATATTGTATCCCATGAGTAACTTGCCATTGTAGGAATAATAATACAAAGGGCTAAGACCACCCAAAAGAGCGCGCGATAATATGGATAATTTTGCGCTACTCTCTTTATTAGTGGCATTTTATATGTAGGCACAATTAAAGGGTTCTTTTTTATCATTTCTTATATCCTATTGTATTGCAAAGAATTTATCTGCAGAATTTGGATATGTAGCTTTATATTCTTCTAATAATTCTGCTTTTACATAAACATTTGTTCCTACATTGATATCTTCTGGATCGTTCCCATTAGATACTGATATAAATTTGACAACTTCATTACAATTTATAACTACTTTATTTATATATTCGCTTCTTCCTTTAGCAAAAGCATTAACATCTATGTT
>CALVMV010000010.1 GCA_944349375.1 uncultured Clostridia bacterium
TATAAAGAGTCTAAATCTTCAAATTGAACTTCCTCGCTTGAAGGAATAAACTCCATTGAATAACTAGAAGGAATATTGTTAACAACCTCAGCTGTTCCTTTATATGAAGAAACAGAGTTCTCAAAAAAAGTCCAATCTGTTATTTCAACTCTTTGTTGTGCTTGTAATTGTTCTTCGAGTTCAGCAATTTGAGTTTCTAAATTTTTAATAGTTTCTTGTAGCTGAAGAATTAATTTCTCATCTCCTTCAGCTTGAGCTAACATTTCTTTATATACAGCAATTTCATTTCTTAATTCTTCAATCTCTTTATTATGGCTAGATGTTGTTATCATTTCATCACCATTAAACCAATCTTTAACTATTTCGGGGTTTTGCACAGCAAATGTAATACCTGCTATCGTTGTTGGTATTGTCAGGGCTAGAAATAGCCCTGCAATAATAACCTTTCTTTTTTTCATATTTATCTCCTTTTAAACTTCAATTTTTGTATATATGTTATAGTTCCCTTCTGTAACCTTAGAAAAATTTGTATTTAGATATTCACTGGTTCCTTTGTCAACTGAAGTAAGAATCTTAACCTCGCTCACATTTGTTATAACATCATACAAATAATTCATTTCAAAAAGAGAATAGAGGTATTCATTTGTTATAGAAATCGACTTAACAATAGGGGTTCTATAAAAATAAAACAAATCAGCTGGAACACTTTCAATCAATGATCCTTCTTCAAAAATTAACTCATCTATTTTTCCGTAGCCCGTATTAGAAGATAAAGGATAAAAATCAAATATGTATTTAGGAATATAAGTAACATTGGCTCCTATAATAACTGTAGTATAGTCACTTTTCCAACCTATTGCATCGAAGTATAACCAACCATAATTTCCAGTTTTAAGATTTTCAATATTGTAATACAAATATTGTAAAGAGGTAAGATTGTTAAATGCTCTATTCCTAATTGTTTTTATTCCTGTCCCAAGAGAAAGGGTTTCAATAGAAGAACAACCCTCAAAAGCAGCAGCACCTATCGTTTCAACACTATCTGGAATCACAAGATTAATCAAAGATTTACACTCTAGAAAAGCACTATCCTCAATATTTTTTAAACCTTCTGGTAATACTATTTCTTTTAAATATCCAAGACATCTAAATGCACTTACTCTGATTTCTAGACAAGAGCTATTTTCCTCAAATACAACCTTAACGATATTTGATTTACCGTTAACAGAACCAGAACCGAATATTCCAGTCGGAATGAACTCAACTTTAGATCCAATATAAATCACAATTCCTTCGTTAGTTGAACTATATGTATTGATAAAATTAGCTCTTCCACCAGAAGATATTATTTTTTCATTACAAGAAATAGCATTATAATAAACATTTTTAAGATTTACACAAGAATTAAATATTTCTGTTCCTAAAGAAGTTACTTTTTCACCGATAGTAAATTCAATTAAATTTGTGCAATTTTTAAATACATAAGAACCTATTGTCGTTAGATTGTCTGTAAAGTTTACTTGTATTAAATTTGAACAACTTTCAAAAGCATTATTGTTAATTATTTTTAAGTTATTTGAAAAATTCACTTTGGTTATAAAATTGTTTTTATAAAAAGCTTTTTCTTTGATTTCCTCTACAATAACATCATTTCCTTCCACGAAATAGCCATCTACTATTGAATAAGATTCAGGAATTGTAATTTCTGTATCATTACCTGTATAGCTAGTTAATACTCCATTTTCAAAAGTAAAAGGCAATTGGTTAGCAATTTCAAATACTGCAATGAAATTTGTATCGCCAATTATTTGATATGTTAATGGATCAATTACATTAACACCATCAAGACTCCAACCTATAAATGTGTAATGTTCTTTTTCAGGACTTGTTGGCAAAATTAAACCGGCTCCATTTTCTAAAGATTGAGTATTTACAATCTCATCATCTGCTGTAAATGTAATATTATAAATAGTTCTAACTTTAGCCACGAAAACTGTATTTTCTACAATGCTGTATGTAAAAGGATCAACTATGTTTTCTGTCCCTTCAATAATCCAACCTTCAAAAACAAAATTACCTATTGGATCTTCTACAAACTCTGGACTTTCTGTTTTTCCAACTTGCTGAGTTGAAACAACTGTATTATTAACTTTAAAAGTTACTACACATGAGTTTATAGCTTTTAAATCTTCTATTATTTGTTTATAATTTTCAATTTCATTTTGATATTCTTGTATAGTTTGTTGTAAATTAGATATCTGAGTATTTAATTCTATTTCTTCTTGCTCAAACCCTTCTATTTGTAAGTTTAACAGCTCTATAGTTTTATTTAACGAATTGACTGTTGCTTCGTATTTTACATTTGATTCTTCAAGTGTTTTTACTTGATTTTTTAAACTTGCTATCTGCTCCAAATTAGAATTATTGCTATTCTCTAATTCTTCTATTTGAGAATTTAAACTATCGATTGTTGTTTTATTTTCATTAACAGTTTTGTTTAAATCTTCTACTTGCGCGCTTAAAGATTTTACATTTGCCTCCAATTCTTCTTTACTAATTGTTAAAGATTGATTTTGTTGAGTTAAAGATAATATTTGATCATTTAAACTATTTATTAAGATTTCGTTATCCTCCACTGCCTTTTTATAACTTTCTATTTGTTGAAGATAAATATCTTCTTGTTTTATAGCTTCTTCCCAAGTATTATTTTTTATTTCATCAACTTGTTCTTGCGTATAAATTATTTGTCCATTGAATAAAGCTTTTATTGATTGCCAATTGAAAGCTACAAGAAGACCAAAAGCTGTAACAAAAATTACTGAAAAAATACTTATAACTATTTTCCCACCCTTTCTCATAAGGATCCTCCTTTTTCATAAACACGAATATCTAGACCGTTTGTATTAAAGTAAGATAACCAATAAGCCGCAGCTGTCTGACCTCCGTGGGTTTCGACTTTTAGTATTGTTTCATTAGAGTAAAAATTCAATGTTATATACAAAGTATCAGTAAACAAATCTTGTCCTTGTGTTCCTAAAAATGTATAATTTAAATTAGCTTCAACATATCCTGCTGACATTTCAATTTCTGGTATATAAGAACCATTAAACACAAATTCATATTCATTTTCTGTAGCATTAAACTCGCTATCGACCTGAAAAACCGAAGTAAAAGATTTTTCAGAAACATAAATATTATTTGAGTAGCTTCCATCTCCTGTTTGTTTTTGACTTAACACGAGAGTTGGAGATTGTATTATAAATTTTAGATTTGATGATATTTCTTGCTTTGTTCCATACTCATAGCTCGTTGCTGTGAATGTTGTTACGATCCAACTTATAGCTAAAATAGTGCAAATGAAAACTCCAAACCACCACAAAAGCTCACTTAATTTCATGCAGGGACCTCCTTATAATCAATGTTTTTTATTGTAATATTCTCACTTTGATTTATAATTGGATTTCCAACTTCTACGAGAGCATTTGTTAAAAAATAAAAATCTCTTTCGCTATCCGATTCAATATTAATTTCATAAATTTTAATTCCATATAAGCCATATGAATCAAACCCCAATATTTCATCATCGATCTTTAATTCCAAATTGATTTTTATTCTCAAATTTTTATACAAACTCAAATTCTTTACAACTTCGTTTTTGATTGTTAAAAAGTATCCATTGTTTAAATTGCTATAACGCACATTAAAATCATTTATATCTAATTCCACATTGTTAACAACTTGCCAATATTTATTTTCTTGATCATCTACAGGAAAGCTTACAGTTCCATCATTTTCTGCAACCATTCCAAACAATGATTCAGTTCTGGTTGTAATACCGTTGTCATCTATATTTATTTTACAAGTAACATAAGTATATTGAACATCAGCTGTTAATTTATCAAATTGTAAAGTATTATCGTTCCACAAATAAACATCAAAAAATTCACCTAAATCGATTGTTATGTAGTATGTTCCCTGCTCCATAGATTTGCATGTGTTATACAAAGCATTGTACAAGTAGCCATCACTTATCAATTTGTAATTAAATAATTCTGTTACCATTCCCGAAGAAGGAGAAGGATCTAAGCCAAAGTATTTGTCTATGTAGTTATAACTTAATGTAACTTCATTTTTAAATCGTAACATCACAGGTTCAAAACTATCCCCTTGTCCAACACCAACCACAAATTCGCTATCCTCATGTAAAGCTTGGGGGCTTGCAATCGATGTTGCTTCATCATTGTTGTATGAAATATCATAATAATACGCATTACTAAAGTTATAGTCATACCACACATAACGACCTGTTTCTAAAATTTGAAGACCTAGGATCGACCAATTACTTTTTTGCTTACTTCTTACAGCTTCAAAAGAATAATCTATCCCATCTAAAAATTGAACACCTTTGCTATACTTACCTGCTTGCATAGAAGGTTTTTCATTGTATTTATCTGAAGGGACTCCCATATAAGTAGTAAATAAGACCTCAAATAATTCATGTCCATTGCCTTCAGTATTTTTTTTCATATTTAATTCTAGAAACATAGTCGAATCTTCAAGTGGAGTTTCTTCGGGATCAAGCTCTGTTAAAGAACCAACATATGTCGTTCCAACTGTTTGCGGAGGTTCAGTAAAAAAATAAAGCCAAAAGAATAAAGCTATAGGGATACAACACAAACAACCAATAATTCTGATCGTATATTTAAAAAAGTTATCCATAACAACTCCTTAACTTAAAATTCCATTCCAACCAAAGAAGTTTAAGACCTTAGCCAACCAACGAAGAGCTATCGCTATCCATTCCCAAAGTGTTGAAAAGAAATCAGCAACATAACTTAAAATTTGAGAAGCAAAAGAACCACAAATAATTATCAAAACTATTGAAATTAGCAAGATTATCCAAAATTTAGGTCTTTTGAAAACTTTTAAAAACTTTTTCATTTCTTCCTCTCTTAAAAATAATAATTTGGACTATGGTCACAGGACTTGCACCTGTGAACGAAATTGCATGCACAACAATTTCAGATAAATATCAATTGAGGAGCGAAATCAATCAAACTATAACTGCTTGTGAAAATGTGCATTATCTCTTGCGTCTATCTTCCGCCACCATAGTAAAATTTAACTCTTTTTCTTCGCCCTGGCTTGTTTTTAGAAAGCTTTATTTCTCGATCTCTTTTTCGATACATTTTTTCAAGTATTGAATATTCGATCTCTCTGCCATCAAATGCCTTTTGAAAAAATTTCATATCAACGATCCCCATTGCTCAACCATTGCATAACCAACCTCTTTTGGGGTAATAGATCTACGATAGTCTCCATATCTCATTCTAGAAATAAAGTTTCCATACTTTTTTAAGTTAATCTGCTTTGGTAAAAGAGGAGGCAAATTCTTTAACCACAAATCAGTAGGCTTTTTAAAATCAGCATATTCACAATAATCTATACGGCAACTATGTTTCATCCACAACTTGTTAAGTGCGCTACCAGCAGGATTTTCAAAACATTTTCTTTTAATCGGTAAACCCCATAAATGTTTTATCATATCCAGATCTGCAAGTTGTTTTTCTTTTCTTCCTGGTTGTGTCCTTAAATAATGAAGACCTGCTTTAGAAAAATATGTACAAGGAGGAAAAGCTATCACTAAATCAAAACTCGAATAATTTAAATTAAGGTTATCTATTTCTCTTATATCTGCTTGAATGTGATGTATATTGTCTATTTTATGTGGTAGTATATCAATGGTAGTAACATCAAATCCATATTCTCTAAAAGGCACAGATACTCCTCCTGATGTTTCAAAAAGTATTAGTATTTTTTTCATTGTTTCCTCTCTTTAAAATATGTTCAACATCAAATGCAATTTGAAAAACTTTCATCCTCAACCTCTAAACATTCCAAGTTTATACAAAGACAACTTTTATGAAGTTCCTCCACCATATAGACCTTTTTTACGATCTTTCACAAAATCCTCAATAAAAACTTTGACTGAATGGTCTAAGTTTTTTGGGTTATTCAATGAGTTTTCCAATCGTTGTTTAGCCTCTTTATACAATCGCTGTTTTAAAGCGAGTTGTTTTTCTGCAAGTAAATCTTTTTCAACAAGAAAAGCTGTTTCTTCTTCTTTTTGTTTTCGCTCAAGTTTAATTTTCTTAAGTTGCTTTTCATGAGCATTAAAGAGAGAAGCCATAATATACATCTTTAGATTTTTAACCTCGCAGTTTTTCTCTACTAGGTAATTAGCAAGCGCATGACAATTTGCTACATCAAAAACATCGATTAAATCAACTATATCGCTATGATGAATAAATTTCCCTGCAAGTCTAATTCCTATAAGCTCTGGATCAAAGTAAGCTTTGCATAAAGTTAAAATAATTAAATTCATCATAACACCAGCTTTAGACTTTAATTGACCAGCAACTGTGTATCCCGGATATTTTGAATGCATTCTCTCATGAATCTCTTTAACTAGATCTTCAAGTTTTTGTCTATTTCCTTGATCGTTGAATATATTACTTATATTTTTATTTAATAAATCTATCTTGTTATATATATTATTAATAAAGTCCCCCGGGACATTTTTGTCCCATGGGTGAGATATTTTTGTCCCATCTACCCCTAAATATATATCTGTGCCGATAGAGTTATCAACATTTTGCACTGTGCCGATAGAGTTATCCACATTTTGCAACAATGGGTTAAATTGTAAATAAATTCTTCTCTCGCCATTTTCATATGTTAATTTAATAAAACCAAGCTCAGAAAGTTTATTTAACCACCTAGCTATTGTTCGCCTGTCAACTTCATAAAGTTCACAGAAATATCTATTTCTTGCGTTACAATAACCATAAGCATTGGTTAAAGCATTAAGTTCGGCATAAAAAATCTTCTCAGAATCACTGAGTTTATAGTTGTATCTTACATTTGCAGGCACAATAGCATAAAATGTTGGAATTTCTTTTATCATCTTTTCCCCCTACATCATGGGACATTTTTGTCCCATACTTAAATAACTCCTAATTCCCGATAGATTTTGGTGTTCGTTAAATTTAAAGTTTTAGGTTTTTTGTGAGGTATAAATTCAACAACATTAAGTTCTACATCAATGTCATAATCAATAGCAATCTGAAGTAAATTCTTAACCTTTGGTAAAGACTTTGTATAAAAAATCAACACTCCATTAGATGAAACAGACTTTATTTGATATCTAAGCATGTTGCACCTCTAATGTTTTTTTGTATTGTGAATATAAAAGAATAGATTCAACTCTGCAAGGCTTTAAACCTTTTATTTGACACCAATTGATGTATAATAAGATTGTGTCAGTCCCTTTTTGTAAATTTCCCATAATTTTTCGCTCCTTTTTGGGCTGTTTTAACCCTTTTTTATTTTAATATAATAAAAAAATAGCCCTTTGTCAAGGATTTTTGGGCTGTTTTTTTATTTTTTTTAAGAAAATGTTAATATTTTTTATGAAAGGAGGTTAAAATGAATCTTAAAGAATTGCGTAAAAGCCAGCATCTAACTCAAGAAGAATTTGCAAAGGAGATTGGTATTTCACGCGACACATATAAAAATTATGAACAAGAAAGAACGCAAATGCCATATCAAATGTTGATAAAAATAGCAGATTTTTACAATATAAGCCTAGATTTCTTACTAGGCAGACAAAATAAAAATTTGATTTTTACCGACAGTCTTTCACCTGAAAAAAAAGAGCTTATAAATATGATTAAAAATTTAAACGATGATGAGACTTTAATTGTAATTGGTTACATTTCAAAATTAACAAATAAACCTATCGATGAAGTTATGAAAAATATAAAACAAGTTAAATAAACTTAGGAGAAAATATGGATAATATAAAAAACACTTGATGATTTACTTTCAACAACAAATTTAATTGTTGAAAATAGCACAACTTTAAAAAAACAACTTTTAATCTTAATTGGATACAATGCTGCAGAAGAAGATATTTATAAATTTAGGCGCAATAATTTAATTGTAATACCATGTCAAAAAAATGAAATAAACAAAAAAATCAATTCTATAAAAACCAAACGAAAAGGAGATATAGAATTGAAAAATATACAATATAGAATAAGTGATAATAGATACATTGGAAGGAAACAAATAAATAACAAAATCATTACTGTTTATGCAAAAACACAAAAAGAATGTTTAACAAAACTTAAACAAAAAATAAATGAATCTCAAACAACTTCTGTTACAATTAAAAATAAACACTTAGTAAAAGATTTGTTTATAAAATGGTTTCAACAAGAAAAAGAGCCTTTTGTTAGCCGAGGAACCCAAAAAGACATTATGCTTGTATTCTCAAAAATCAGTAAAATTCAAGATATGGACATAAAAAAAATAAATAAACAAACTATATACGATTTGCTAAATAGTCTTAAAGAAAATAGATCAAAAGAAAAAACAAGATTATATCTCAATGCTTTTTTGAAATACTACCTTAATGAAGGAATAATAAAAATCAATCCTTGTGCTAATATAAAAGTCAAAAAAGAATACAACAAAAAACAAGCATTCACTTTTGAACAACAAGCACTAATTTTAGAAAAACTAAATAATAAAAAATTTAAACCTATAATACTTTTATATTTAATTACAGGGTTAAGAAAAAAAGAACTAAATTATGCAAGTATAGAAAAAGACATTGATTTTGATAATAAAATTTTAAAGGCTATTAACTTAAAAGGGAGAAACTTAATTAAAAGATATAAACAAATAAAATTATCCCAACAGGCAATATCTTTGATTATGAACAATCTTGATATATTCCATAAATACAATGCGGAAAAAGTATATAGAGAATTTTCAGATTTTTTAAAAGAATTAAATATAAAAGGTTCTTTAGTTAATTGCAGACATACATTTGCGACAAACTGTTTTTATCTGGAGAAACAAGATTTAATAATATCAAGAGAAATGGGACATTCAAGAACACAAATAACAAAAGACATTTATACCGATATTGATTACCATTTAAGCAAAGAAAAAATACTTAAATTATATAATAATTTATACAACCTAAATTGACACAGCTTTTGACACAGTTTTTTGATATTTTGAGATATAAATTCAACTATTTTTAGTTTTATGCAAAAAAATACTGTGTCAACAAAAAAATCGCTACAAGCTTTTATATATAAGACTTATAGCGATTTAAACTATGGTGGGCAGGGATGGATTCGAACCATCGAAGACGAAGTCGACGGATTTACAGTCCGTTGCATTTGGCCGCTCTGCAACCTACCCATAAATTTTAAGCACCTCAAAAGGTGCTTACTTTGGAGCTGGTGATAGGAATCGAACCTACAACCTGCTGATTACAAGTCAGCTGCTCTACCATTGAGCCACACCAGCAAGAATTGCCTCTATAAATAAAAGCCTTTTTGTCATAAGACGAATCGATCTTTCGTTTAAAAGATTTTTTTTTCGTTCTGTAACCTTTTGTGTCCTAAAGTGGAATCGAACCCTCTCTTTCAAGAGATTTGGGTGGTCCCGATCCACCTTTGCCACTTTTGGTGCCCTAAGGTGGAATCGAACCACCGACACAAGGATTTTCAGTCCTTTGCTCTGCCGACTGAGCTATCAGGGC
>CALVMV010000011.1 GCA_944349375.1 uncultured Clostridia bacterium
TCCCCACATCACCGCCTTTGCTTTTCCTCCAGTATACCATATGCGTCGCGGCTATGCGTAATTTTGTCAACAGGGCCGAAACGCGACACCTCTGCGGCAAAGGTTACGCTGAAACGGCGTAGCCCATTCGATGGATCCCGGCAAGGGCGCACTTCTATACATGGTCATGTATGTGCGAGAAATAGCCCGGACGCCTGAACATCTGGGCTGTTTTGCGTCGCTGCGCTCCGTACAAGGGCAAGACCCTTGCGCCGCACTGCGGCTAACCTGTTTTCAAGGAGGTAATAACCATAGATAAAACCCGTGAACAGTTATTGGAACAAAGCGCCGACTTTGAACGGAAATTACGGCAAGCCAAACACCGCTACCAGCGCATAGAGCAGCAAATTAAGTATCTCCAAGACGGTGAGCGCAAGAAAAGGACGCGGCGGCTCATTATTAAGGGAGCTGTAGTCGAACACATTGCTCCAGCGGTCAAAGACATGGGTGAACGCGAGTTTTACGAGCTGGTCGAGCGTATCTTCGGCCTGACAGAGGTAAAAGCACTAATGCCAAAGGCCGGTGAGTGATTGGCGCTCTACCACTTCCACGTCAGGCAAATAAAGCGCAGCGCGGGGCGCTCGGCGGTTGAGGCAGCCGCTTACCGCGCGGGTGAGAAGTTGTACAGCGAGTATTACGGTCAGGTCAGCGACTACACGCGCAAAGGCGGCGTGATTTACAAGGAAATCCTGCTCCCACCTCACGCGCCGCGCGAGTACGCCAATCGCCAGACATTATGGAACGCGGTCGAAAACACCGAGCGCAACAAAAACGCGCAGCTCGCCTACAGCTTCGACATCGCGCTGCAAAACGAGTTCACGATGGAAGAAAACATACAGCTCGTGCGCAAATTTCTACAGGACAACTTCGTTTCTCGCGGCATGATTGCGGACTTCGCCGTCCATCAACCGGACAAGGATGGTGGCATCGCAAACCCGCACTTCCACGTCATGTGTCCAATTCGCCCGCTGAATCCCGACGGCACTTGGGGTGCAAAGCAGCGTCGGGTTTACCGTGAGGACGGTAAGTTTGACGCCGTGCCGACCACCGATTGGGGACGGCCCGAGACGCTTGAAGAATGGCGCGAGACGTGGGCGGCGTTGTGCAATGCGAAGTTTGAGGAAAAGGGTTTACCCTGCCGTATCGACCACCGCTCATACGAGCGGCAGGGCATCGAGCAGCTTCCGACCGTTCACGAGGGCGGCGCCGTTCGGCAGACTGATCGCCGACTACTACGACGCTCGCAATGCCGGCGCGTGGAGCAGCAAGGCTAAGGTTGGCAACCTGAAGCGTTTGACGAGCGCTGTAGCGTATTTGGAAGAGAACGGCCTACACACCCTTGATGACCTCGAAGCCCGTCTCGATTCGCTTCATTCATCGCTTGATGAAACGAAAACCACACTCGACGCTAACAAGAAGCGGACGAAAGAACTGCATGAATTGCTCAGATACGCCGAGACGTACAAGCGTTTCGAGCCCTTACATGACCAACTCAGCGCGATAAAGTGGAAATACAAACGCGAGCGATTCAAATCCGAGCACGAAAGCGAGCTGCGGCAGTTCTACATGGCGCGGCGCAAGCTCCCCGGCGGCATCCGCATTTCCGACTGGCAGCACGAGCTTGCAACGCTGGAGCACGAGGGCTACGCTGCTTACGCCAAGTACAAAACACTCCGCGACGAGCTGGTAAAGCTACTGGACGTGAAGTACTGCGTAGACCGCGCGCTGAGCGCGAGAGAGGATGAAGGTCGCAAAACGCGACCTTTATGTGCTGATATTACCAGCCGATAAAACAACGCAGACAAACAGGCCCGAAGAAATTTCAGGCCTGTTTGTTGTATTAGAGGTATTTTAATATACAATCTTTATCTCCCAGCCGAACGGAGGGAGAGCATTGTGTTCGTCGGAGGCGTTGATGCTTATTACAAGGCGCTCATCATCAGTTTTTCGCTCGAACACGAGCACGCGTTCACCCGGCTCGGCGCGGAGAAAGCGCAGCTCGCCGTGACGAAGCGCGGGGTGATTTCGCCGCAGGGCTATCGCGTCGCGGTAAAACTCCAGCAGCTCCGCGTCCCCGCTCTGCCAGGGCATGGCGCGCCGGAAATCCAATTCGTCTGTGCCGGAGACGCCAAGCTCATCGCCATAGAATACGCAGGGCATACCCGGAAAGCAGCACATGAACACGACCGCCAGCGCCAGGCGGCGCTTTTCGCCGCCGCAGATGTCGAGGAAGCGGCTGGTATCGTGGCTGTCGAGCAAATTGAGCTGCGCGGCGGTGATCTGCCTCTTATAGCGCATGAGCATATCTGCACAACGCCCGGCGAAGGTGCGTGCGTCTATGCTGCCCTCTGCGAAAAAATGCCGGCAATGGCTGCGGAAATCGTAGTTCATGGTGGAGTCGAGCATGTCTCCGGCCAGCCAGTGCCGCGCGCCGCCCCAGACCTCGCCTATGAGCAGCGCGTCGCTCTTTACGGCCTTGCAGCGGCGGCGAAACTCCCGCCAGAAGCCGTCGGTCGGCCCGTCGGCCACGTCCAGCCGCCACCCGTCCGCA
>CALVMV010000012.1 GCA_944349375.1 uncultured Clostridia bacterium
TACCAAATGGTAGCTGCCAGTGTCAAGCCTTATAGGCTTCAGAGAAAAACCACCCTTTTTAAGGGTGGATTTTTACTGACTAGGGAGCGACTCACGGGTATATATTAAAAATGAAAGGAGAGATAAAATGAATAAAATTTTATTTATGAACTTTAGTCCTAATAAAAAGGGAAATACTTATAGAATAGGAGAAAAGTTATTAAGAAATAAAGATTATGAAGTATTACAAATGGTTGACTATAAGATTTCTCAATATGGTCAAGTATTTGAAGATGACCAAATAAGTGAGGTGTTTGAAAAAATAAAGGATGCTGATACCTTAGTTATTGGTTCACCAGTTTACTGGTATACTGTAGGAGGTCTTTTAAAAACATTTATTGACCGCTTGTATATGTTAGATGAAGCTAAAATATTAAAAGGAAAAAAGCTATATTTATTTGCTCAAGGTTCCGCACCTAGTAAAGATACAGAAAATGCTATTACATATCTTGCAACACGTTTATGTTATCTTATGGAAATGGAATTAAAAGGTGTTGTTGTAGATAGTTCGGATGGAGGAAAAATACTAAATACAATGATAATAGAGTAGAGGTGATGTATGAAATCTTTACAAAATAAAAAAATAATACTAGGACTTACAATTTTAATGGTGGTGATTTTTATAGGTGGATATGGTTTTTTTAGATATTTTAATCAAAATACATCTTCTAATGAAGTAAATCATATTAAAACTTTTACGAAATCTTCAACTATCTCTGATGTTATAAATAATGTATCTTTCGAGGAATTTGGTAATTTGATTTTTCCAGTCGATAGACCTGTTGATGGAGATACTAGATTAGATGATATTGATGATATTTATATCTGGTATAACTATATAGATGATGATACTACAGTAGATATTGTTAATTCTTTGAAAGAAGATGTTGATTATGGTAATCAAGTTTTTTATCCTATTTATAGTGATGAAGAAATGAGAGAAAATCCTGATAAAAAAAATACGGGATTGTTCTTCTTTCGAGGAGAAGAGAATGCGAAAACGGCAGTTGTTAATGCTGGGGGTGGATTTATGTATGTAGGAGCTATGCAAGATAGTTTTCCTCATGCTTTAGCTTTATCGAAAATGGGATATAATGCTTTTGCTTTAATTTATCTACCAGGATCAGATACTGCGATGGAAGATCTTGCAAGAGCTATTGCTTTTTTTCATGAACATAAAGAAGAATTAAAAATAGATATTTCTCATTATTCTGTCTGGGGAGGTTCCGCTGGAGGTAGAATGACTGCTTGGATTTCAAGTTATGGTACAGAAAGTTTTGGTGAAAAAGCTTATCCTAGACCAGCAGCAGCTATTATTCAATATACAGGACTTAGTGAAGTAACTGGAAACGAAGTGCCTACTTATAGTTGTGTAGGTACTAGTGATGGCATTGCTGATTATAGAGTTATGGAAGATAGAATAGAAAGAATTAAGGAAAATGATGGTAATTATTTTGATGATCCTGATTTTCGTCCTTTTATGACGCTTTATGATGTACCAGAAGGAACAGAAGTAAAAGGAGCAATGTTAGTAAGTCCTGGAGGAGCATTTTTGTTTCGTTCTGAAATACAGGAGGGTAGTAATGTTGCAAAAGAGTTTGCTAGACTTGGTTATGTATCGTTTGTAGTTCACTATAGAGTAGATCCCTATACGGAAGAAGAATCAGGAATTGATATTGCTAGAGCAGTAAAATATGTAAGAAGTAGAGCAGATGAGTATGGATTTCAGGAAAACCATATAGGGTTAGTTGGATTTTCGGCAGGTGGTATTGCTAATGGACATGCGGTATTAGAGTTTAATGAAAAAACTAACGGTACTGCAATAGATAATAATTATCAACCTGATAAAATCGATAGAACTTCTTCTACACAAAATGCAGTAATCATGGGATATTCTTTCTACGGAAGGCTTTCTGTTGCTGATTTAGATGAAGATACCTTTCGAGATGTTGATTTACCTCCTACTTATTATGTTTATGGTACGGAAGATCCTTTCTATAATCAATTTAATGCACAGGTGGATTTATTACAGGATTTAAATAAAGATATTGAAGTTCGTGTTTTAGATAATTATCCGCATGGATTTGGTATTGGAGGAGATTGAGCAGAAGGTGTATCTAGCTGGTTAGAACGTGTTTTTGAATAGATAAAATTATATTGAACTTTGGTTTGATATAGTTTTTTTTTGTTGTGTTAAACTTTATGACTGACAAATATAAAAAAAGAGAAGATGAAGATGTCATAATGTAAGGTAATTGCAGTTGCTAATCAAAAGGTGAAGTTGGAAAATACCAATGGATTTTAGTACAGGAGTTGCATTATCTCAATAGATAAGAAAGTACTTTTAGTGGATGCACATTCCCAGTTTCTAGATAGATTTTGCAAATATAATTTTTAATGTTCTTTGAAATTGTTTATATGTAAAAAATAATTACTTACCCTTTTTCAATAAAACCAAAATAAAAAAACACTTTGAAATATATTGTAAAGTATATGTATATAATTTTATTTAATTGTATTTTTTCAACAAATATACAAAAAATGGTTAATATTATGTTATCATTATACTTGAGAGGAGTGTTTTTGTATGAAAAAAATGTATTTTTTAATAGTTTCTTTATTTGTTGTATTTGTAATTACGGGATGTGGAAAAAATGATACGAAAGTATTAACTTGTAGTGGAGTTAGTCCAGGAAATAATATGAATGCTGCTAGTAATGTTGAATATACTTTTGAAAATGAAAAGTTAACTAAAGCTAAGATAGATGTAGAATTTAGGGATATTACTGTTAGTAATTTATCTTCTGTTTGGGATTCATTCAAGACTCAATTTACTGAACAAAATGAACCTGTTGAAGAAACAGGATTTAAAAGAACAGTAAGTGCAGATGATAAAAATTATACCTTTACTGTTAGTATGGAAATAGATTTTGAAAAAATTACAAAAGAAACAATGGATAAATATGGTATACAAGATTCTACAGAGAAAACATACGACGAAATAAAAGAAGAAACAATTGCTGATGGCACTATGTCATGTGAATAAGTTATACTTTAATATCGTAAATCTTAAAAAAGTAAGTAGATAGTAGTAAGTACTATTAAACTGAACCCTATAAGTTGGACAGTTTAAGAGTGTAAAATTGATATTTAGTGTGGTATAATCTTTTATAGAAAATACCACTTTTTTTCTAAAAATTATGGTTCTTGCATAAAAGTTGTGGGATAACTATTTAGTTCTAGATATATCAAATAGCTTTAAGAAGAA
>CALVMV010000013.1 GCA_944349375.1 uncultured Clostridia bacterium
ACTATAGAAGATTTAGAAAAAGCAGCTTGGTATTTGAATAGAGAAATTCAAAGACGAAAATCAGAAAATGACGAAGAAATCAAAATTTATAAGAAAAACGACCTCTCAAAATCTATTTAAAGCTGTTTTAAAAATTAAAATATAAACTTATATTACTTATTATATAAAATCGCTGTATGGGTATTGTAGAGGCTTATACGGCGATTTGCTGATTTTAGCCTTAAAATTTCATTTTATATTTAAGTATTTTTACATTTAACGACAAATTTCGACAAAAAGTGAACAGATTGGAGGTATTTATGAGCAGTAATAAAAGAGCAAAAGAAAAACTAATTCAAATATATGGAGCAGAATGTTTTATTGAAAAATTAAAATTAAGAAAAGATACTAAACCAAGAAAATATAAAGGTAAAAGTCAAATGAAAAAGATGAAACAATTGACTTATCATCATATTAGAATGAAAAAAGATGGAGGTAAAGCAACCGTTGAAAATGGTGCATTATTGTCAGTAGAAAATCACGCTTGGTTTCATAAACAAACTCCAGAAAATCAAACTATGATGAACAATATGTTTCAAGAATATAAAAGAAATTATCAGGAATGCAAAGTTGTATTCGTAGATGAATTAGATTTTCCATTTGAAATAAAAGCAACTGAATTTTATATAGATGAAAGAGAACAGAAAAAGGTAAAATATAATCGTGCTAAAGAAAAAAGAGAACTTCAAAAACAAATAGACGACGAATTAGATAGATAAGCCGAAAGTGAACAGAAATATAATACTGCAACTTACAATCAAGTTAAAAAATATGGTACCGACATTTGTGTCGATACCACTTTTATATTAAGCAAGAGTTAAATCTTTATTTCTAAATGAACCGTTAGTTTCGATTTTTAAGTTTACTCTAGTTCCGTTTAGATTTAATGCTCCCATTATAAAATCACTTAATTGTGTACCAGCAACACCTAATTTTTTCAATTGTGTTACAGCTCTTGCTACGGCTGTTTGTGTTTTCTTTAAATTTTCTCCTGCAAGCATTAAATAAACGTATTCTTTTTTATTATCTTCTAGAGCAACTATAATCTCTAACATAGGTCTACCAGTCTTCTTTGAATTTTTAGTAGAAACAGTATCTATTTCTCCTAAATATGTTCCATCTGGTAATTCTTCGTATGAATTAGCATAGCTTTCTACATTATCTACTCCACCCATGTCTTTGAATATGCTATCTAATTCGTTTAAATCCTCAGTACTTATTTCGTTATTATTCATGTTAATTTCCTCCTCATAAATTATATTATCCTATTATAGATTTTCTTTTAGGGACTTCATCTTTTTTGGCATATGTATCTTCTACTTTTGTTTCTCCTGTCATTATCTTTTCTGCGTCAAATTTTTTTGAAGATATTATAAAGTTATCATCAAAAGCCTTTTTTGTCAGTGGAATTGCTGTTTCTTTGATAGCTAATCTTGAACCACCAAA
Organism: uncultured Clostridia bacterium; assembly: GCA_944349375.1. Taxonomy (GTDB): domain Bacteria; phylum Bacillota; class Clostridia; order Christensenellales; family UBA1242; genus Caccovivens. The sequence goes on from CALVMV010000013.1 coordinate 1,486, forward strand.
CTCGTCATCTGTATGACTAATATGAAGTTCGTATTTAGCTGTTCCATCTTCTCCAATTGATTTTACAGTTCTAGCTATTATAGCCATTAGTCCTGACATTTGGTCTCTAAGTTTTTCTTCAAATACTGGTTGAAATTTAGATATTTCTCTACCAAATTTATTTTTCTCTATGATTTCTTGTTCGTGTGAAATAAACATTACATTATCACAATAGTCATTTGCTATACGTACAATAGTTTCCCATAAGAAACTTCTAAGCATTGTATAACCTTTATAAGCTATTTCTGATTCATGTTCAACACCATTTTTATCACACCAATAAAATCTTAAATAGTCAATTAAATATGAAGTAGTATCTACAATTAACCAGTCTGGTTTTATTTTTCTTACTTTTTCTAATGCGTCATTTAATTCTTTATAATTTCTAACTCTTAATATTTTATCTGGTTCAAAAGAATAACTCGCGTTACCATCAGTAGAAATAATATAGGCTCCTTCAAATTGACTTGCAAACGTGGTTTTTCCACTCATAACTTTTCCGTATAACCAAATTTTAATTTTAATCACCTCCTTGTTTAGAAACATATTCCCAAGTATAACCACCTGCGGTTTGATAACCATATTTACCTTTACATACTCCTACTATTTGCGTATTATCGATTCCTGTTTGGCGTTCTGCTTCTCTTGCGCTATGATACACGATTTCTGTCTCAATACATTTTACAGAAATTCCTCTTGATTTAGAAAATCTTAATGGCTTTGTACCATAATTTGAATTGTATTTAGAAGTACACCACTCTAAATTATCTACTTTGTTATTGGTTTTGTCTTCATCTATATGATTAATTTCTGGTAAGTTGTCTGGGTTTGGTATAAATGCTTTTGCTACTAATCTATGAACTAAATAATGTTTATATTTACCGTTATTATAAAGTATTATGTCTAAATAACCATTGCTTTTTACAAGTTTTAATATCTTTGTTCTACCGGTACGTTTATAATTCAAGGATTTTATTCTTCCTAAATTACTTACCTGATAAAGACCCTCATAACCGTCAATATCTTTCCAAATCTCAAGGGTCATACTTGAAATCCTCCTTTCTTTAAATTTAATATAATAAAAAATAGACCTTTACGTTATAGGTCTAAACAGGAAAATTATTATATTATGAAAATTCACTGCGTTTAGCCTGAAAAACGTCTTACGTTATATTGTTCTCTATTTTCTATTATGTTTGTATTTTATAATATAAAAAATAAAAAGTCAAGAGATTTCTTAACTTTTTTTCAATTTTCTTCTTACTTCATTAAATAAAAATGATAAGAAATTACTATGTATTCTTAGTTTTTCAGCATAATAACCTGGGTCAGTATCATAAATACTTGTTGAGAATCCGTGTGTACCAAACCCTATTACACCAATTATTAAATCATTTGCTAATATACCTCTTTGATGACTACCAAAATTAGAAAACTTATATGAAAATAACACATCATATTGAGAATATTCTTCTTCTATCTGAATGTTTATTAAAATACTACTATTCTTTTGTAATTCATTTACTATAATTGTAGCGTATTGTTCAATTTTATTTTTTATATCTTCGTCTATTTCCATAATTTTATTTCTCCTTTTCTAATTTATCTATACATTCTTCTATTATGTTTTTCTGTTTATTAGCATTTTTTATTGCTTTATCTGATATTTTAGTATTTATTATTACAATAAATAATAATATAGTAGAACATGAAGCTCCTGCTATTGAAATTATAGCTCTAAATTCATTAAATATAAATTGACAGATTATACTGATTGCAAATGTAATTAATTGAGCCATAATTATTACAAAATTTATTTTATGACAGGTATTTTTATTCATGTCATATATTAAATCCACAAGTGCTATCTTAGCCATAAGTTTATAACCGAGAATGATGACTATCTGTTGTATCTTCTTTTGGTGTAGATTTTTCTTTGAAATCTACCATTTCTAAATTTCCACTAACAACTTTCATTTTCCTACCTACCTTTATAAAAATAGTGGGGTTTATTTCTTTTATCCCCACTTGCAACGTCCCGCGTGGAGCGAGCTTTGAAACGTCACGCTGAATACCTTAGGCTGGAGATACCTTTAAAACGATATTCGCCACCGAAACACACCACGAGGAGGTTGAATATCATGTGTTTCATATATTTTGGCGATAAGGGTGGGACTTGAACCCACGCGCCCTATTACGGACCTAAGGCGTTAGCAGTGCCTCCTCTTAACCAACTTGAGTACCTTACCGTTTAGGAGTACTAAGGTGGAGGTAGGAAATAGCAAACAAAATTAATTATATATAAATATATGATTTCATAATCCACCTTAGTTAGTTGGTAGCGCTACCCAGAGTCGAACTGAGCACCCTAGGATGAAAACTTAGTGACTTAACCGACTGTCCCTAGCGCCATATTAGATTTGATAGATAATTTATAATTATCTATCAAATACACAGCATGCCTTACATTTTACTTTAATGAAAGCATTGATATGAAGCCTATGTCCCCTTTTGAAGGGGTGGCACCGACTCAAGGATTCGAACCTCAATCAACGGTTTTGGAGACCGGTATGTTACCATTACACTAAGTCGATATATGGAAGGGCTAACCGACCCCTAATTTAATAATAGTATAACATAAGTTTAATCAAAAGTCAAGTACATATCATAATTTTTTTTTATTTTCTTACATAAGAAGATTTCCACCAATTAATTTCTTCTTCTAATGTAGACTCACATTTACGATAACTATGATGCTCATTGACCAAACCTTTTTTATTCATAATAAATCCTTTCTATCCTATCCCAAAACCTACATGATTATTTGGAATAAAACTTGGTCTTTTTGATTTTTCGTATATGTCTTTTTCTTCATTGTATGTAAACCACAATGGATTTTGGTCATATTGATATATTCCTTCTTTTACATTTTCAATTACTGCATATGGATAATAACCTGCTTCCCATAAATCATACGCATTGCTTTCAACTATATTAACAGCGTCTTTTAATTCTGAAACATAGCCTACACATCTATTTCCGTGTTTTTCACTAATTGACGTTATAAAATACATTATACTCCTCCTATTAACAATTAAATTCAAATGGAGCTCTATACTGGACTTGAACCAGTGATACTGGTTTTGCAGACCAGTGCCTTAACCAACTTGGCTAATAAAGCATATAACAGGCATTGACTCGAATATGCGTCCATACTCTATCGCACTTAATAGGTCGTTTACCCACCTGTTTCTATGTGTATGCACGCCCTTTTGGGCTGGTTGCGGTCGTAGGAATCGAACCTCGTCTATAGGTTATGAGCCTATCGTGCTGCCGTTGCACCACCACCGCTATGTATAAAGACATTCAAACACTAAGGAACTGTTTTATCACCACATCCGGTATTGTTAGCACCTGCTTCTCATCCCATTTGAAGGCGTTTTGGGTTCGTTATGGATTTGGGTAGACCCTCCTTCCAGAGCCACAGTTCTTTCACCCTTTTGCTAACCTCTGCACCCTGACAACTATAATATCTCCATTAATAAAATATCAGCCCCAGGGAATATTTTGAATGTCTATTGGCTCGAGATTCTAGATTCGAACTAAAAACCCAGCAGTCAAAGTGCTGTGTGATACCATTTCACCAATCTCGAATATTTTAATATGAATATGTTTTATTATTTAAAATATATGACATTGTGGATTTTGACACACCAAATCGTTTAGCTAGTGCATTACAACCATATAATTTACTGCGTGGTTGATACATTTTTCTACAATAACTTATTTCATTTAACGATAACTTTGAATTACAAGATAAATTACCACGGTCATCTTCTTTAAGTCCTATTTTAATTGAATGTTCTACATTTTCTTTAGGTGTAACCCATTTTAAGTTACTTACACAATTATTAACTGGATTATTGTCTATATGTAATACTAATGATTTATTTTCTGGATTAGGTATAAATGCTTCTGCTACTAATCTATGTACAAATACTTGTCTCGCATTACCTCTTTTTCCCATTGATAAATTAACACTTAAATAATTATCTTTATCTAATTTTTGTTTTAATATTTTATTAGTTTTAATACTTTTTACAAAACCGTCATCAGATATTATATAATTATCGTTAATATTACATTTTTTCCACATAGTTGCACCCCTTTATCTTATAAATTTCAAATATTCTGTGTGAGGTTCGTAATTATGTTTTTTACAATATTTTAAATAGCATTCTTCACTACAAAAATGTTCATCATATTCATTTCTACAACCCCATATTGTAAACTGTCCACAATGTTTACATCTATAACCTATCATATAATCAATAATCATAATTAACTCCTATCTATACCAAGATTTCTTTTCTATTGTTGTACTATTTAAACCTGTTACAGTTTCAATGTCAGTAATTCCTGGTTTTTCTGCTTTCAAGTCTATATATTCAACTGAGTTTTCGTCAGCTAATTTTATAATCACACTACCAAATGCAGGACTTTTGCCTTGTTTCCCTAATCCACTTTCAAAATTTACTCTACCTCTCGGTATAAATAATTTGCATTTACAATTTAAATCATGAAATCTTGCTGTAGTTAAAAATTCTATAGGAAATAGTACATATATAGTATTATGAGCAATGTTATATGTTTCTACTGCTTTAGCTAAGAATTTATGTTTTTCACTGAATGGTGGATTAATCCATATACGTTTGTAAGGTGTCCAATCTTGAATTAAACCATCGGTTTCAATTGTATCATAATGAGGTACACCAAACTCTTTTGCTTTTCCTTCGCATGTTGCTGGGTCATAATCAAATCCGTCTGGATAGAAAAAATCTACTACATATTTTGGTGTATAATATTCGTTATCTTTTTCAAATACTACGTCTCCTTTTGACATCTTTCCATCTCCTTTGTTTTTCTTTACATATAACATTTGACCCGCCATTATATTTCTCCTTATTTCTTTAGACTATCTAGTAATAATTTCACATCATCTAAATTTTCAAAATGGTCTTTATTTAAAAATACTATCCTTATACCTACTTTTTCAGCTCTTTTTAATTTTTGTTTAATATTTATTTCGTGTTGTTTTTTGCTAACATAAGTAGGTTTTTCTGATATTTGAATAGCTAAATTTGAATATTCTCCTAATAATAATGCGTCTACTGCTAATCCTTCTAATGTCGACCTATCGTTCGGTTTATATGGAATATTATTCTTTTTAAGCCAATCATATAATTCATTCGTATAAATTTTTAATGATTTTTGTGTTCTAGTCTCTACATATTGTCCTAATTCTGGATATTTTATAAAATAAGAAGGTGATAATCTACTTTTTTTAATTACTTTTGCTAATTCTGATTTTGTTACTAATCTATCTTGGGCTTTCGCCCACTCAAGTAATTTTTCTCCATCTTCTACATAAACTTCTCCTTTTTTTCTTGAATCATGTCGTAACTCTATTTCATTTTTTTCCAAAATACGTTTAATGGAAGTTGGATAAGTTTTAAATGTTTTAGCTATACTATTTATAGATTGACCTTTTTTATAAGCACTAATTATAGCAGCTGCTTTCATTTCCATACTTATCCCTCCTTTGCTTTTGATATAGCATTTTCATAAATTTTTCTATTATCTTCATTCAAATCACATAATCTGATATTATCTAATGCTGTTGCACTATCTCCTAATATCTCAGTTATTTTTTCTTTTGGTATACTCATTTCTGCTATTATAACATCTAAAAGAGTATTTTTTCTACCAAAAAATTCTGAATCTAATAAATCATAAGCTATATCTATAAATGGTTTATCTAATTTTTCACTAAAAAATCTAAACATGTCTGCTATATATGGGGAACGACCTTTTCCTAAGTATGTACTTTCTCCGTACAAAACACGTCTGTATGAAGTTATTTGCATATTTGGATAGTCATATTTGGTTTTGAATTCTCTATATAAACTTGCTTTATTAAGTATTCTATATTCTGACAAATCCTTCATTTTATTCGTTCCTTTCTTTTTATTCTTATCTATATAATATCATATTTTATTAAAATCGTCAACTGGTTTCTTGTCTTTATTGATATTGCTTGCGTCAAAAACATCATTACCATCTAATAAATATAATAATATAGATAACCAATAAGCTGATTTATCAGGGTAATCTAAATTATAGTATAAATTTAATTTTCCTCTAAGTACAATTTTAGCTATGTCGTCTATTTCATTTACTGATACATCTTCTGGTATTAATAATTGAAATCTATCTTTGTTTTTTTCTTTTGATGCTTTTAAACGAAATCTAGGTAATGCTGTTCCAATAGAGCTTCTCGCTGTTATAATATCTACATCTGAAAAACCATAATATTTTTCTCTTAATTTAGGAGTAATCCATTTAGGGTTTTCTTCAATCTCCTGTGTAGATTTAGTAATAACTAAAGGGGCTAAAAAATACTTCCATACTTTTCCTAATAAAAAACCAATTATAATACATATAATTATAACTAGTATGTCATTCATTATTTATACCCCTCTTTCTGTAGTTTTGCTCTTTGGTCTAATAGATATTCTCTTACTTTATTAGACATTTCTGTGTCCTTATATTTAAAATGATGACTATCAGGGTGTCTTAAATGGTCTATACATATTTCTTTACTTCCATATTGCTTATACCCAGCTTTATATAATTCAGTATAAAATGCTACATTTGGAATAGCTATTTCAGGATATAATGGACATTTATCTTCATCTAAGATATTATAAGCACAGTAACCTCCCCAATCACCAGGATGAATATCTTTATATGAAGTTATTGGTCTAGTAGCAGCTGTAAAATTTTTAGCACTTTCTGACACAAAAAATCTAAACATACAAGCTGTTGGTTCTGTAGCCCTACTTAATTTTATTAATTCTAATACAGCCTCTGGTCTTACACTGTCGTCAATTGGAAAATAAAAAAATACTTTCTTTTCTTTTGGATAAGTCTTTTTAAATTCATTTCTTAATCTATTTCTAGTTGAATACATTACTTTATCTGTTGAATATTTATGCTTATCACATATTAAATTTAATTTTTTACCAGTCATAATTTCTAATTTTTTTATAGCGTTTTCAACTTTTAATCCTGGTTCATCATTATTATATATAACTTTAGGAGTGGCTATATCTTCATAATTGATACCCAGTGATATTAATTTCTTAAAAATCGTAGCATAATTATTTATAAATATATCTATATATCTTTCTAAATAACCATTCCAACAAACTGTACCAAAACAAAACTTCATATCTATACATTCCTTTCTTTTCTAATCTCTTGTAATATATGTTCTATACCGCCTATATTCGTATCATCTAAATATTCGTTACAGAATATCTTACGTGGATTATTTTTAAAAAATTCTTTCATATGAGGCAAATTATCATTTACTGCGTCAAATTCAATACCTTGTTCTTTACACCATTCTACAGCTTGGTCTAAAACATCTCCTTCACGCATAGTTACTAAAATTAAATACGCCCCTTTTCTTTGTTCTTCTAACACATAATCTATAATTTCTTGAATAGGTTTTTGTATTCTAGGATAAGAGCCTTTTGTTACAGCTAATGTCCCATCAAAATCTACACCTATTATTCTATAAGGATTTTTCTTCATTTGTTTCCTCCTTTTTTCTACGTTTTTTAGTGGCTTTTTTCATAAACAACATTTCTTTATTATCAAAATAGATTTTACCATTTCCATTTTCTTTTTCTGGTCCTTCGTATTGTGGTCTCATGAATGAAATATATCCTGTTCCATATTTTAATACACATTCTCTTGTTCTAGCTATTCTTTGACAATCATTTTTGAAACCCAAATTAATATAATCTATATCATCTTTTTTATCTTCTGGTAATTTATCTAAGTCAACGAAAACAGAAAAGCAGTCTGCTACTTCAAATTGCTTCTTTTTTGTTCTATGTAAATACACTTTTATTTCCATATTTTATTCCCCACCTTTTAATAAAAATTTATTAGATATAACTTTAAATGAATAACTCATATCATTCATTCTAAATACAGCTCCTTCAGCAATTTGATTTGGTGAGGCGTCATCAAAAAATGTTCTATATTTAATACTATCTACATATTTTAATAAATTCTCTACTGTTTCATCTATATCTGTTGTAGCTTTAAAGTCAAATTTTACTCCCGATGGTATTAATGGTACTGTTTTAAGTCCAAAATATTCACAGATATTTAACATATTTAATAAATCACATTTTGTATAACTATCCATTTTACCAGTGTCACTTGTGAACACATTAAATACAAACCAATCTTTTTCAGAAAGACCTAATCTGTTACATTGAATACCAGGTCCACACAATTCTCCCTGAAATACTACATACATACCTGTTGTTTCATGGTAAGCTCTTAATTTTTCTTCTGTTATATATTTTTTAACAGTTTCTGTATACATGTTAGGTCCTTTGTACCATTGATTTCTACCACCAACTAAAAACATATCTTCAAATAGTCCAGCAGTGCAAGAAGTACCATCTAATTTTACACTTGCGTACCAATCACCTTGTTCACTTTTTATATATTCTGGTAATACATCTTCAGCACAAACTTGTATTCTTTCTTCGTCTGTTTTTGGTACATACCATTCATGATGAATTAAATCTCCAAGTGGTCCATTAGACACCGGTGGTTCATATTTTTCTATTTTTAATAATGTAGTCAAATCATCTCCCTCGTCATAATCAATTGAAGAAACTGCTGATTTATTTATTTGATTATATATTTCAGTAAGTTGACGAATAGGAATAATTAAACCTTGTGAAATTTGTCCTCTAAATTTGTGTGTTGATATTTTATATTTGTTTAATTTTTGTGACCAAGAAGAACCTTTTAAAAATTCAAATGCTGGTATATCTGGTAATAAACTATCTATTTCAAAATATATAACTAAGTCCCCTATTTTATATTGTCCTTTTTGAGCTACACAATCCCAGTTTAAGATTTGAACAATTTCTATTCTATCTGCTCCTTCTATCGGTTTTATAGCTTTTACTTTTTGCACACTTGCTAATTTTCTACTCATTTTCTTCTCCTTTCGTCTCTAATAATTCTTTGCACAACTTCATTGTATAATCATTTACTTTTTTATGAATATAATCTGCGTCTTGTTTATTATTACAAATAATTTTAGGAGCTTGTACAATATATGAAATACTATGATTATCAGTATTTGTAGGCTCACATATTATATTTTCTATGCTTATTTGTATAGATTTATTTCCTTTACTAATAGTAGTCATTAATTATTACCTCCTTCCTGTGTGATTGGTGGTCCAAAACCTAATGTACTCTTAGAGTTGGTTATAGTGGCTATCCTTTCATAGACACTAAGTTTCGCTCTGGCAGTACTAAGTTCTTGTCTTAATTGAGCATTTTCATTTTCTAATGAAAAAACTCGTTCCATTACTATGTTTTCTAATTTTTCGTATGCGTCCTTTTTAGTAGCCACTACTCACCTGCTCCTTTCTATTCTTTTTTCTTTATTGTTCTATGGTCTATTTCCATATCAATTAGTTTATCAATTCTTTCTTTTTCTTTCTTTTCTACTTCATCGAGAATTAATAACATAGTACGAGGAGATATATCTAATTTATTTTTTATTCTTGATATATAAGGCTCCCAACGTCTAAATATAAGTCTAGTACATATATCAAATCTAACTGTATCATCTATATTTTCTTGTACATTTTTCTTTATTCCTCGTACTTCTTCTATTGTCATTTGATGTAATGCTATTGAATTAGCAATTTTATCATCCATAATTCACCTCTATTGTCCTAAATTGAATAATGCGTTAGCGTTTTCACCTAACATATACGTTGGCATAACTCCGATTCCATTTGTTTATCATAGCTCTTTGGTTTTCTAATCTTAATTGTTCTAATGATTGTTCGGTAACTGATTGAGATTGAAGTTCTCTAACTTTTGCTTCAGCTTCTGCTGTATTTATTTTTTGTTCATTTTGTACTTTTATAATTTCTAATTGAGCTTTTTCAGCTTCTGCTTTTTGTTGATTAGTTGTTTTAGCTTCTACAGCTGCATTAAATTCTTCTGTAAATCCAATATTTTCTAAGTTTACAGCACTAATTGTAAAATATTCATTCAATCTTGAATTTAATTCTTCTGTAATAGAAGTAGCTACTTCACTTCTTTTTGTTACCATTTCTTCTGCTGTAAATTTAGCTATAGCAGCTTTTAAACCACTTTGTAATGCTGGATTTAAAATAGTATCATTATAATTTGCTCCTACTTTAGAATATAACTCAGATGCCTTTTCTGATTTTATTTGATAATTAATTGACATTGTAACATTAACTATTTGAAGGTCTTTTGCACTTCCTTCTACTGTACTTTGATATTTTTGTGTTCTAATATCTACATCATGTACACTTTCTACAAATGGTGCTATAAAGTGAAATCCAGCGTCTAAATATTTATCTTGTACTTTTGAATATAATGTTACAACTCCTATATGTCCTGTTGGTACTATTGTTGTACTTGCAAATAGTACAATTAACCCCAAAACTAATACTATACTTATTATTACAATTCCTTTTTTCATTTTTTTAATCCTCCTATTATTTTTTCTTTTCTTTTAATCGTTTTTGTAAATCTTCATTTGCTAATTGTAGAGCTTCTATATCTTCTCTTAATGAGACAATGGTTTTTTCTTGTATATCAAATTTTGTTTTAGAGGGTATTTCTTTTATATAACGTAAATATACATAAGAAAATAATATTCCAGCTAGCAGCCCTACAATAAACACTGGAAACATAGCCATTTTATAAATTCCTCCTTTCGTAAAAATTCAATATTTCTTCTTTTGTCATTGGTTCTTGTATTACGTCTATCCCTACATTATATGAATTCGGTATTTCATATTTCATAGGGTGCATAGTACCTGTATTTGAATGAACGTGTCCATAAAAATGTAATGCTCCGTGGTGTTGCTCATTCCATACTTGAATTGGATAATGAAATAATGAAATTCTATGGTCTCCATCTTTAACCATTACTGTATCTCGTACCCATCTAAATAAGGTTTGGTCAAATTCGTCATCGTCTAAAAATAAATGGTCGTGGTTACCTCTAATTAAAAATTTCATACCATTAAGACGTTTTAATATTTTATTAGTATCTTTTCCCTTATAAAAGGATAAATCTCCTAAAATATATATCTCGTCTCCTTTTTTAACTTTATTATTCCATCTTTTTATATATTCTTCGTCCATTTCTTCTACAGTACTAAACGGTCTATGCTCAAAGGCTAAAATATTTTTGTGTCCGAAAATGAATATCTGCTATATAATACTTCATCATCTCTCCCTCACTGAAAGTAAATGCTCTATAGCAAATTTGATTTCTTGGTCTGCTTCAGCTTTACCTTCTTTTTCTATTTTATTTATAAAATCTTTTAATATTTGAATATATGGGCTTACATCTGTGTCAGCTTCTAATATATCTCCTAACATTTTATATACCCTTCTTACCCTACGTCTAGGAATATAATTTTCTAATTGTTCTTTCATATTATGATTTTCATTACGTAATTTTTTTAATTCTTCTTCCACTATTTTTCCTCCTCTGGTAAAATATGTTCACATTTGCTATGTAATTCATCTTTACAATTTTTATCAAAACTTGTAACAGAATAAAATTTTGTAGGAGGCTTCCAATAACGCAAATTTCTTTTACACTTTTCTTGATAGCAATTTGTATTACAATAACTTATGTCTGCCGGTCCTGTTCTTCGCATAATAACTCACCCCATAATCCTTTTTCATAAATATAATTTTTTATATCTTTTACACTTGTTGCTATTATAAAATGTCCTTTTGCTTTTTTAATTCTAATTCCTTGTGCTAACTGAATAGCACTTGGTTTCCCTCTTGGGTCTTTTACTTCTATACCAAAAAATAATCCATGCCAGCAACATAACAAATCTGGTATACCTGTTTCTTGATATAAATCTCCTCCATGAATTTTGTAACAAAGTCCTCCATGTTCTTTTATAAACTGTTTTATTTCGTCTTCAATTTTCTTTTCTTTGTGAGGTTTATAAGCCATACTTATTCTCCTTTCTTATATAATCCCTCTTTTAATCTAAGTAATATATCATTAGCTGATTTTGTAATTAAAGGAGCTGCTACACTCATTACTTCACAAAGTTCTTCTTCATTATATACTCTATCCTGTTGACCTGTTTCCCATAAATAAATATGAGTTAATTCGTGTCTTAATGTTTTAGCAAGCAAAAAACCGTCTATATCTTTATCAAAATAAATAGTTGAAGAAGTATAATCTGTTAAACCATTAATTCTAGCTGTATCATCTGGAGTACGATTTTCATAATATAATTTATTCATCGTATCTCTATCTCTGAAACACAAATTCCAAATATTCTTTTCATTTGTAAGTGATTTAAATGTAAACATCATTAGTCACTCTCCTTTTTAAATAATAATTTTCTTATCATAGTTGCTAATAAACATACACCGAATGCTTGTAACCAAGTTAAGTGAAATGGTATTTGAAATAACCATAATACAAAATTAACAACTATATATAAAGGAAGTGACCATATTGCTCCCATAACTATTAAAATCAATAGTAATATTAAAATTTTTCCCATTTAGTTTCCTCCTTTGTGTTGCATTATATCATATAACTTTGAAAAAGTTAATACTTTTATTGTCTTTTTTAAAATTTTTTAAAAAGGTAATTCATCGTCTGATAAAGGAGCTTTATTTATATAAGTTTCAAACACTAAATAATTTTGACCATATACGTCTGGGTCTACAATTTTAATGTCCATACCTCTCATTGTATCTATTTTTATTTCATCTTCTAAACGTCTTCCGTATTCGTCAAATCGTGCAACAAAAGGAGTTTTTTTACCATACATAGATAATTTTCTATAAGCCATTATGATATTATTTTTAACCATAGGACTCATTCTACATTGAATATTTTTAACATGATAAGGCATACATTCCATCATAAGTTTAGCTTTCATAATAGAAATACATTTTAGTATATTTTTTTCTAGTAAATCTTCATAATTATGGCATGCTACTGCGTATTTATAATTAGATGTTCCAAATTCTCGATTTTCTTCTACTTTCATTTCTGGAATTTCCTCCTTTTTGTATCCATTTTCCTTAATCCACCATTCAAATTTATCTACAATTCCATCTGGTACATATAAATCTCTATATGGCGAATACATACCACTGTATCTATAATAAGAACCATCAAGAACGCTACTAGCATTAAATGTTATCGTATCTTCAGGATTGAAACTACCTGTACTTTCCATAAAAACTGGTTTTGGTATCCATACTTCACTACAATCACCAAAATCTAAATCACCCATTATTTGTCACCTTCTTCTAACCATTTTTCAAATAATCTTTGGTCGAAATTTTCACCAGATAAAAGAGTTTTATAAATTTGAGGTTCAACGCTTCCTGCTATTTCTAAGTAGTAAAATACAGGTTGTTTAGTTTGCCCAGTTCTATCTAAACGTCCTTTACTTTGAACAAAATCAATATAATTTTCTGGATATGAAAACCAAATTCCAATATTAGTTTTTATAAAATCGTTTAAACCAGCTGAACCTGCTTGTATATTTACTATTGCTATACAGTCATCATATTTTTCCCAGTTTGTTAGGTCTTTCGTCGAACCGTCATATATACACCAATGTCTTTTCTTTTTATCACATATATTACTAACAATTTTTGTTTCATTAATAAAGTTTGTAAATACAACTAAACGTCCTTCATTTCCGTCAAGAAAATCTTCTAACCATTGTGCTTTTGGATTTTTATCTAAAAATATATCACGAATAAAACCACTACAACTTTCACGCATATAAATTTTGTGTAAGGCTGGTCTATTAGCAATTATAAATTCTGAGTCAATATCTTCTATATCTCCAGATGATAAAATCGTTTCTAAGGCTTTCTCGTCCATTTTAGGCCATACTTTTTTCTCTTTAAAATATTTCATTTCAGATGTCATTTTAAAAGTTTGTTTGATTTCTATCGGCCTGTCATATACACTTTCATATTTTTTGTAATAAGTATATTTTAATATTTCTTTATCCATTAATTCAGTGTGCTTATAACCTACAATTTCATTAAATGGAAATCTAGATTTTCCTGCATATACTAAATTCCAATTTTGAGCTTCTACACAAAACTCTTTTTTGAACTTTTGAGCTGGAACATCGAATAATTCACTACCAAGTGCTTTATATTGTGGATATAAATCTATATATTTTTTATTTTGAGAAGTAGCACTAAGTATTAGTATTTTTATATTGAATTTAGTTGATAACTGTTGTATAAATTTACTTTGTTTAGAATCATATGTTTTCATTTTATGACCTTCATCCACAATAACTAAACATCTTCTTCTTACTAGCATTTCTTGTATTGTTTTTGCATTTTTTTCTCGCCAAGCACTTTGAAAAGAGCTTACAAAGGTCATTTCAATTTCTGGAACTTCTTTTTTCAAATCATTTTTCCAGTCGTCTACTTTTGATACAGGACAGATAATAACTACTCCAACTATATGACCGGCACTATATAGTTGTTCAGCAACTGATAATGCAGTTACTGTTTTTCCTGTCCCTGTATCGAAACCTAAATAAGCTCCTTTTATTTCTCCACTATTTATTCTATTGAAAATATCATTTGCTGTTTTTTCTTGATAATCATATAATCTTGTGTACATTTATTCCTCCTCATCGTCTGATAATAGTATATTAGCAGAACCTATACCTTCTATTTTCATTGTTAAATTACTCATAAGACATTCTACAGGGTATTGTTTTTCTAAATTTTCTATTACAGCTTTTATTGTAGCATGTAAACTAGCTACTTCCATTGAACCGCAATCGTGCATGTGCATACTAACTACAGGAGATTTAACCGCTGTATTATCTTTTTCTTCTTCATTTTCTACACCGATTAAAATATTTAATTCAATATACTGTCCTGTTCTTTTTATTGCATTATATCTTTGTTTTTCCATTTCTGGGATGTCTATACTATGAAATTCCATTTTCACTATTCTCCTTTTCCGCTCTTTTCTTAGCATAATATTCTTTATAATACTCTTGACGTGCTTTTTTATTCTTAGCATAATGCTCTCTATAATATTCACGACGTTCTTCTTTATGTTTTTCATAATATTCTCTATATGTTTCATTCTTAGCTTCTCTTACGCGTTTTTTCTTAGCATATCTTTTACTATTATACTCTTTTATTTTATCTTTATTTTTTTCATAATATTCTCTAAAATAAGCCTGTCGTTTTTCTTTGTTTCGTCTGTAATAATCATGTTGATATTCTTGTTCAGTCATTTTTGTAAACCACCTCCAAATTATATTTCTTCTAATCTTACAGTAGCTTTAACATTGCTTGTCTTAGTGAATTTTTTAGCTAATTCTGGTTCTTCCTCTTTTAGTTTTTTACTGTCAATTGTATTTCTAGTGCTTGGAGATACATAAGTTAATTTAACACTATCTACTATTACTGTTTTTGGTAAATAGTCACTTTGCTCGTGTAGTTTAATTATATTTTCTTTAAATGGTATAAATACTTTATCAAATTCTTCTGATGCTTTTTTAAACGCTCTATATTTTTGCCCAAATTCTTCTGGTTCACAAGGTAATGCTTGTTTGAATTTATCAAATTCTAATTTTTCACTGTCATATTCTTCACCTTCTACAACCATTTCTTTCATCTCTAAAGTATCTTCATCTATAACTTTTATTGTTTTCATTATAACATCCATCCTTCCCTATCTGAAATTTCATCATAATCTTTTTTAATTCTTTTAAATACATTCTTTGCAGTTAAAAATCCTATAGGTGAATCATCGTGATTAAATTTTTCCCAAGGTGTAAATCCTCCTAAAATTTCTAATCTATCCTGTTCACGTCCATGAGTACCAAATCCTTCAATGATACTTATTTTCATATCTTTTCGAGATGGATAACATATTTGATAATGCTCCATTATATCAGGATATGAAATTTTTAAGCTCGGGTCATACCCAAATCCTTCTATGAATTCAAATGGAATGTCAGCCTTTTCTAACATACGTTTTAATTTGAATATTTCTTTACAAGGTTTATCATATAAATCACTCATTTACTCACCTTCTATATTATAAGTATAATCACGCACGTGAAATTTATCTTTAACATACTCTAAAAAGTTTTCAAATTCTTCTTTTGTTCTATTAAATTCTCTATCACGTAAATCACCTTGAATTGAAATTACAACGCAACTTTGATATTCACCAGAACAGTTGTAATTATCTGGGGCGTCACATTCTTGTCCTTCTTCTCCGTCAATTGTTACTGTTCTTAATGTTTCTTTATATTTACAATGCTCACAATCGTAACTTACAAACCAGTTAAAACCACTTTGAACATTTACAAACACATCCGCATTTCTTTCACTGCCTGTTATCTTAGGTGCATTTTTTAAAAAGGCTTTCACTTGTTTTCTTAAATCTGACTTTTTTGCAATGATATTTGTCTCAACACTAAAACAAGCAGTTATATGTGTCCAACAGCTCATAATTATTCCTCCTCTTTGTTATCAGTACTATCTATAAATCCTTGGACTCCTTTTTGTGTTCTCGCGAAAGCTCTTTCTCTATTTGCATTATTCAATTCTACTTGACGTCTCATTCTTTCTTCTTTGACTAAATGAGCAATAAAGATTTTTTTCTCTAAGCCTAAACCATAATTATATGCGTTTTCTACTTCTCTTTCACAATCAGTATTTAATACCCAAGGTTTAGCATTATAAATATATTTTTCAACACTATATTTAAGTCTTTCTTTATCTACTTCTGGATAATCAAAGTAATAAATTAATGTTTGCATTAATGTTACGACACTTCCTGGTAATTTCTTTTCGTCTAATTCTTCAAGTATAGGCTTAATATATTCTAATCTAGGAATAGCGGCTTTAGCTTGTTCTTCTGTTAATTGAAGAATACCTTGTTTTATATCTCTATGCTTAGATTTTGATACTCTATATACAGCAGTAGATATAATATCTAAGTTTCCATTTGCATACTTTTGCATTAAACCTAATAGTCTTTGATAATTTTCATTACCTTGTTCTGCATAAGATTTTATGAAATCTGGTAACTTCCAGTTAACCATATTCATATTCATATAGATACATTCTTTGTTTCCTGCACCTTCTGCTATAATATATTCCACTGGCATTTTTAGTCTTTGAAGTGCTGTTAATCTTCCTTGTCCGTCAATTACTTCCATTTTTTCATTTACTATAATAGGGTTATGTACCCAACCTATAGTTTGAATACTTTCTACTATTTTTGAAATTCTACTTTCTGGTATGTCTCTATTACCTACTAATCTTTTGAATTTACTGTAATCTCTTGTTACATATACGTTATACGTTCTTTCATCTTTCATATTTTCAATCCTCCTATTAATACCATTATTATTTAATTAAGTAATGGTCTCCTATATTTAATTCTTTATTTAATTTTCTTTCGTATTCTTTTAATAATTCACGTTTTTTAATAAGATTTTTTCTATATTGTATAGCTTTTTCTCCGTCTTCTTTTGTCTTAAAACAAATTGAGCGAATATTACGGTTAAAATAAGAACGTCCTTTGTCATCATGATAATACCAGTGTGAAAATCTACCCGCATTAGATTGTTTTACTTCTACTATAGTGATTTCTTCTAAGTACCATTCTTGTTTTTTATAAACTTTACATACTCTGTAAAATTTATCACCTACTTCGCAAAGTTGTATATTATCAGTTTCTTTCATTTTTCCCCTCCTAATCCAAGTCCTCAAAAAACCACTCTCCTAAACACTACCCTCATTTCCTTCTATCATTTCGTTGTATAAAATTTCTTTTTCCACCTCTGTCATACTGTCTGGGTCGATGTCATACAAAATTAAATCCATAAATGGGTCCATTTTTATACACCTCCTTATTAATTTATAAACATTATACACAACAATTAATTAAAAGTCAAGTGTTTATCATAAATTTTTTCTTTTTCTTGTTTTCTTTTCAGATTTTATTCCGTAAAAAGTCATCAATCCTATGCTGTGCTTCTGCTATATACCATTCATAATCTATGTCTTTAAGCTCTCCTATTTTTTTACCTCTTATATCTTCATTATAAATAAGTACGTGCTCTGGCGTACCTTCAACTTTATCTAGTACGCCTATTTCTTTTGATTTCTTATGTTTATATAATCCACCATTTTTTGCATCAGTACTTGGGAATATTCTATTTACTTTTTGTACTTCCACATCACCATATTCGCGTTTCCAAGTAGGTGTATCATACATATTTCCTAATTTTTTAATCATTTGATAATCAGTTGCTAAATTTTCAGGATTACATATTGTTGTTCTAATATCAGTACCATCAAGAAAATAATTTACTACAGCTTTTGCTAAAATAGCTAAGGTATCTTGCTCATTCCCTTCATCAAATTTTGTAACATAAGCTCCTTTGACCTTAACTTTTCCACTACTATCTTTGAATACATAATTATTAACGTCTTTTTCATATAAGTTATCAGCAACAGTTTTTTCCAAACTAAATTTCCAATCTTTTTCCCATTCGGCACATACTTTATCTATTAAATCTTCTGCATCATTTGTTAATAATTCTAATGCAATACCATCAGTATTCGATTGAATAAGTTTAAAATAGCTTCCTTCGGAATTAATCTCTAACTCATTTCTTGCCCAAGCAGGTTTAGGTTTACGCTTAACATTACGTAATCTAAACACTAAATCCATAAGTGATAATTGTCCTAACATACACATTTTAGTATTATATTCAGGGTCATATAATTTTTTGAATTTATCTTTCATACAACCAGAAGTTGTGTTCAATATAAGTTTGTATCTTGCTGCTTGGTCTTTTAAATTTTTCTTTTCTTCTTTTGTTAAACTAGGGTCATGAAGTTTTTTCTTAATATCCATACGAGTTTGAACCATTCCAGCAAAAGCAAGACATCCATTTTTATCTACTTTTCTTGAAAGTAAATCCCATTTAGTTAATATATTAGGATACAGTGAAGAAACGTCAACCCATACAATTTTCTTTTTATCTTCTGGTTTGCATATATAATTTTTTCTTCCACCGTGAACACCACCAAGTGCAAAAGTATGTGTTACACCTAAAATATCTAAATCCATACTTAATTTTTTCTTATCACATTTTTTAGTATCCCATTTATGTTTTTCTAATTCTTTTAATGCTTCTATAAAAAAATTGTATATACTTTTTAATTCAGGTACGTCCCAATTTACAGGCAAATCACATAATTGAAAATTCTTTCTAAGTCTAGTATTCATTCCTTTATTTTGTGATAATAAAATAGCTTCTGTTAATTTAGCATTCGTTTTACAAATATAATTTACAGGTAATCCGAATTCTTTTACTAATAACATCTTTGTTCTAAAACTGTTTTTTCTTTGCTTAAATCTTTCTAATGTACCATATAAATCAGCTCTATTATATTTTTCAACGTCTCTTTTTTCTTCATCTGTCAGTGGTCTATCTAAATCAAATGGAACCACACTTTCAACAATATCCATACCTAAAAATCCCTCTAGTTGTTTCAATGAAAAAAATGCTCCATCTCCTAATAAATCATAAGATAAAATCGGAGATGTATAATAATCCGTTATACCTAATTTATTTAATGTTTGAAATAAAGGAATATCTGTATCCTGTGAATAAATAAGATTATTACTACATTTATATAAATCTGTTTCAGTACGCAACACATTTGTTAAAACTCCGTGTGATAAAATTTTATCAAAGTTATCACTATTATAACCGTATCCAAACAACATTCAAATTCTTATTTATATAATTTTTTATTTCTGATATATCCCACAGTTGTATAATTTTATTTGTATCGGTATCTAATATCCCTAATAAAGAATTATGTTTAAAAATTTCCCAATCATACACTAGCATAAATTTTCACCCCCATCAACAAATATATATTCCCAATGATAACTTCCGAGAAGTCTTTTGCTTACCGATGAAGACAAGCTACTATATTACTATCATAAATATGTAATTGTCTGGCAGCTTCTGCTATACTAGGGTAAATTATACCTGTTTCAACACATCTAATTTTTTTAGATATTTTAGGATTATTGATATTAGAAACAGCACTTCGTATACGACACGTTCCATAATTATTATTGTATTCGTGAGTACACCATTCAAGGTTGTTAGCATAGTTATTAGCTTTATTTTCATCTTTATGATTTACACAAGGTAAATTGTCCGGATTAGGAATAAATGCCTTAGCTACTAGTCTGTGAATAGTAAATAACTTCTGTTTACCATTACGTTTTAAATTTACTACTTTATAACCATTACCATTATCAACTATTGCTTTTATTTTCTCAGGAACATTTCGACCTAAAGAATCTATTCTATTTAAACTTTTAACTCTGCCTAAATTTGAAATCTTATATATACCTTCATACCCTTGAATATCTCTCCATATCTCCATTCTATACATTTCTCCCTTTTTTAATATATTATACTATATACACCAAAAATTTAATACAATCTTATCTTCTAATATATTATGCAAATAGTTAATTAAAGTTTTATCATCTCCATGAATTAATTGTCTAACTCCTCTACTTTTATTACAAATTTGAACTATAGAATTTTCACTAGCGTCATGATAATATTCAATGCTACCTATTGTATTAGGTAATAAATTATATTTTTCATTTACCATATCACATAATTTATCTACATTTTTTGTAATTATTACAGGGTTAATTCTTTTTCTTCCCATGATTATACATCCTTTCCAAATATTTTTGGATTATTTAAATTTTTATCTACAAACTCTAGCATAGCTTTTAGTACGTCTTCTCTATTTGAATTAGATACATACATCATTCTTCTATCCTCTATGTTTCCAAATTCGTATGCTAATAATGCAAACCCCATATTTTCTGGTAATTTTTCTTTTATCTCTTTTGCTATTGCTTGTAATACGTCATTTGCTTGTTCTTCTCTTTCTGTCATTATTTTTCACCTCCTACACCAAGTATTAATCTTAAATCATTTACTATTTTAGCTTTTGATTTTGTTTCTTTTACAAATTTCACTAATTCCTCATATTTTTCTTTATAAGGAGCGTCTTTTTCTCTATATAATCTGTCATAATCATATTTTGCTATTTCTATTCCGTCTTCTTTTAGTTGTTCTCTATATTCTTCTGGTTTATATTCACCTTTTCTAAACATATCTACACTAACAAATAAATCATCCATAAAACTAGCTAGCTCATCTTGTTGTAAATGTACTTCATCGTTAAAATGTAAAGTATAAGCAATAGCTGTGATAAAATTTTGCACAGAACTATCTAATTCGTCTTTGTATGCACTTTCAAATTCTTTTCTAAGTGAATTATACATTAATACATTTCTATTATATAACCAATTCTCCATTTGCTCTTTTGACATACTTTTTATAGTTCTGTATTCGTCTCTATTTAATTTCATTCCTTCCATCTTCACCCTCCTCAGTTAATTCAGTGATAATTGTTTTGTTTTTATTTTCATGTAATTGTCTTTCTGACATCCATTTTACAAATTTTTCATGAGCTTCTTCTTTAGATGTAGCATAAAATACACGTGTAAATGGTCTTTTTGTATTAAATATAGTAGATATACTTTCTGTTGTTATTTGAAATCTTTTTAAAGTATTATTAGTCTTATCAGTATTATTAGTATCATCGATAGTGGGCGTTTCAATTGGTTTAATAATTTCTGGAATTGTATTTAATGCTTTTGTTAATTCAGTTAACGTATTTGTTTTATATAATTCTTTCCAAAAATTAATAGCTTCTTTTAATACTCTCCTCCAAACTAAAAACCCTTTGAATTTTATGTCGTCTACTTCTTGAAAACCATTTGTTTCCCAATTATATTGTAATTTTTGCTCTACAGCATTTAAAGTGTATTCTAAATTTAACATTTCATTTTGATTT
Organism: uncultured Clostridia bacterium; assembly: GCA_944349375.1. Lineage (GTDB taxonomy): Bacteria > Bacillota > Clostridia > Christensenellales > UBA1242 > Caccovivens. The sequence goes on from CALVMV010000013.1 coordinate 23,680, forward strand.
CCGTTTTTCGTAATAGTTGTAATTATAGATTTTAATTTATCTGTTGCAAGCAATGCGTCTAATATAGATTTTATTGTATCTTCCGATAAAGTACATCCACACTCTTTTAATATATGAATAAAACTATTTTCGTCTGATAATGGATTAAATGTGTTTTGTTGAATTTTAGTTTTTTCTGTTATTTCAGGTTCAGATGTTTTAGGTTTTTCTACCACATGAGCTATTGCTGGATTTTGTGTTGCTTTTACTTCATAATAATTTTCTATTACTGGTATTTCTGGCATAGGTATTTCTTCTTTTTTATTATGATTTTCTCTATATTCTTTTGAATTAGTTATTTGCCTAATGTCTATTTTTCTTTTTTCTTCTTCTGATAAATTAATATAAGGTACATATTCTTTCCCACGATATTTCATATTAGCTTTTCTAGTTTTACATTTAATACATATTCCTTGTAAAGTTAACTTTGCTTCCTTTCCACAGTCTGGACATACTCCGATATTGGTTTTTCTCATTTTCTTTTTCTCCTTTTTTAATTCAATTTGTTTCAAATATTCAGGTTTAATATACTGAGTAATTGGTAAAAATTTTTCTTTTACCTCCATTATAGTAATAGCTACTCCTGTGTTCCTGTTATACAATACTTCAATATTTCCGTCTGTAAGGTATCCCATTTGCTTAGATTTCCTACATACATATAAACAATGTAAATATAACGAACTTTCTGGAATTAAATCATCTTTCCCATACCATTTACACGAGCTTTTCATTAGATTTTTAGTATTATACATATTTTTTAAAGAATTTCTTTCAAGAAGTCTTTGCTGTGCGTGTTTTGTTAATTTTATATCTTTTGGTAACTTAGCCACACTTTCATCTCCTTTCTTTATTATTATATTATATATAAGGAGTGAATAAGGTGTTGTTTCATAAGTTAATTCTCACCTTATTCTCTTATTTATGGGATAGAATAAATCTACCAATATTAATATACAACAATTTTAACAATAAGTCAATAGGTTTGTTGTCTTTTTTCTCAAGTCTCAAAGTTTACATAACCTAAAACGCTAGAGCTAAGCTATATTCAGGGTTTTGAGTGAGACAAGAAATATTTTGTTTTAATTTTATAAAAATCGTTGTAATTTAATTTAAAATAATGTATATTATATAAAGAAAAAAGGAGAGATAATCACATGAAAAATTATAGCGATAGTCAATTTTTTGATTCACCATTTCGAGGTGTAACAAGTGTTTTAAATGCAATATTTGGAAATAAATTTGAAAATTCAGGAATACCAGAACACGTTTTAAGAATGGCGGGAGAAAGAGGTACAGCAGTTCATAAATATATTGAAGATTGGCTTAATTGGTACGATAAACCATTCAAAAAAGAAGATGATTGTGAACCTCATTTAGGTTTAGAATACGCTGTATATGAAACAGTATGGAAAGAATGGCTAGACGAAAGAATTAATTGGGATATAAAACCTTTATATACAGAACAAAAAATAATAAATAAAAAATTAGGAGTAAAAGGTATTATAGACTGCGTTGCTGTAGTTAATGATAAAATATGTATGATAGATTGGAAAACAAGTAGTAGTTTAGACGAATGGATAACTAATTGTCAACTTCAATTATATTATATGATGTTATTAAAAGGTAACAAAGAAGAAAAAGATATAGCCAAAAAGATAGACGAATTAAGATGTCTTAGTTTGACTAAAACAGGTTATAGATGGTTCAAATTTGACATAGATAAAAAAATAGGAAATTCAATATTAGAGTTATGGAATAAACATTATAGAGAAATTTCAGAAGCTGAAAAATTAAAAGAAAAAACTAAAACAGTAAAAAGGACGGTAATATTATAATGAAAATAAAAACCAGTAAATTAGAATGGTATGTATTAAATTGGAATGACAATGAGAAAAAAATGAAACCAATAAATATATTATCAGGAGTAGCAGAAGATTTAGCAAAAGAAGTAAAATCAGGTAGCGTACATAATAAAAGTATACTAAAAGAATACATAAAAACTTATTTAATGTATAATTATTGGAGCAAAGTAGAATATGAATTTTTTGCGTCAGATATGTGTGGAATGAATTATGAAAAAATAAGTGCTTGGCAACAAATAGAGCCAAACTTAGATATAATAGTAGATTATATTAATAAAAAATGTGATTTAAATTTTAAGTAAAAGAGGTGTATAAATGAGTAATCGTATTTATACTAGTACAAAGCGTGACCAAACGATAAATAAATATAGTAATAGAGAATTTACTAAAATGGATTGTTTAAAATGGTTAGATACGTTAGAAGACGAAAGTATTAATTTATGGATTTTAGACCCACCATATAATGTTTTAACTGGTAATATGAAGAACAAAAATGGAGCTGCTGTATTTCATTCAAGATATACAGCAAAAGTATCTCCTAGCGAAAGTGATTTAGAAAAAGGAATAGTAACTCCAAGATTTGAAGTAGCTATACCTTGGGAAGAACAACAAAAATTAGAAGACTATAAAAAATGGTGTTATCAATGGTATTGTAAAGCTCATAAAAAATTATGTGATGATTCATTTATGTTTATATTTTGGTCAATGCGTTATTTGTATTTAGCATACCAAATATTCGACGTAAATAGAATTATATTCTGGCAACAACCAAACATGATAAGTAGTATATCAGGAGATTTTTGTTATGATATAACACCTATTATAGTAGTAAGAAAAGGAAATCCAAGACTTACTAAAGAGGCAGGATTATGGGATAAGTCAAGTGTTTTGAATTTTACTAAACCTCAAGGAAATTATAAAAAAGATAAATTATGTCACCCAACCCAGAAGCCTCAAGCGTTACTTGAACATTTAGTATGGCTTAGTGATACAGACCATAATGGAAATATAATCGGAGATTTCTTTGCAGGTTCAGGGTCCCTATTAAGAGCAGTGAACAGAGCTGACGTTAAATTATGTGACATGAACCGTGAATATTATGACAAATTCTTTGATACATATGTCACTGATTCAAGAATATACACTTGTAAAGTAATTGATGAAAGGAAAAATAAATAAAATGATAGAAATTTGGAAAGATGTAAAAGATTATGAAGGCTTATATCAAATAAGTAATTTAGGTAGAGTAAAAAGACTAGCTTATACAAGAAAAATATGTCCTAAAGGAACCGAACAATACGATGTTCATTTTAAAGAACATTTAAAAAGCACTTTTATAATGAATAGAGGCTATCAAACAGTAACTCTTTGTAAGAATAGTAAATTAAAATCTCACCATATTCACAGATTAGTGGCAGAAGCATTTTTAGATAATCCTAAAAATCTTCCACAAGTAAATCATAAAGATGAAAACAAATTAAATAATTGCGTAGACAATTTAGAATGGTGTACTCCTAGTTACAATAATAATTATGGAGAAAGAAATAATAAAATGGCAGCTAAGTTAAGTAAACCTGTAATATGTATAGAAACAGGTATAACTTATTCCGGTATTCATGAAGCAGCAAGACAAACTGGAATGGATTATCGTAATATACACGCTTGCTGTTCAGGTAGATATAAGACTACTGGTGGTTATCATTGGGAATATGTTTAGTATTTATAGATGTAAAAAAATAGATTAATATTTTAAAATATTTTTAGGTAGTTAGGAAGGTAGGTAGTTAGTTATGGCATTAAAAATAACTAAATTAGATTTTGAATTAGGCGAAAATGATAAAATTCCAAATGGACTTTGGTTTTATGTAGCAGATTATGTGAAAAAAGGAAATGATTCTTATGATAGGGCAAAAAGAAGATTTGCTGTTACAACATTAGTTTCAAGATTAAATGAAATCAGAGCTCGTGAAGATGTAGAGGAATCAGATTTTCGTCTTATTTTAATGGCTGAAATAAATCAAGTTTATAGCAAACGAAAAGAATTAACCCAATTTGAGCAAGATATAATAAAATATATAATCGAAATATTCAAAATATTAGTAAATGGGGGTGTGTTATAGATGAGCAAATATGTAGAATTTGAATTTTGTGAACTACCGGACACACCTTATAGCTTTAACGAAGCTAAATTTAAAGCTGGTGACCCAGAACAAATAAAATTATATAAAGATAGTAAAGTACCAAGACGTAAGAAAAAATTAACTTTCACAGAAATTACTTCTGAGGATAAAATGAAAAATTACGCAAGAGTAGTACCTGAAGGCTGTATGTTCATAGATTTTGATAATACTACAGAAGCTGACGAAATGTATGATATAATACTAAAATCTAAATTAAGGTGTTTAATATTAGAAACAACTAAAGGTTACCATTTTTTGTTTAGGGTTCCTGATTTTTACAAAAAAGAAATGACTGGTGCTACTAACTGGTTTGGTTATAAATTTGATACAAAAGGACCTGGTAGTGTTCAAATAATTAGGGTTTGTGGAATGACTCGTGATGAAAGATGTAGCTGGGAAATCAGTGAATTAGTTGAACCAGCTTCAATTGATATAGAATTATTAGATGTCTTACCATATTGGCTATGGGGAAAATTAAAAGACAGTGATTTGCACAAAAAAGGAAAACCAGGAGAAAGCGAATATACTCTTACAGACACACCGTTCACACAATTAATGACTATGAAAGAAGGTGGACGTCATAATCACATAGTTGAAAAGTGTAGTATGTTTGGTTTATCTAATGGTTTTGAGATGAATGAATTCAAAAGTTTAATTACAGCAATACACGACCAATATTTAGTAAAACTTGGAACACCTATGCCAGATAGTGATTTATTTGGGGATTTAGAGGATAGATGGGAAGACTATAAAGCCACACTTGAAAGCAGTGGTTGGGTTTACGATGAAGAAAAAAGAAAATGGGAAAAGACAAAATCTAAAAAAAGTGATAAAATAGATGAACGTAGAGCCGCTGAATATTTATTTAAGCAATATGAATTCTACGGAAGTAATAAACAATTAGACGGAACATTTGAAAATTTATTATATAAAGAGATAGGAGGTCCATACGAATATAAAAGAGATATAACAGTATTTAGACAAGCATTAAAAGATTATAGTGACCAAAATTTTAAAAAAGACTTTTTCAAAGAAGTGGAGGTGCAGTTAATGCAAATGTGTGCAACAGAGAACCGAGTAATTCAAAGAAATGATAAATATATAATCGTAAAAAATAAAGTATTAAGCTGTGTATCTCCTGAGGCTTATGAGTTTGACTGGATAGGAAAAAGACCTCCAACTGATGTAGTTTTACCTTGGAATTGGTATTCTGAAGAATGGGTAAATGAACATGAAGAAGATTTAGGAAAAAATATAATTTGGTTTATAAAACAATTAGCTAGAGATTCTTCTGGAAGAACCCAACCAGAAGTTGAACAGTGGTTGTGGGTAATTGCTGGTGCTAGTATGGTACCTGCTAATCAACTTCAAAAAATAGTAGTTTTAAGTGGTGGAGGACAAAATGGAAAAAGTTTGTATACTAGCTTAATTAGATTATCTTTAGGAGCTGATATGTTCAACGAAAGTAAAATATTTGACTCTAATCCACACGAAGGATTTTGGGGAGAAGGTTTAGATAAAGGTGTATGCTGTGTAATAGACGATTTAAATAGAGTTTATAACAGAGACGCTTTTTCATATATTAAAGGGGCTATAACGGGTACTGATTGTGTAATGATAAATGAAAAATTCAAAGCTAAGAAAAAACTAGATATTTTACCACAAATAATCGCTTGTACTAATTTTGAATTTGAACTGTATGATAAATCAGAAGGTATGAAACGTAGAGTATTAATACTTCCTACTGAATTTCATATTGACGATAGTATCAAAGATGGAGATTTACAACACAAATTAGTATTAAATACAATGGACCCAGTAGAAGTAGCTAAATATAAAATGAGCGAAGATTCTTTTAGTCATAAAGGTGTCAAAGTTATGAACATGTATACAGACGAAAAAGGTGTATTAGATAGTCTTTCAAGTGGAAGTTTAGCTTGGTTTTCTAATAAAGCTAGATATATGTACATGAAATGGTTAACAAAAGAATTAATAATAAAATCTAGTGATAGTATGAAAGAGCGTATGGATATAGTATTTTCAGGTGGATTTGACGTTGAGTGTACTGAATTTTTAGAATGGTATATAACTGAACGAAAAGAAAGTATCTGGACAAAAGAATTATACGGAGAATATGTAGACTGGCATAACGAAATGGCAACAGGAGAAAACCAAATGAATGAACGAGCTTTTGCTAGAAATCTAACTAAAGCTATAAATGCTATGCTAGACAAGGGCTATAAAGTTAAAATGAAAAAAACCAGAAATGAAAAAGGCATGACACTTAATAAACTATTTATTGGAAAGGATGCTATAGATAAATGATGAATAAAAAAGGAAAACATTTCAAAAATAAAAAAGAAAATGATAAAGATATAGCTAAGAGAATTTTAAGTCTTGCTGAATCTGGGGACTATGGGATATTCCCGCCTCCAATGAAAGCTCAAGTCGCAGTAAATGAACTATGTAGGTTTTTCTTAGGAGAAGATTACTGGACAACAGTAAATAGTAATGAGCAAGCAAATACAGAAATAGTTTTTGAAATTGAATGTAAATATAAAAATAAAGTGAACAGGAAATAGAGGTGATTATATGCCAAAATCAAAAAAATCTAAAAAGACAATTGACGCAGAAGATATAATTGGTACTTTCTTAAAAGGCGATAGATTTACTGACGACGAAAGATATAGGCAAAGTGTAGACGCTATTTATAGAAAATTAAAGCCGATATGGCTTAACGAATGTAAAGACGCTGTATGGTTATTAAAAGACGAGTACGTAAGAGACGTTGCTTCAATATTATATTTAGACGACCAAATGGGAGGAAATCTTGACCCTACAAGTCTTAGTGAAGAAAGGCAGAATTTACTTGGCTGGAAGCAAGTACAAAGTAGTATTGAAAGATACAGAGCTATGGACTACTCGTTAGTAGATGATGATAGTATTAAAGCTATATTATCTTCAATAATTAAGAACAAGGACGCCCGTGATGCTGATAGGCTAAAAGCAATTGAAATGTATACTGAAATGTTTACATCTAGCAATATAGAAGGAATCAACTTTATCAATGACCTTTATCGTGGTTCATTTGGAAAAGACAAAAGTGAGGAGGAAAAAGAAAGTGACGACTGAAATCTGGAAAGATATAGAACGGATACGAAGGAATATTTCAAATAAGCAATTTAGGTAGAGTGAAACGACTATATAAAAATGGTACCACAAACATATTAAAAGGTGTCATTAAAAACGGTGGATACATAGGGGTAATATTAAAAGTAAATAATAAATTCAAGTGTGAGTTAATTCATAGACTTGTTGCTAAAGCATTTATTCCTAACCCAGATAATTTACCTTGTGTTAATCACAAAGATGAAGATAAATTGAACAATGTAGCTTCAAATTTAGAGTGGTGTAACCACAAGTATAATAATAACTATGGGACTTTTGCTACTAGAATAAGTGAATCAAAAATAAACAATACATATAATATTCGACCAGTAATGTGCGTTGAAACACGGAAAAGTATACCCAAGTGCACAAGAAGCAAGTAGACAAACCGGTATTCTTACATCACGGAATTTGTAGTTGTTGTAAAGGAACTGTATATAGTGCACGTAATGGTATTACACAAAGACATACGGCTGGAGGTTATCATTGGAAATACATAAATAATGAACCTACATTTAAAACCGCACATACAAAAAAAGTTAAATGTATTGAAACAGGTGTTATTTATAATTCTATAAAAGAAGCACAAGAAACATTAAAAATAAATAACATCAGTAGAGTATGTCAAAAAATACCTAAATATAAAACTGCCGGTGGCTACCATTGGGAGTATGCAGAATAAAAGTGAACAGAAATCAATCAAGTTAATTAAAAGGAGGTGTTTATTATAAATATTAAATTAAGCAATTTAATACTGCCGAATTATTATGATTTATTAGAAGACGGTATAGGTGAACAGTTAGAGCGAAGTAGAAAAATGTTTTTACGTGGAGGAAGATTTAGTGGTAAATCATATTTTGCAGCGCATTTTATAATATTAAGCCTATTAGCTCTAGCTGCTGTTCACAAAGACGACGAACCCTGGGCTTGTTGCTTAGCATTAAGAAAGTATTCAAACACGCTTAAAACCTCTGTATATGCTGAGATTGCTAACGCTATAATAAACTTAGGAGTAGAAGATAAATTTCAAATGCTTACGAACCCAATGGAGATAAGGCTTAAAGGTACTAAATCGGTAATTAAATTCGCTAACTTAAATACATCAGAAGATTATGGGAAAGTAAAAAGTATTAAATGGCCTGGAGGTTATTGTAGATTTATATGGTGGGAAGAAGCTGACCAATTTCAATCAAAACATGACGTTGACCAGATTTTGCTTAGTTTATACAGAGGTGGCGACATATTTGAAACAATATTCACTTATAACACACCGTTTAGTCCAAGTCATTGGTTGAATGTAGGTTGGCGTAATGAAAGAGAAATGGCGAGCGAAGGACGCCACGAAAAAGTTTATTTTAAACACGTAAATTTATATGATATACCAAGAGGTATCGTACCTGAACAAGTTTATGAAATGGCTGAAGCCATGCGAGAAGATAATCTTCAAGAATGGCGCCATATAATAATGGGGGAAGTACGGTGACCCAGCTACAATGGTATTTCCTAGATTACAACCTATGCGTGAACAGGATGTAGATTGGGAAGCAAAAGAGAACTGGGTATTAGCTAGTCCTAATAATTGGCGTTGGTTTTGTGGCTGTGACTATGGATACTCGCCAGACCCTACAGTTGGAGTAGTTGTAGGATATAATAAAATTGCAAAAATTTTATGGATAGTTGATGAATGTTGTGGTACTAGATGGTCAGAAGAAGCTATTGCGTTCAATATGAAAGAAATGCTTTCTCGTGGAGGTAATGCCATCGGTAAAAGACTAAATGCTAAAGCTGTAGTTACTCCTAGTATGCTTATAAACTCAGAAATAGATAATAGAATTATAGATGGTTTAAGAACTGCTGGACTAAATATTTATCCAATCAAAAAATTTTCAGGGTCAAGAGATATTTCATATCAATTCTTAACTGGAGGTTATAGTGATGTGAAAGAAATCTGGATAGATAGTGAACAATGTAAAACAACCTGGGCAGAATTTTCTGGAGCAGAATTCCCAAGACGTGATATAAATGGAAAAGAAATTATAATTCAAGAATGGCCAACGGTACGGAGACCATAGTATCGACCGGTGTCAGATATGCAACTTTTGATTTATGGGAAGGTAAAGCAGTTATTGGAAGCACAAGAAGATTACTTTAAGGAAAAAAAATACTTGACAAAATATCTACTAGTATGTATAATAAAGATACAGTTGATAGGAAAGTCAAGTATTATTTTTATAAATAAAAAGGAGAAAAAAAAATGAGTAGAAAAAAGAATGAAACAGATGAGGAATATCATATAAGGAGGCAAGAGGAATATAAAAGGTATAAAAAAAGTAAGGAGTTACATGAAGAAAAAAACGCAATAGAATTAGGAATAAAAGTAAAAAATTGTAGGATAAGTGATTATATAAAAAATAAAATACTAAGTGGTAGAACACAAATATTAGTGAATGATGATGGTAGTATAATTCAATTTCATAAAAAGTCTGATAATGGGTATTGGATAAACACGAGTTATAATAAAGATAAAGGAGAGATAATATATTTACACAGAGAGAAATTGTGTCGCCATTTAAGATTGACTAAAGAACAAATGAAAGGATATGATGTACACCATATAGACGGTAATAAAGATAATAATGATATTTCAAATTTACAATTATTAACAAGGGAAGAACACAATAAAATTCACGGTGACTCTAGTAAATGGAGCGAAGATAGACTTAAAAAAGCAAGAGAACGAATGAATAAAGCTAGAGAATATGCTAATTTGTGGCACAAAAGTGAAGAAGGACGAGAATGGCATAAAGAACAGTGGGAAAATAGCTTAGGAAAGTACCAACAGATTAAAATAAAAAAGGTTTGTGAATGTTGTGGGAAAGAATACGAAGCCAATTATAGTAACGCTAGTACAAGTAGATTTTGCAGTAATAAATGTAAAAGCAAATGGCGCAGAGATAGTGGGCTAGACGACGTTGAACGAGTGTGTGAAAGATGTGGAAATGTTTATTTAGTAAATAAATATAGTTCTGGAAAAATTTGCAGAAAGTGTAGTGGTAAATAATGATAGGAGATATGTTTAATAATAATAAAAGAAAAGATGTGCGTACGAGAGAAGACCAGAGGTTGTTCATGGGCAAAAAATATGCTAAAGAAAAAGAAACAGGCTATTATGTATGTACGAGCGGAAGCCGACGTCGCTTGCATGTAGTTATGTGGGAACATGAACATGGAGTGGAAGTACCAGAAGGTTGTGTAATTCATCATTTGGATTGGAATAAAGCGAATAATGTGATAGAAAATTTAGTATGTTTAACGATTTGGGAGCACGAGTGTGTTCATAATATAATTGGTGGTGAAAAAGGTAAGAAGCTAGGTTATGAACTGGCAAGGGGTAGAAATGAGCAAGGACTACCACCTGATATAGAATAAATATAATTGATGAGATAATATAAGGACTGAATATATAGTTTTCAGTCCTTATTTTAATTTTATTTTAATAATTCTTTACCGTCGCTTGATATTAAAAAATACGCTAAATCTTCTTCATTCAAGCCACCTGTTGTAGAGCCATCTGGGTTCGTAACTGGGTCAGAATAATATAATGAATCGGCAAACGCATTTAATATATCAGTATGACGTTTTGGGTCAGATGAGGCTATTTCATAATATTTGTTTAAAGCAGTGGCTATATCTTTCGTGTGTATTTTAGATAAATCACACACCATATCAATTAAATAAGATAAAACTTCTGTATGAGCATAATTAGGATAGTTATCAGCGAATGATTTTAGTTTTAATGTAGCTTCATCATTTAATTCAATAGTGGTTGGGGTATCAAATTTTGTAGTTTTTTTATAAATCTCTAAACCTGTGTTAGATATATGATAGTCCTTAGGTATTGTACGAGTTAATAAATCGTTTATATCATAATTATCCAAAATATGTTGAACAGTTTGAGGAAGTTTAGTTGTTATTTCTACCATAAGTCACCCTCCCTTTTAGGTCTTGAGTTCTGAGTTTGAGTATGCGTGGTAGTAGTCATGTCGTCTACTGTTGTCATATTGTATGCTTTTTTTAACATAAAATTTATTTCTGCTGATAATGTTCTCATATTTTCTTTTGAATTCTCTTTTAGTTTTTTATAAATTTCTGGTTGTAATGTTACTTTAATTTGCATTTTTTTACCTCCTTTTAATTATTTATATCTATAATAACACATTAAAATAAGTACGTCAAGATATATTTTTTAAAAATTATAAGTATAATTAGGTATAATTAGGTAGGTAGTTATAAGGTTGTTTAAGACAATATAAAGTGATACAAAATGATACAAAGTGATATAAAGGGATATATTAATTATTTATAGGTATGTTTTTTATAAAATAAAGGTATAATTAGATATAATAAGGTAGGTGTGTTTAGATATAAATAGGTATAAATAGGATAGTAATACCTAAATAAATTAGGTATAAATAGGCATACATACCTATTAATATCTAGGTATTAATAAGTAAAATTAAGTAAAATTAAGTAAGAATAGATACAATAGTTTCATCTTGACCTACTTTTAGCTTATTTTATCTAGGTGTTAATGGGTTAAAGTAAGTTAAGAATAGGTCAAAATTGGTGGTGTGTTTAGGTTAATTTAAGATAAAATAAGGTTGAGTTGTACTATCAAAAAATGTTAGAGCAACAAAGCAACAACCTAGAGTCACAAGGGTTTCAGAGGTTGTGTTGCTCCAAATTTTAAAATCTCCCCTGTCAATTATTTTTTTATATTTTTTTTAACTTTCTTTTTTTATATTTTTCCGATGAGAACTTTAATTTTTCTCAAGTTAAAGCAATATTGTTTATAAAAAAAAATTATGATATGGCTATATCAAGGAGTCTAGCTGTTGCTTTAAGTTTATTGCCCCTAATTCAACAATCATCTCAAGGATGTGAACAGACAGCAATCAAAGTCAGCTGTAAGAATTGCGTTGATTTATAAACAATTTTTGATTTATAAACAGAAAATTTAAATCAACATCAGCGTGTTTGGGGCAACAGCCTAGCGACTTACAGAGTTTTATTTTCCTTGAGAAATAATTTTAAAGGTCTAAAAATCGCTGTAACCCTTGAAACTACTGCATTTGCTAAAATTAGGTATACATAATAGTCATTACGGTTAACTAAATATAGAACTCTAAATCGTTGTCTATAAATTCATTTAAGCATACAGGACAACTATCACAGTCGTGTTCATCATAAAAGTCAATTATATAATTATTATAAGCTTGAATAACTGTTCAAATCTTTCATTTTTATCACCTCCTTTATTTAATTATGAACAAGCTTGGTAGAAAATACGCACATACGCTGGTATAAAATTTATATATAACATTGAGATTTCAATACCACGATTGTTCATAATTATTACTACGATTGTTGTTCATACCTCCAATGATAGCCACCAGCTGTCTTTCGTTGACCATTACATACTTTATGGATATTTGCGATTGAAATTTTAGTTTTTCTACTTGCGTCACTTAATGATTTATAAGATATACCAGTTTCAACACATCTTATGCGTTTTGAAATCTTTGCTAATGTAGGACTATAATTTGAATTATATTTTGAAGTACACCATTCTAAATTATCTACATAATTATTTAATTTATTAGTGTCTTTGTGATTTACTTCTGGTAGATTATCTGGGTTAGGTATGAAAGCCTGTGCTACCAATCTATGAACAGTATAACAATGTGGCTTTGCATTTCTATATAGACATATATTATAATAGCCATTACTACTAAGTCGTGGTTTTAATATTCGTCCGTGCTTATTTTTAATATGACCAAGATTACTTACCCAATAATCGAATCCGGTTGTTCACTTTTCTCCATTCTTCCATTTTATCACCTCCTTAAAATTAAAAATACATACACCTATATACGAACAAAGTTTCGTACATAGGCTATATATATTTGTATTATTTATATCTTTTTATAAATAAACGATAGTTTTCATGAGCCTTAAACCCGAGGTATTACCCCTCGACCGCATACAGCGAGCCATTCAGCGCTCCTTAATTTATCAATATAATGTGTCTGTGCGTCCTTAATCGTAGTTTTTAATAAATTTGCTACTGCTGTGGTAGATAAACTACCTCGCTCTAGGGTTTTTTGAATTATCATATACTCTTTTGAATTAAGTCCTGTCTTTGGGTTTATGTCCATACGAGTTTCTAAAATGTTGTTCACTTCCGCTTCATCTATTTTTAATACTTTATCTGTCTTTGCTCCAGCAATTATACTCTTAGCTAAACTCAAAGCAGTTCTTGGAACCCCCTTAGAAGCCCTCACAATCGTTTCTAAACCGTTTTCTATCTCTGGGTAGGCATTATGTATTATCTGTTGTAATTCTTCTTCTGTATAGTCTTTTAATTCTACCATTCTACACCTACTAATAAACGCAACAGGTAATGGTGCAATAATGTTGGTCGCAAAAATGAACCTTATGTTAGGAATAGGTAAGTTGATACCTAATTCTGTGCTATAATACTCCCCAGTGTCTATAAGTTGATATAATTGTTCTAGTATCTTTGGTTGTAAACTATGAATTTCATCGAAAAACAGAATGTCACCATCTTCAGATTCTTTGATGGGTTTAAGGATACTGTTCATTCGGTCACTTCGTAATTGGGTTGTGTCAATCATTATTGCTCCTAACGATTTTGCAAATTTTGTTTTTCCGTAACCACTACTAGCATAAATTAGTAATGGTTGAGTTTCATAATTATACCAATCCTGAATAGCTAGTTTAGCGTGTGATTGTCCTACAATATGTGAAAAATCTATCATATCTATCCCTCCTTTCACTGTATTATATAACATTTTTAATCTAAAGTCAAGTGTATATCAATAGGTTTTAAGTCCTAGCAAGACATCTTCAGCATCTGGTTTCGCTGCCGGTTGTTCACTTTGAACAGTCTTCTTGCTTCCTGAGCCTATAATCTTTACATAAGTTAATTCATTATCGCAACCTCGATTACATTTACATTGAATATCATATATCTTACCTACTTCTAATGGTTGGTAAGAAGTTGTCACCCAATAATAAGTTTCTGCGTTTTTATCTATGAATATAAATATATTAGTTGTGCCACCTCTGTATCCAGTTATTGAAATCTTATGTCTTACTTCTACGTCATATAAAGTTAATTCTTCTGTTACATCTAATACATCCATTATTTTTCTCTCCTTTCTTCCCATTCTTTTAGTAATTCTTCCCAATGTAATATTGCATAGTCATATTCTTCATCACTTACTTCGCCATCGCTGTTCATATGTCTTAAAGCTTCTTTAATATCATCATATCCTTCATATTTATCAAACAAGTCAAACATTACTCCTATTACATGAGAATACTTTTCTGTTTTGGTTATATCTTCATAACAGCTCCAGTCCTCGTCGTTCACATCTACTACGGGTTCGAATGTTTGAATTTCATCTGGTACGTCATCAGTCCAGTTAACTTTGTATTCAACATCAGTTGTGTCTTCTCCTATTCTAATGAATGAATAAGGTATACCTTGCTCTACAAGGTCGTCTAATACCTCCATAAATTGTTTTATTTCCTCATAAGTACCTTCATACCATTTAATATCGCAAAACCATATTTTATAAAAACCTGTTGGTGTTCTTTTGATTTCTTCTGCATATTGTAATGGTCTATGCTCTGGGTTTTCTATACTATCATTTCTTCTTTTGATTATTAAGTATCCCTCAGTTGTAGTCTTTAAATACACATCACTTCTGTATCCCATATTTGTTCACTCCTTTCTAATAATTATTCCATAAATCTCTTGCAAATCTTTCTGGGTCTTTCATATCTAAACTATTCCAGTGTGTCCAGCCTTGTTCACTTGTGTACTTCAGCTTCCCGCAATTCACTCCATAATCTTCGTCTGCATATTTTACGTTTATATCATAACCTAGTATTCCTAGTTTATAGATTATTGGCATTGGTGATGCCCAAGCTGTTGAAAATACAAATTGAATGTAAGACTTACCTATTTTTGTGTAGCAGTCATAAGCACCCCATTTAGTACCCCAGTGGTCTATGTGCCATTTATACCAATTAAACCAGGGTTTGTCTTTTAATAATTCTACACGTGACTCCTTGTTCACTTTATATTCATCAGGACAATCTGATTCAAAACTTGGTTCTGGGATAATTTTATTGAAGTCTATCATATAATCCATATCCTCTATTACTGGTGCTGGTACACACATTGGTGTTGCTATCATATCTAAAATCAT
>CALVMV010000014.1 GCA_944349375.1 uncultured Clostridia bacterium
TTGGATAATCCAATCCAAAATCGGTGTTTTTTTGGTCCGAGTGGGGAGACTCGAACTCCCGGCATCTTGCTCCCAAACGTGTGTCGGAACCTTCAGCCGGCACTTTACCGCCCTCTTTGGCCCTTTCCTCTGCTCCGGCAATTCCTCTTTAACACTCTTTTGCCCTGCGTGTTTCAAACAAAACTTCCTCCTTTTGGGATGGGTGTGGGATTGAATTCTGTATATTAAAAGAAGTTCCGTCCGAGGTGAGCATAAAAGACAGGCTGAATCGCCACAGAGGGGGCGCAGAAAATGCGCCGCATAAACAAAGAATACAAGTGGAACCCGCCTTGACGCGAAAAGTTCTTTCCCTACTCTATTGTATTATTCTGCAGATTCAGTGCCGCTTCGGGACCTTAAGCTACAGATGTTTAGCAAAAAGCATACCATTTCATCAACGGCAGTTACCAAAATAAACAAGAAATATCATAGCTTAGCTTTTTGGTTATATAGATGGAGGATATAAGCGAAGGACCAAATAAAAAACTATATTGTCTCCCAATGTTGATAGATGTTTCGTTGACTGCCTATTTGCCAAGAGTTATAATCATCGCATAAGAATCGCAAAGTGTGGTTTTTAAGATGACTATTTGATGCGCCCGGAGGAACAAGCCATGATTGAGCAGGTAAGGGAAAAGGTTAAACGGCACATTAAAACACATTCTGAACGTTCTGTTGAGGACCGTTCTGCCATCGCACTTTTGGGAGCATTTTTAAATCCTGGCGGGCGAATTAATACTTCTTTTGAGGCAAACGATACTTGGCCAAATCATGATGGTACATTTGAGTTTGTTTCAAATCCAAATGTGTCCAGACGCCCAACGCAGAACTTCATTGTTCAAATTAAAGGAACCCATTTGTATAGTGAAAAAGATGGTATTGTTAAGTATTCGCTAAAAAGTTTGGCTTTTCCTGCTTATATATGTGATCATGTCTCCTTAGATCCTGGGATACTGTTTGTTGTGCTTAATCCAGATCAGCGTGGCACCCAGCGAGTGTTTTGGAAGTATATGTCCGTAGATTTCCTGAATTCGATTAATTTTGATAATGATAGTATGACCATCGCCTTTTCTGCTGACGAGGAAATTCTGAATACAGATGAAAGCGTTGCTGCGTTTTGCGAAAAACTGGAATACATTACAAATCATCACTCATTTGTAAATCAACTGGATAGCAAGAGCTATACCCGCCACGATGTTGAGAAAATAATCTCAGCGTGCGATACAGAAATCATGGAAAGTATTGATAGGCTTGATATTTTCAATGATACTCGTGATGGCGTGTCGAGAAGAATTCTCAAAAGACTCGACGATCTGTGCACAGCTGCTCTTCTGCTCAACGCCATAGCTGACGGAATCGATACCCCAACGCTTCCGTTAGCATGGGAACGTTCCATGTTGACTATTGAAACCAAGTACCTTGGTACATTCCTCAGAGGACTGCAGTATATTGGTAAGCGCGTCCCAGATGAAGGTCAATCAGAACGTTTGATGCTGAAGTATTATGATTTTTTGTGGCAAATAAGAAAATCATTGGGTGAAAAATACGGAATAAATATTTTAGGTAACCTGGAAAAATTTCCACTCCATATTGACCAAATTGACCAGCAATATTATGAGATGGTAGCAATAGCGATAAACACGGTTGGCTCTACCCGGTGTGCTCTGCGTACATCAAGGTATTATGTCCAGAAAAAGATCCCGTTTTTTATTGGGCGAGAGCGTTATTATGAAATCACACTTCAGTTGGCCGGTGCATACGCTTCGAAATATAATCGAATCACAGCATACTCAAAAGAAAATATCTCCACAAGTTACTCTGTTCAGGTCAGCTATGTAGACGCCCCAATGAATTTGTGGGGAATTGACTCTTCAATTAAAGTTATTACGAATTGGCGTGTGTCCATAGATCCCGTGTGTCTGAATAAGCTGGGGAAAGTGCTAAAGATTCCAACTCGCATATCTTCTCAGTATGGAGAGTACGAGGAATTAATGCGCTTTCTTACTCGAACAGGTCTTAGCTTCCTTGATTTGATTGATTTTCAGGAAGTTGAATTTTTGAGGGTTATCGACTCTATTTATAGAACCACAAACACATCAGTGTACAAAGAGGTTCTCCTCACTCTCAGGGAGCACTATTCTAAAGTTTCAAATGAGTTTGGCCGCAATGTTGTAAGATATTTGCTTTTGAATCTTCGGGAAGAAACTTTGGAGAGCGTAATGCCGACGCAATTCACCCATAAAATGCTTTCTGCTAAACTGTACCTCCCAAGTAGTTGCTATCCCTTCGAAAGAAATCCGTTTATTTCCAATTTGACAGGAAGTAAAACGAGTGCGGGCAACCAAGTCAAAAAACTTATTGGTGTTGCCGGTATCGAAAAGATTGATGTGGTTCGCCCATATTTATCGATTCGAAACGCGATCAAGCAAACTGGAGAAATTTATTTTGAAACCACTTCCGAATCCAGTGTAGCAGAAATACAAAAATATAATGATCAGTTAGACTCGTGGGAACGGAGCCAAGGGTATCAAATTATTCTTTCTGATGGCTTTGCATGCATCCAATCTTACGAACGAACAACCTTGTTCATATTGAGGAGACTGCTGGAATTCTCCAACAACGGAAATAAAGGACAGCGAGAGTATAACCAAAAATTTCTCAGAGAAAGTCCCTTGGATTTTGCTGACGATTTAAAGAAGCAGGCCATCCAAGATGTGTTTGTTAATTCTCGGCTTCTCCTGATTTATGGAGCGGCAGGGACAGGAAAGACAACGTTGATCAATTATATTTCAAACTTGATGTCAAATCAACGTAAGCTTTTCTTAACTAAAACGCACACAGCACTTCAAAATTTGAAGAGGCGTATTGATAATCCAGGAACAGATTCTGATTTTATCAGCATAGACAGTTTCACCAAACAAGTAAATCTCCCAGACTACGATATCATATTCATGGATGAATGTAGTACTATTGACAACCGAACCATGGAGAGATTTTTGAACAGGTTGAGCCCTGATAGTTTTCTGGTGTTGGCTGGAGATATTCATCAGATTGAATCTATTGAGTTTGGAAACTGGTTTTTCTATAGTAAACGGAACGGTTTTAGCGAAAAGAAATTCAAGGGCTTTTTTATAGTAAGTTGTTTGCAGGGAATGAAGTTGCATAAAAAATTCAAAGTCGAAACAGGTCTTTTCTATTGTGGGCAGACGGTATTATACCGCCTGCCCTGCTGTTTCTGCCAAAGCCAGGAGCGGCAGGCGTCCACGCTTTTTATCCCCCTCCTTTTCCGGCTCTAGGTAAAGTTTCTGAAATTCGGGAAAGGAGACGTTAAACTCAATATCTAACTCATATCCCTGCTTGACATGGACCGCCTTGATAAACTGCGCCGCTATCATCTTCTTAGCCTCAAAGGAGCAGTTATCATAAAGCGTGGCCCAATTCACCAGTTGAGCGTAATCTTGCCTCACCTGTTCAGCACTGGACACCAGTTCTTGCAATTCCTTCTCCGCGTCGCTGATTTGCTGTTCCAGTTCTGCAAGTTGCGCGGTGGTCTCCTCCACAACACTATTAAGCAGGTCCACATTCAAACGACTTACGCCCCGGATCACCTTTAGCGTCTCGGCTTGCAAGTCCCGGTAGTCCCTCTGTTTCTGCTGGTACTGGATGTTCAGCAGATTCAGTTTTGCCTTTGCAATTTCAACCTCCCGGCCCTGTTGCTCCCTGAGCAAGTCCTGTGGCGGTGCTGTCTGTATCCGTTCCAGTTGGAGGCGGATAACCTGGTCTACAAGGCCGTCCAGTTTCGTGGTGCCATAACTGGCTGGACCAGAACACTCTCCGGGGTGCTGGGTGTTGTAACTGCACAAGTACCTGGCGTAACTCTTGTTGACTACAGTGCCGTCCTTTTTCTTATACCGCTGTCCGCAGGTAGTCAGGGTCAAGCGCCGCCCACAATGTCCGCAAAAGACGTTGCGCACCAGGAGCGACTGGCCCCGTGTGGTCAGGGGTACTTCGCTCTTTTTGCGGGGCCTTGCCCTGTCCTGGAGCATTTTCTGTGCCCTCTCAAACAGATCTACGTCGATGATCTGTAAATCGGGCAGCACTTCTTTTGACCTGGTTTCCCCGTTGCAGAGAACACCGATATAAAGCGGATTTTTCAAAATACGGTTGATGCTTGTGGCGGGGATTTTCCCGCCTTTGCGGTTGTGGTAGCCCTGTTCCGCAAGATACCGGCATATCCGCTGGGACCCGAAACCCTCGCAGACATACTTTTGAAAGATCAGTTTGACTACCTCGGCCTCGTTGGAGTCAATAGTGAGGTCGGGGACCTCCTTGTTGCGTCTGTTGGTGCGCCCCTTGTATTCCACTCGGTAGCCGTAAGGGACGATGCCTCCCGTATAAAAGCCCTTTTCCGTCAGTTGCCCGATCCGGGTCTTGACACGGGTGGAGGTCTTAATACTTTCACCGGATGCCTGCCAGTATGCTGGGCCACTATAGCGCCGGGTTCACCCTCGACACCTATACGCACATCACCAACGATATGCAAAGAGGTGCAGCGGAGAAAATCGGCGGCTTCATGGAAACAGCTACGGCCAAGCCAGAACCGGAACCGCCCGATCCGCCGGAGGAGAACCGGTGTAAGGTGATACCGTTCGAGAGAGTGGGGTAATAATAGTGAGAGAGGAGGGATTGTAACCCTCCTCTCTCACTATATTTCTCAATCGCCAACAGAGTCAAAGGCCTTTTTGCCAAGTAATTCGTTTATTAAGAGCAACGAAAATGTCTGGTCAATTAAGCGAGAAATTTCACGGGCATTACTGCACTGCTCAGAATAACAAACGAGTCGTTCGCGAAGGTCCGCATGCCTCAATATTTCTTGATCATTTACAGAATAGTGCTGAATTCTCTCGTCGTATTTCATGTTTGCGATTTCTCTTTTGGCTTCAGAAGCTAAACTTGAAAAGTGAATAATGGCATCAAATCGTGAAAATATTGCATTACCTAAATGAGATTTGATGTCATCTTCAGATTTGTAATTTGAGGTGCAGATTATAATAGACTTATTCAGTTCTAAACTGTAGTTCTGATCTTCATAGATACCTCCATCAAAAAGCTGATAGAATGCACTATGAAAAACCGGGTTTGCCTTATCAAACTCATCTAAGAGAATTACATTTGATTCACGGTCTAATAGATCTTTAGCAAAACTTCTCTCATAATGAGCACCGCCAAAAAGGTATGTGGCAAACTGATTGTTCTGGAACATTGAAAACTGCTTCCTGAATAAACGCTCGTTGAGAATATTTGCAATACATTGAGCTGTTTCTGTTTTTCCTAATCCAGTATCTCCGTAGAAAAGGATAACTGTAGGCTTTGTCTGGCTTCCAGACGCTAAAGGAAAGAGGGCTTGGAGCAACTTCTCACAGACGGCATCCTGTCCTTTGATGTGGCTACTGTAGCTTTTGTGGAGTTCCAATAGATCGGCCTTGGAGAATGTTTTGTACTGTTGAGATATTATTTTGGTTTGGGGGTAGAGGTTTGTGATCTGAGTGCTGATTGAGAGCGGCGGATTCTGCAGGTATAAATTTACAACTTCCATCTTGGCGAGAAAATTTGCAAAGTTGAGAATCACATGCTCTCGAACGCCGGCATATTCATCAGACCCTACCACGAAATTCTCTACTCGTGGTTTCTTTTTTTCAGGTATTGGTTTATCAGGAAGCTCAATAATGAAACTTCTGCTGTCTGTATCAATCTCCATAACCATGTCTGTTAAGCTGCGGAAATCAGAAGATGGTTTGATTTTTTCGAATTCAGACCGTGAGCCGTAAAAAATAGTTACATTTTTCATACTTCCACTCCAGCCAAAACAACATCATATACGGCCAAAACGGTTGAACTGGATTCAGTTTCTGTACCGAGTACCTGCTCAGCAGAAGGGGCTTTTTTGGCAAAATCAAACTCCATGGACATATCAAGCTTTGATATATCGCAAGTACCAACTTTCACCGCATAATATGACAGATTCATTTTGGTCAAATCCGAGAGATTGTAGTTATTCCGAAATGCTTTTGCGTTCAAACGCAGAATTGTTTTAGGAGGCCTCTCACTACATAGGAGCATTTCGTAATAACCACGAGCATTCTCCAAAGCATCATTTAATCTCTCCAAATCAATAGGCATGTTTTCCTTTGGGACGATAACCGTATATGGACTATACATTCGATATAGTGAAATGGAGTTTTGAGGCGCATAGACAACATCTGTAAAACGAGAAATGTTTTTATCCTTGCAGGCGATCGTAATATAGTCCGTTAGCAGAGTGTTTGTGAGTTTTGTCTCAATGGCTCGTTTAGCTTCGCGGTCATACTCACCTGAGATTTTGCCTGCGGCAGATGCTTTGATCCACGAAAAAAGATTAAATCCATGGCCTATTTCGGCATCAATTTCAGCTATGATTTTGGCAATCCGCTCCTTATCCTCTGCTGTGCTCCAATCAAAACGCCCACCATTAATCACATCAATGTAATCACGAGCGGACTGCTCATCAAAATATACTGTTTTTATCATTTTGGGTGTTTTTTTCGCCATATATATACCCCCGTATATTAGCGCTTTACTAAAAAAGCCGCATGGGAATACACCCACACGGCTACCTTGGTGGCAAAAGACTCACCGTAGAACTATTATAGTGGATAAGTCTGGAAAACTCAAGAATTTGTCGTATCTACAATAAAAGAATACGGCGGTCATGCCAATTAGGGATAGGTTAGGGATTTGATATACTCAGCCGCAATTCTCAATCATGTGCCTACCACTTTTCTGCCCCTGAAACCACCGCTGAACAGCAATCGTCCAAACCACAAAAACAGAACTAAAAACACAGAAAAACCGCCTATTTTGGCGGTTTTTCTAAGAAAAATGGTCCGAGTGACAGGATTCGAACCTGCGGCATCCTGCTCCCAAAGCAGGCGCGCTACCAGCTGCGCTACACCCGGATATGAAGTTGTTGGGTGGCATGGGCGGATTCTCCCAAAGCAAGCGCGCTACCAACTGCGCTGCACCCGGTTATAAAACTGTTGAGCAGTCCGGCAAGACTAAACTTGAGCGGGGGAGTACTCAGAAAAGAACCTGGACATTTGCTTGTATCCATACCTGCACAGTAAACATTATTATAATATATGCTGGGAAGGATTGCAAGAGCCCATTTAAATATGATATGATGCTCCTTGCGAGGTGAAGTTACTGATGCGAATGCGAAAAAAGCCCAATCTGGCGCCGCGGATGGAGCGTTGCGCCCGTGTATTGATTTCTGATCCCAAGGCAATGCAAGGACACTGGCAGAGTCTGATGCCCCAGGCAAAGGAACTTTTCCTGGAACTGGGTTGCGGCAAAGGCCGCTTTACCGCTGAGACTGCGGCGCAGAATCCCCAGGCTCTCTATATCGCGGTGGAACGGGTCCCCGATGCCATGGTCATTGCCATGGAGCGGGTATGTGTCATGGACCTGCACAATGTCTTTTTCATTGACGGTGACGCCGCCGATCTGACAGAGATTTTCGCCCCCAGCGAAGTGGACCGTGTCTACATCAATTTCTGTGATCCCTGGCCGGGCAACCGGCACGCTAAACGCCGGCTTACCCATCCTGATTTCCTGCTGCGCTACCGGCAGGTGCTCTCCCGCAAAGGGAAGATCCACTTCAAGACAGACAATCATGATCTGTTTGAGTGGTCTCTGTTCCAGTTTCCCAAGGCTGGATTCCGGCTCTCCCAAGTCACAAGAAATCTCCACGCCAACGGTATCTGCGGTGTTATGACGGACTATGAGGAGAAGTTCCACAATATGGGCACTCCCATCAACCGGTGTGTAGCCTCTGTGGGACCGCTACCGTGTTCTCGCGAACTGTAAGATTGCAGCTTTCGTAAAGAACAAGCTTTATGCCGCAATAGAAAAGCCCCTGCAGAATCTCTGTTCCCATATGGACAGAGATCCTGCAGGGGCTTCTTTGTGGTTTGGTTCCATTTCCAGAGTCATGAGACACACCTAAACCTATTGACACACAATAGTTTTAGGGATATACTTAACGAAGTTAAATAGTTGGAGGAAACTATAGCTATTATGGAATGGACCGATATGATACACTACCAACAGCAGATCCAGAAGGTGATGCGTTCCCTGAGTCCTGTGGGCAAATCTATGCTGACAGCCAGTGAATGTGAGCTGCTGGCACACCTGTATCTGAAACCTGAGCAAAACACCCCCGTTCTGCTCAGTCAGAGCAGCGGTATGAAAATTGAGGCGGTAAGCCGCTGTCTGAAGTCGCTTTTCGAGAAAAACTGCATCATAAAGCGGCGGCAGACAACAGATGAGCGAAGCTATCGGCTGTTTATGACGGAAACCGGTCTGGCCGAGTTGAAGCGGGGATATGAGCGCATTTTGCAGCCCTTCTACGATCTTTGGCGGGGCTCCAGTGAGGACTTTGAGGCATTCATGTATTATGCAGACAGACTGGCCGCACAGATTGAGAAAGGACAGGAAAAAAGTCGTGACCATGAGATTCTATGACGCGCTGCAAATGGACCCCTCTGTATTGAAACGGAAAATCTCCGCTTGTGACACCGGGAAGGAGAAGGCATATTACTGGACCGCCATAGCTGTGCGCTCCGTGCTTATCGTGGCTTTTGCCATTGTGTTTATCAGCCTGCTGTCCGGTGTGTTTGGCGCTGACAACACCCCCCTGGCGGTGGCACTGTTCTGTATGATGCTGGGCATCCGATTTGTCAATTTTGAATACTGTATCGGCGACTCTCTCGTTGCACTGGCAACGGTGCTGGCTATACTGGTTTTGGTTCCCAGCGCAGCGGTGGTGGTTCCGCCGGTGCTGCTGATCCCCCTGCACTTCACGGCCTTTTTTGCCCTGCTTTATATGACCACTCAGCGGCCGGAAATGGGCAACGGCGGCCTGTACAGCTTTGCTTACATCTATTTGACAGGCAATCCGGTGATGGGGGAGGACCTTGTTCGCCGGGGATTGATGGCACTGGTGGGCTATCTGATTTGCGGCGCCATCCTGTTTGCCAAGCACCGCCATCAGCACAAAACCACACGCTTTCATCATGTGATGGGGAAGTTTGACCTTTCCCAGCCGGTCCACCTGTGGCAGCTGCGTATGGCCCTTGGCGTGAGCCTGGTAATGACAGCCGGGCAGGTATTTGGCGTGGAGCGGTTTATGTGGATGGGATTTGCCTGTGCGTCGCTGTTGTCCCAGTACCCGTACTCCGGCAATACCATCACCCGGTTCCGCCAACGGCTGGTGGGAGCGGTGGCAGGCTCCTGTGCCTTTTTTGTGCTCTATCTGGTGACGCCCGAGGCCTTCCATCCGCTGATGGGTCCGCTGGGCGGCCTGTGTCTGGGCTTTTGCACCGATTACCGGTACAAAATGGCCATGAACTGCTTCGGAGCGCTGATGCTGGGCACCGGGATCTATGGGCTTCAGGGCGCGGTGCTCCTGCGCATCGCGGACACCCTTCTGGGTGTGATATTCGGCCTGGTGTTTGCGACGCTCTTCCACCGGCTGGCGGCGGTGAGGCTGCTGCGGCCGGCAGACGCTGACAGTTAAGTCAGATCAGAAAGGTGTGATCCATATGCCGATGCTTGGTGCCGTTCTCATGCCCCACCCGCCGGTGCTGCTGCCGGAAGTGGGGAAAGGCCGGGAGGGGGAAATCAGTGCCACCGGCCGGGCCATGGATACCGCGGCCGCGGAGGTGGCCCGATGGAATCCGGACGTGCTCATCGTAGCCTCACCCCACACCATTTTGTACGGGGACTACTTCCACCTGGCGCCAGGTGCGGGTGCGGCGGGTTCCATGTCTGCCTTCGGTGCGCCCCAGGTGCGGATCGAGGCCCCATACAACGTGTCTCTGCGGGATGAAATCGTGGAGCTTGCCCGGGCCGACGGCCTGGAGGCCGGAACACTGGGGCAGCGGGACCCGGACTTGGACCATGGGGTACTGATCCCGCTCTATTTCCTGCGAAAGGCCGGAGTCCGGTGTCCCATCGTGCGTATGGGGCTGTCCGGTTTCTCTCCGCTGGACCACTACCGTCTGGGCAGATGTGTGGCACGGGCGGTGGAAAGGCTGGGCCGGAGGGCGGTGTTTGTGGCCAGCGGCGATCTCTCCCACAAGCTGAAGCCGGACGGCCCTTACGGTTTTGCACCGGAGGGTCCGGTATTTGACGAGGCGGTGACGGCGGCCATGGCCTCCGGGGATTTTTTAAAGTTCCTTACCATGGATCCGTCTCTCTGCCAGCGGGCGGCGGAGTGCGGCCTGCGCTCCTTTCAGATGATGGCGGGGGCGCTGGATGGATTGGCGGTGGCGCCTCGGCTTCTGAGCCATGAGGGCACCTTCGGCGTGGGCTACGCGGTGGCCCTGTTCCCGGTGACGGGGGAGGATTGCGCCCGCTGCTTTGCGAATGCCTGTGAGAAAGCCCGGCGGGACCGCCTGGATCAGCACCGCGCCGAGGAAGATCCCTGGGTGAGACTGGCCCGCCTGTCGCTGGAGACCTATGTGCGTACCGGCCGGCCGTTGGAGGACCTGCCTGATGACCTGCCGGAGGAACTGACCGGGCAGGCTGCGGGGGCCTTTGTATCCCTGCATGTGGATGGCCGTCTGCGGGGCTGCATCGGCACCATTGCACCCACTCAGGTAAATGTGGCCAGGGAGATCGTGCAGAATGCTGTGTCGGCGGGTATCCGTGATCCCCGCTTCCCGGCGGTAGGGGCCTGTGAGCTGGATCAGCTGGAATACAGCGTAGACGTACTGGGCCAGCCGGAGACGGTGAATTCTCCCGCTATGCTGGACCCCAGACAGTACGGTGTCATTGTCAGCTGCGGGCAGCGGCGGGGGCTGCTGCTGCCCGACCTGGAGGGGGTGGATACGGTGGAGCAGCAGCTGGACATTGCCCGGCAGAAGGGAGCCATCCACCCGGAAGAGCCCTGCCGGATCCAGCGGTTCAAGGTGGTGCGTCATCTGTGAGCGTCCAATGTGAACTCTGCTTTCATCGCTGCAGGCTGGAGGAGGGACAGACCGGCCTGTGCCGGGCCAGAGGCAACCGGGGCGGAGAGGTGGTTTCCCTCAACTACGGCAGGCTGACAGCGCTGGCTCTGGATCCCATTGAGAGGAAGCCGCTGCGCCGGTTCCACCCCGGCAGTATGGTGCTGTCGGTGGGCAGCTTCGGCTGCAATCTGGATTGCCCCTTCTGCCAAAACGCAGGGATCGCTCAGGCGGGGGAGGAGCGTACCACCCAGTTCTGGTCCCCTGAACTGCTGGCGGAGGAGGCGGTCCGGCTGAGAAGTCGGGGCAACATCGGCGTGGCCTACACCTACAATGAGCCCTTAGTAGGCTACGAATATGTGCGGGACTGCGCCGCCCTGGTCCGTCAGGTGGGTATGTATAATGTATTGGTGACCAACGGGACCATAGGGTCGGAACCGTGGAAAAAGCTGCTGCCGCTGATAGACGCGGTGAACATCGATCTGAAAGGCTTTCGTGAGGGCTGGTACCGGACCCTGGGCGGCGACCTGGAGACCGTCAAGCGGGCCATTGTGCTGGCCGCCGGTGCTTGCCATGTGGAGGTGACCTCCCTGATCGTACCGGGGGAAAACGACGGGGAGGAGGAGATGGAGACGCTAGCCTGCTGGCTGGCCTCAGTCAGCCCCAACATCCCGCTGCATGTCTCCCGCTTTTTCCCCCGCCGCCGTATGACCGACCGGCCGGCCACGCCGGTGGAAACGGTCTATCGTCTGGCCCGTATCGCGCAGGCATATCTGAGGTATGTGTATACGGGAAATTGCTGAGGGGGATACCTATTTTATATTAGAATAGAACGCGGGGTACTGTTCGGATGGAGACCGAACTGTACCCCGCGTTTTGAGAAAAGAAAAACGGAGCAAGCGTAACGCTTGCTCCGTTTTGGCGGAGAGAGAGGGATTCGAACCCTCGAGACGCTATTAACGCCTACACGATTTCCAATCGTGCGCCTTCGACCAACTCAGCCATCTCTCCATGGTGAGTGCTCTACTGTATCGCTTGCTTGGGGCGAGCAACGGATTATATTATAGCAGGTTTTTTGCCTACGTCAAGAGGTAAAACGAAAAAAGTCAAAAAAATTTAGCAGGCCATGGAAAGCGGCGGGAAGCGGGGAAACAGGGCTACATAACTAATATAATAAGGTTAACCGGATGGGCTGGTGGCAACGGGAAGCAGGAGCAGGAAGAAACGCCCCGAAGGAGTAAAAAGGGGGGAAGAGGGGCACAACTTTTGTTTCTTTTTGTTATTATTTGTATCCAGTTATGTCGACAAAAACGGCAAAAAAGTTGCGACAACAAAAAATATTTTAAGCTTGAAACCATTGGGGCACAAGGGATTCAGAAAATCATGCAAAATTTCCTATTGACTTTTTGAATGCAAAGAGGTTACAATGTGGTTACAAAACAGTGACCAACAAGTAACAGTCTGTAACAGGAGGATTCCTAACAATGAAAAAACGAGCCCTTTGCGCGCTCGCGAGCCTGGTCCTTTGTGTGTCTCTGACCGGCCCTGCGTACGCTGCTGAGAGCGGCGTCAGCTTTGAAGTAAACGGTACGTCTCTGGTGACTGAGTTTGCCAGCAAAGTAGAGAATGGAACGACGTACGTGTCTTATTGGCCCATCGTGCAGGCCCTCTATCCCGAGGCTGTCGCCGTATGGAACAACGGCCAGGCGGAAGTGACCGCCACCGGCCTGAAGCTGGAAATGAAGCCCGGAGCCAAGTATATTGTGGCCAACGGCCGCTACCTGTATGTGGCCGACGGCGTGAAGCTGGAGAACGGCACGGTCATGGTGCCGGTGCGGACCCTGTGCCAGGCGCTGGGCGCCCAGGTCACCTGGAACGGCGATGACAGCGTGATCGCCATCACCTCCGGCGGCGGTCCCATCGCTTCCGGTGACAGCTTCTATGATCAGGAGGATCTGTACTGGCTCTCCCGCATCATCTATTGCGAGAGCGGCAACCAGTCCATGGAGGGCAAGATCGCCGTGGGCAACGTGGTGCTCAACCGCGTGGCCAGTCCTCAGTTCCCCAACACCGTGTACAGCGTGATCTTCCAGCGCAATCAGTTCACTCCGGCTTCCAACGGCCGGATCCAGCGGACGCCCCCCGCTGACTGCGTGATCGCTGCCAAGCTGGCTATGGAGGGTGTCAACACTGCAGGCAACGCCCTGTACTTCATCAACCCCTCCATCTCTTCCAGCAGCTGGTTCAACCGCAACTGCACCTATGTAGCCACCATCGGCGCCCACGCCTTCTTTGCGTAACCAGAATCCCCGCCGCGTATCTGCGCGGCGGGGATTCTTTATGCAGTCATCGTGGGAAAGAAAATTTCAAAAAAACATTGACAAGACCAACGGCCTATAGTATAATCTTTTTTGCATTTGACCTGGACAGGACGTGGAGAGATGTCCGAGTGGTTGAAGGAACCGGTCTTGAAAACCGGCGATGTGGAAGCATCCGTGGGTTCGAATCCCACTCTCTCCGCCACACTTTTTATTTGTCAAATTCATTCGGCACGCAGAAGTACCCAAGTGGCCGAAGGGGCTCCCCTGCTAAGGGAGTAGGGCGGGAAACCGTCGCGAGGGTTCAAATCCCTCCTTCTGCGCCAACAAGCCGCAAGCGATTTCGCTTGCGGCTTGTTTTTTTATTCATTCAGAACTGGTTTGAACAGAGACAGGAACGCCGATCCCGCGCTGGTCCAGGAACCAGAGTTCTCCGGTAAAGCTGCCGTCGGCCTGGGGGGTAAGGGTGGTATAGGTCGTGCCGTCCTGCTCCTCATCCTGACGGATCAGGATGCAGGCTGTGCCCTCCGCCAGAGGGAGCTGGCAGCTGCCGTCGGTGAGGGCCAGGGCCTCGGCCTCGGTCAGCGTAGTCTGGTCCAGAAGAGCCCCGTTCTCATCCAGCTGGAAGAAGGTGCAGGACATTGTGCGGGGGATCATCTCCATACGCAGTTCAACAGAGAGAGTATCTTTCGTCGTGGCACCGTTGAGGGTGGAGGTATATTTGGTTTCTTGCTTGAGGATAAAGCCGCCGCCGCCGTAGGACTGTCCCCGGGTCAGATAGAGGGAGCCGTCTTCCCGCTGGTAGACCTGGCAGGCTGTCCAAATGTAATCCTGCTGGCCCAGCGCCGGAGTGGCGGGGGCGCCAAAATACAGGGTGCCGGAGAGAGTTTCGGTGTTGCCGTTATCGGTGATATGCATATTGTGGGCCATGTGAGCCACATCGCTTTGGACGGCGACGGTAGCGGAATAGGGGTCATCAGGATCGGTAGGGGGGAGGAAGTCAAAGAACAGAGCCTGCCCTTCCAGATCGGTGAAGGAGTATCTGCCGTCGCTCTGAAGCTTGGCATTCAGGATTTTGAGGTCTCCATAGGTCTCCCATTCCTGGGCAAAGCTATTTTCTGTTAAGGACCGGTAGACCATATAATAGCCTACCCAGCGGTCCTGGGTAGGACTCTGGGCCTCCGGCCGGGCCAGGCTGACCGGCCGGAGCAGCACCAGCAGCAGGACAACGGCGATCCCCAGAACGGGGATCAGGAGCCGGCGGTCAGGGCGTCTCTTTGCTGTCATCATCCTCATCCTCCAATCGTCCGTCGAAGCGCAGGATATCTCCCACGTCGCAGTTGAGGTAGTAGCAGATTTTGTTGATGGTGTGGAAGCGCACGCCGTTGGCCTTGCCGGAGCGCAGGATGGACAGGTTGGCCTCGGTGATGCCCACCTTGGCGCACAGCTCCTTGGCGGTCATGTGGCGATCTTTCAGAATCTCACTTAAATGTACGGTAATGGCCATGGCGGTACCTCAGATAATGGATTGGTTGTCCTCCTGGAGTTCTTTTCCCTGCTGGAGGCAGCGGCACAGCAGATAGAGGGCGGCGGCCAGCACCAGGGAGGACAGGGGGATATACAACTGAAAATCGGACTGGAGCAGCCAGGGCAGGAAGAGAAGCTGGAGCAGATTGCGCAGAATGGTGAGCAGGGCGGACCACACCACCATCCGGCGGCAAAAGCGGGCGGTGCTGCTGCACCGCTCCACCGCCTCCCCGCTGAACAGCCCCTCTTTCAGTACAGCGGTGAGGGAGGCTGCCTGCGCCAGCAAAAAGGCGGTGAACAGGTCGGCCGCCAGAGATGGAATGAGCAGAATAAATTGGAGGATCAACCCGCCGATCACGGCATCCGTCATGCTGTCCACCATGGGGAAGAACTCTGTGCCGGAGGCGCCGGACAGGGCCTGAGCAGCCTGACCGGCAAACCCGCCGATGCGGCTGAAGGCGGTGCCAAAGGCCGCCAGCAGGGCGCAGGCCCACAGCAGGACGCGGAGCACTCCGGCCAGCTGCCCGGTCTCCTGTCTCTCCAGGCGGCGCAGCACCCGCAGGACCAGCCAGGCCACCGGCAGAGAGCAGTAGACGCACAGGGAGGCAAAGGGCCAGGTCTGGGGCAGGACCAGGGGGAGCAGGGTGGGATTGACGGAGAAAAACACCATGCAGAACCCTACCGCGCCGGTGAGGGGGAGCAGCCAGTCCTCCCACACCAGAGGTCCCCGGCCTCTTGGCAGTACCAGAAGCAAAAGAGGCAGAAGGACGATTGCCAGGGTGATGGCCCAGGCCCCCAGGTTGCCCCAGGGACCGGCCAGGGAAAGCGCACGCAGCCCCTGGCCCGGCGCGGACAGCAGGTCCGTCAGACCGCTAGGGTCGGCAGCCTGTATAGCCAGCCCCAGCAGGGCTCCCGCCAGAGCGGCACACAGCAGGATCACAATGTGCTTGCGTGTCATGTCCCTCACCTCGAATTATTGTTTTATTTAAGTTCGTCTTGAGCATATCAGATAAATTATTGTTTGTCAATAATTTTTGAGGTAAAAAGAAACTCCGCAGCATGCTGCGGAGTTTCTTGGTTTCCTGGGTCACAGCCCGGCGCACTGGGCTTCGATGTCGGCCTCGCAGTCCTTCATGGCCTGGAGGGTGCGCTCCAGCAGGTCGTTGAGCTCCCAGCCCAGCATCTGGGCGCCCTGGGCGATGGTCTCCCGGGAGCAGCCGGCGGCAAAGCGCTTGTCCTTGTACTTCTTCTTCAGGCTGGACAGCTCCATGTCCTGTACGCTCTTGGAGGGACGCATCAGGGC
>CALVMV010000015.1 GCA_944349375.1 uncultured Clostridia bacterium
CTGAGTTTCCGGGGTTTTGATTAAATTGTCATTTCCTCGCGTTGAGGGGTCGTCACATGCGGTTGCTGGCGCTCCCAGCTGAGCTATACCCCCAAATGCGTTCTGTTCTCTTGACCGAACGCATTTTATTTTATCAGATGCTTTTATAGTTGTCAAGGACTTTTTTCAAAATCCTCAGGATTTTTCTGAAAACACATCAGGTACAGTGCCATGAGGAGGGGCACGCATCCCACAGCGGCCGTATACAGGCCCAGCAGCCCGCTGCACCAGGCGCCCAGTGCCGCTCCGGCAATGAAGAACAGGATGATACCGCCGTACCGCGCCGCCCGCACAAGATGCTCCCGCCGGGCGGTACGAAGGAATTGATAAAACTGCTCCGTGCCGCTGCGCAGATTGCCCGTACACATGGTGGTGGCAAAGGCACTGCCCCGCACCTTCCGAAAGCTCTCCACCTGCACCGCACACACAAAAGAGACTGCCACATTGGCCACACCGTTCAGCGCCTGGGGCAGAAAGGAGACCAGAACCAGCACCGCCAGCTCCAGCCCCACGGTCACCTGACGCCAGTGTACCTCATGGAGACGCCGACAGCGCTCCCTGATGAACTCCGCCGCAATCACCCCCGCCACAAAGGCCACAATGGGAAGAAAACTGTGGGCCATACCGCTCCAGTCCCCCTCCATCATCCGCACACCCAGCAGCACGATATTGCCGGTCTGGGCATTGGCAAAAACGCCGCCCCGCATCACATACGTATAGGCGTCCAGCAGTCCACCGGTCAGCGCCAGCAGAGCGCCGATCCGGAACCGCTCGGACATCTGAATGAATTCTTCCGTCTCCATTCTCTCACCCTTTCCGATTCTCCCCATACCGCAGCACAGGGACTGGCCGCATATGCTGCCAGTCCCTGTCAGTTACTTGCTCAGAAGGGCAGGTTCAGCCCGCCGGTCAGCTGCTGCATGGAGGAGGCGGAGTCACTCTCCGCGGCACGCAGGGCCTCGTTCACAGCCGCCACGATCATATCCTGCAGCATCTCCACGTCCTCGGGGTCCACA
The DNA here is from genome assembly GCA_944349375.1 of uncultured Clostridia bacterium. Lineage (GTDB taxonomy): Bacteria > Bacillota > Clostridia > Christensenellales > UBA1242 > Caccovivens. The sequence continues at coordinate 1,056 of CALVMV010000015.1, forward strand.
GCGTCGGGGTCGATGGTGACGCTCTCCAGTACCCGCTTGCCGGTGACGGTGGCGCTCACCGCACCGCCGCCGGCGGCAGCAGTATAGGTCTTGTTCTCCAGCTCCTGCTGCATCTTCATCATGTCCTGCTGCATCTTCTGGACCTGCTTCATCATATTCATGTTCATGCCGCCGCCCATGCCGCCAAATCCGCGGCTGTTGAATCCTTTTGCCATAGGTCGCAACTCCTTTTATTCCTGAATAATAATGTTGTCAAACTGCTGACCCATGGCCAGCAGATCGTCTAAATTGTCGTGCTCGGCAGGGACCTTTGTACCCTTCGCCGCCTTGGGCGGAGCCCCCACCTTGACCACGCAGCGCACCGGGCTGCCTGTCTGAGCGGCAGCCATCTGCTCCAAAGCCGACAGCAGCGCCGCCGTGCCCACCATGCTCTTGGTGAACTCCGTGTCCACCCACAGGGTCAGCGTACTCTCATCCAGCACGCCCTGCACTGCCGCGGGGTTGCTGAGGAAGGGGTACACCGCCGGGAACCGGCTGCGCAGTCCCGCCACCAGGCCGGGCCACAGATCGGCCGCCGGGGCCGCCGCAGGCGCAGGGGCAGGCGCTTCCCGTGCCGGAGACTTCCGCTCGGGCGCAGGCTCCATTTCATAGCCCACCGGCTCTCCCGGCTCCTCCGGCAGCGGAGGCCGTTCCTCCTCCCAGGGCGGCGCGTCCGCCTGCTGCTTCTGCTGCACCGGCGCCGGCTCCTGGGCCCGCTTCTGGGGCACGGGCGGTACGGCACAGGCGGTGGGAATACCGCCGGCCAGCAATTCCTCCACCCTGGCCAGTCTGGCATTGAGTCCGGCCAGACTCTCATCCAGCACCGGGTCGCACAGCCGAATCAGGCAGAGCTCCGCGTCGGTGCGGCGGTTGCCGCTGCGGGAGAGATCCGCAATGGTAGTCTGAAGCACACCCAGCATCTGGGCCAGCCGGGGTATCTGGAACAGATTGGACAGCTTACGTATGGTGTTCTCGTCATAGCCGCCGGTCAGCAGGGCCGCCCCACCCTTGGGCGCGGTTTTCCTTACCAGCAGGTCCCGAGCCAGGGCGGACAGCTCGCCCAGCAGACTGCCCACTTCCTTGCCCGCGCCGTACAGCCGGGCCAGGGTCTCCAAGGCGGCGGCGGTATCCCCCGCCCCAATCTGCTCCATCAGGCGGGCAGTCTCCAGGTTGCCCGCCAGACCCAGAGCGTCCAGCACCTCCTGGGCGCCGATGGGGCCGTCCGGAATGGCGCACTGATCCAGCAGGGACAGGGCATCCCGCAGGCCGCCGTCGGCCAGCCGGGCCAGCAGCTCGGCCCCCTCCCCTCTCAGCTCCAGGCCCTCCTGGCGGGCCACATAGGCCAGCCGGGCGGCAATATCCCCCGGCAGAATCCGCTTGAAGGCAAACTGCTGGCACCGGGACTTGATGGTGGCCGGCACCTTGTGGAGCTCGGTGGTGGCCAGAATGAACATCAGATGAGCGGGAGGCTCCTCCAAAATCTTCAGCAGGGCGTTGAAGGCCGCCGTGGAGAGCATGTGGACCTCGTCCACGATGTATACCCGCTTGCGCACCGCCGCCGGAGTATAGACCGCCTCATCCCGCAGAGCACGGACCTGGTCCACACCGTTGTTGGAGGCGGCGTCCAGCTCCAGCACATCCAGAATGGAGCCGTTTTCGATCCCCAGACAGGAGGGGCATTGATTGCAGGGGTTGCCGTTCACCGGGTGCTCGCAGTTGACCGCCCGGGACAGGATCTTGGCACAGGTGGTCTTGCCGGTCCCCCGGGTACCAGTAAATAAATACGCATGGGAGAGCCGTCCGGTCTCCACCTGCCGCTTCAATGTATCGGTGATATGGGCCTGCCCCACCACGTCATCAAAGGTACGGGGCCGCCATTTTCGGTACAGTGCCTGATACACACCGGTCACCTCGCCATAAAAATGAAAAAGGAGGGGCGGAGGATGCGGAAAGCCGCGTCGCTTCACCCCTCCCTTAATTGTCCGGCTCATGGCAAGACCGCACACCGGCCTTTGGAATCAGCGCTATGTCCGTTACCCCGGCAGCCGGCTCAGGAGCGGGACCCCCGCGGCACAGATCACGGTCCGCTTAGTGCTGCTCGGTTCCCCGCCTGACACGGTTCACGGTGCAACCTTGCGCGGGACCGATCCATCATCACTACTTACCAGGGTCAGACGACACAACGCAGATCCGGGGGCCGGGATTCATCCCTGCTGTAGCGGGTTGCAGGTACAGGGCACCGCTAACTCCCCGACTAGTGCGGCCTTGCCTCGGACCGGACGCGTCAGCGCCGTCCGCTGGAAGGCTGTATTTGATATCATACATCATTTCCGGCGATTTATCAATATCACTTTTCACTTTTTTTGAAAAACCTCTTTACAACCGTCCGAATTATGCTATAATACTTGAGTGTTAGGCGTTGCGCCTGCAAAATTTTTATATACGGGCCTGTAGCGCAGTTGGGAGAGCCAGCGCAACATAACACGGGCCCGGCCAGAACAGCAAACTGCACAAACAAACCGAGCGAAAATATACAAAACAACCAAATATGGGCCTGTAGCGCAGTTGGGAGCGCACGCGGGCCAGTTATATGCCCCCTCTTTTGGGCCGGTGGCTCACATGGCTCCCATCCGGTTC